>JANWHK010000181.1 GCA_025450395.1 Bacteroidia bacterium
TCATTTTCCAGCAGCAATAATACCCTGCAACATCCTGTGCCGCAGCTCCGGTCTTTTCTGTCATTTCTTTAAAGAACGCAGGAGTCACATGTTCATCCGCATCCAGGAAGAGTATCCATTCATATTTTGTAGTTATATGATCGAGGGCAAAGTTCCTCTGCTTGCCAAAACTCTCAAACATATTGACAGATACAGCGGCACCAAAAGAACGCGCTATTTCAACGGTAGCATCTGAACTGCCCGAATCCAGGACATGTATGTCGTCGCACCACCTCACAGACTCAAGACAGCCCGGCAGGTCTTTTTCTTCATTTTTCGTCAGGATAATTACAGAGATCATTTATTATTTACTTCCATATAAAAACCATTTCAATCTTCGATCTTGAATTTTCTTTCCTTGATGGGTACGCAGGGATGTCCGCTGCATACCATCCAATCGGGCATATGTTTTGTCACCACGGAACGCGCTCCAATCACCGCACCGGTGCCAATGTTCACACCGGGATGAACAAAAACTTCGGTGGCTACCCAGGCATGGTCACCAACACGTATAGGTTTGGTGAGTAAAATAAAACCCCTGGTGTTATAATCATGGGTTCCCGCACATAAATGGGCACCCTGCGAAATGACTGCTTTCTTGCCTATCGTGATCATGGCCTGGGAATAAAGAATGGCACCGTTGGCCACACCGCATCCATCACCCAGGTCGAGATTCCAGGGTGCCCAGATATTGACCTTCGGATAGACATGCACACCTTTCCCGACTTTTGCACCGAATCGACGCAAGACGAATGAACGCCATGCGTGCATGGGTTTAGGTGAATACCTGAATAACACCAATGAAACAATTCCCCATACCAATCTTCCAAGGCGATTGGCAAGAGAAAAAGAGGGCCCTTCGAAAGTATCCTGGTTGTGCATATATTTTATAGGGATTTAACAGGAGATTGGTTCATGATATCAACTATACGTTTGGCGGCCGATTCAATGGCAAAAAACTGTTTAAACGTTTCTCGCGCCCGCAAGGACATTCCCGACTTTTCATCGCGGGACAGCTGATTCCAGGATGTCAACAGGCTGATGACACCTTCAAGATCATCTTCAGCAACAAACCCTGCCCCTGCCTGTTCAATTTCCCTCCAGATATTGACCTGGTTTGAAATCATTACAGGTTTACTGCAGGCAAGTGCCTCTACAACCGCTATACCGAAATTTTCCTGGTGACTCGGTAAAATAAATGCCTCGGCTCCGTAAAAGGCACCCCATTTTGCTTCGCCATTGATCATGCCTGTAAAAAAAACCTTGTCGCGTATGCTTTCATTTTTTTCAAGTTCGTGTTTAAGGGACATGCCATAAGCTGTATCCATTCCCGGACCCGCTACTACCAATAATGGGAATTCCTTTTCAGATGCGTGCATTTCATGTATTTTTTGGTATGCCCGAATCAACAGGTCAACACCCTTTTTTATATGGATACGACTCAGGAATAAAATGAAGGGCCTGTCACCCAGCTCAGGGCATTTTTTCCCGAAAGCTTCTTTCATGGACGCATTAAAAGTTGGTGGTTCCTGGATACCATACCCGACATTCAGTTCCTGTTTGGGATGATAAGGACTGAAAGTCTGCCTTGCAAGCGCAAGTTCTTCCTGGCACGTAAAAAAAACCCCGTCAGCACCATTGATGACCTTTGACTCTATCAATTTCCAATAAAACCAGTTTCGGATCGCTTTTAATTTCCTGCCGGCTGCACGCTGAAAATAAGGGTCAAGCATTCCATGCGGCATCACATAGAAAGAAGGCAGGTTCCGCTCCCCGTCCTGCCTCAGATATTTAAAGGCCTTCATAACCGCGTAACCGTGGTATTGCCATAATCCATGCACAACAACGATATCATACCCGCCTAAATGTTGTGTCAACCAAGGTATCAATTGTGGAGCATAACTCCAGGAAGTTTTTCCGGGTCCGATGGCATGTACAATAAAATTATCCAAAGAAATAAATGCGGCATCGGGAGAATCAAGACAAACCACTTCGGTATCCACCCCATGCTTTTTCAGCTCCGGTATCGCATTGCGTAAACCCTGGCAGGGGCCTCCGCTGGTGGGATCCATACTTGCGATAACACGTAATACCTTCATCCGGAAATTATATTATGCTCTGATATCATGCTCACATCCGGCTTAATGGACAAAACCTGTTGTACGGTGAAAATAACCGGAATCTGCCGGTATGCTGCTAATTGCCTTTGCAGGAACGCCTCCGTACAAGGTATATTCATCTGTAAATTTCTTGTTAAGCAACGATTTCGCACCCAGCACAGACCGGGCTGGTAAAACAGCCCCGCCCAATATAACCACATTGGTGCCTATAAAGGCATAATCACCAATAAGGATAGGCGCACTGTCCTGCCTGTTCATGACAATATCAATTGAATGTGTCAACAATTGTGACTGGTATCCGGCAACGGTGACAAAATCGCCAATGGAAATGCTGCTGGTACAGTCGATATGATGATTCTTTGTAATATCTGAAGATTTTCCCATGACCAGTTCAGCCCTCCTGTCAAGCTGGTGGCGAAAATGAAGTGAATCGCTTTTTGTTGTAAAACCTGTAATCCAGTTTCTTCTGCCGATGGTTGAATTCTCTCCCAGTTCTATCAGATCCAGGTGTATTGCAATCGTAAAATGGTCTATCCGCGTTCCGGCCGCCATTTTTAATTTTGAAGGAAATACCCAGGCTAAACCTATACGCGCCGTTGGATGGATCTCGAAATCAAAAAACCTGTTTAAGACCAGGCGTCTTAATTTCCAGGGTAACAAACAGGTCAGTATCTTGAAGATCATGGTTAGTTATTTCTTGTAAGGTTATGTAGTGCCAAATATGAATTGATCATGATGTCGGGTGTAAACCTACTGCTATTTTCAAAGCCAAATTTAATCAATTCTTCGCGTTTCCCCGGAGCCTGCAGGGATAAGAATGCGTTTGCAAAACCTTCCGCATTGTCAGGATTTTCGTATAATGCTGCCATTCCGCCGACCTCCGGCATAGGTTCTATGTTGCTTGTGATAACGGGAACCCCGCAAGCCTGGGCCTCTATCACCGGCCAGCCGAATCCCTCAGAATAGGAAGGGAAAATAAAAGCAGAACAGGCGCTGTAAAGTGCAAGCAGGTCTTCATGCCCCGGATCCACTACAGATCTTATCCTTTCCATCAATCCATATTTGTTGATCTGTTCCTGTAATTCCTGATCAATGGCCTGGCCGGCAAAACAGATCACGCCATTCCATTTATCGCCTAATGCGTACAACATGTCCACCAATAATTTGCGGTTTTTTCTCGGGAGTGATGAACCAACATGCAAGAGGTAAGGTATTTCCGGTTTCAGGCCTAATGCACTAAGCCTCTCATTTCTTATGGACGGCTGGACCGGATAAAAATCCTCGTTGAATGCATTGAGGATGACACGCCATTCCTTTTTTTGTCCGGATTTCATTTCTGTGCTCAGTTCGTTCAGCTGACGCATTGTAAACATCGAAACTGCGGCCAGTTTTTTAGCCTTCAACAAGTTGCGAAGTATCCATTTTTGAAGAATTACACCCATCCTTGATGCTTCACAATAAGCATCCTTGAATCCGAGTGCACCGCGTATGGCCAGCACATCGTGACAGGTAATGGCCGAAATATTTGAAGGCAGGCAGGTCAGATACTGTGAATTGGAATGGTCACAAACGTGGAATCTTGTATTGGAGATATTGTACCTGCCCGTTAACAGGCGGATCCTTAAATACACGGGATATATCACCCATTTATCAATGTAAGCAAGCCATTTCCCTATACCAGTATATGTATTCCCGGCAAGCGACCCGAACACGACTTTTGGAAGCCATATTTCAGCCTCATGACCGGCATTTTGAAAACCAATGTGAAGCATATTTGAAAAACGCTTCATACTCTCCTGTTTATCCGGTGGATAATTTCCAATCAGGATAATCTTCATCGATATGCGGGTATAAACATCAATATTCTTTCCATCTGCTGATCTCAGGTAATTTTTTTATTGATAGAGGCCATCAGGAGTCCCCCTATCATGGTACAGAAACCGAGCGATGTTGGTTGTGCCCACTGCCCATTCAGCATGATCATAAAACCATAACTCAACAATATCCATGGCAAAAGGTCTCCCTGGCTTAATTGGACATAGGCTGCCGAAGTGATTTTATATACCAGTGTTATACGAATCATTATGAGGGCAAGGCCAAACAGAGGTCCCATTTCACCGATCAACCGTCCCCATTCATCTTCAGAGATCATAAACACCCCGGTGGAACTTAACAGGTTGGCACCAACATTGGTTCCCATGCCCATACCCAAGCCAAAAAAGGATTGTTTCTCATTGGTTGATGAATTCAGTCCCTTGATCATGCTTCCAAGAACACGATCCAGGAAAGCCGTTTCAGCTCCTCCTTCGGCCTCGCTCGCAACGTCAAAACGCTCGGTAAAGGCTCCGGTGGACACCTTGAAAAAGCTAGTCTGGCTCAATGCCAGCAGAGCTACCACTGCAACTATGACAAGTGACATCATCTTGCCAAGAAATTTGGTTTTCCTTATGGTGGCCAATGATGCCATCATAATCGTGATCAAGGTATTCAGCAACAAGGAACGGCTGATGGACAGAGGTATTGCCATCACTAAACCGACAAATGCCGCTATAAGCACAAATTTGTTGATCTCTTTTTTATAGAAGAAAAAATAAAATACGAATGGCGCCATCATGCTGAAGAACTGCACATTCCCGGTGGTGAATGAAAAAGTTCCAGGTGGCCTGAAAAACTCACCTGTGCCGCTGAATCCCGCGCCTTCCATGCTTCCTCCAACACCACGATTGACCCATGCCGACTGCGGACTATAGAACTGCATAGCGGTCAGGAGCGCCATGGGCAAGCCTATCCAAAGTGTAAAACGCATCACGTTCAGTACATCTTCCCTGGTAAATATCTTGCCGATAATAAACATCAGCGGGAAATGCAGAAAGAGTATCCTGGCACCATACAGGGTCACCATGATATTTCCATGGCCTAAAGTCAATGTGGTCAATATTCCCACTACCGCTATAAAATTCACGATAGTGATATATTTGTTTGAAGGGAATAACCTGTGCTGTATACACTTGATGATGATCCAGAATGCAATCGGGTCGCGGATAATCAATAAAGGTCCCGCCAGTGGGGCCAGAAACCATTTTCTCAAAGCGCCTTCAAAAATCAGGAGCAGGAAATAAGCCCATATCCCGATCTTTATCATCGCTATGGGATCAGACCAGGGGATCTTGTACCACTTGCGCTTTGGCTTCGCCGCAACATGTCCATCATGTACGTCTTCCACACTCAAATGCGTTGTGACCATGTTCACTACTTTATTGGGTAAAGTTCAATGCAATTAGTTTATCAAGCCTTTTATGGCATCTGAAAGCTCCATGCCATACCTGTCCCACGGTCTTTTACCCGCGGTTTCCAACGCAGCCTTGCCGACTGTTTCAACCTGTTTTCTATCTGGAATTAATTTTTCCAAAAGTTCCTGTATGGCTTTGGTCGAACCGGCTTCTATCAACCAGCCGTTCCTGCCGTGTTCTATCAGGTCAGGACCTGCAGTGCGATCAGTTGTAATAACGGGTGTTCCCTGCGACATCGCTTCGGTTATTACCAGGCCAAAACCTTCAAAAAGTGAAGGAAAAATCAATATATCCTGTTCCCGCATCAGTTTTAATATGCCCGAATGTGGAAGGCTGGGTATCCAGGTATGTTTTGACAAGGCCGCGTCCAGGGCAGGACAATCATTTGCTGTTTTGTGACCTACCACTGTGAGTTCAACATGTCGCCCGAAACCCTGCACGGCCTCAAAGATATTGGCAATGCCTTTTCTTTGCGACAGGCCTCCAATAAAAAGTAGTTTTAAGGGCGTGTTCTGGTCCATATTATATGTCTTCCCGGGATTAATGTCCGGAAATCCATATGGAATGATACTCACTGGTGCGAGTTTCCCGGGATATTCCTTTAGCGTTTCGGCAGTAAAGCTGCTGGCTACAAAAATATGGTCGGCCAATCTCAATTCTTCGTCCTTGCGTGCCAGCTTGGTATCTGAATCGAGAAAACCCGTCAATGTAGATGCCCATTCAGGCCTGTGTTCCCTCTCCATGGCCAAAAATTTCCTGGCCGAACGCCAGTAACCAATCGGAAGGTCGTATAAACATTTTAAGCCTTTTATCTTTGACGCCTGGAATGACGATGCAGCGCCATCTTCATAGGCATAAACAGCTGCTGCATTTTTAAGATCCCCATTTCTTACCTGGTCAGCAACATGCAGGTCCATTGAGCGGTATACCGCATCTATGGAAAACATACCGGTTTCATGTTTTATCAAGCTTTTAAAACCTGCCCTTGAAGATACCAGTCTTAATAGTTCCCTTAAAGGCAAGGTCCTTGTCATGGGTTGAAGCTGGCTTTCAAAACTTCTTTTCCTGAATTCTGAAAAAGCCTTCACCCGGCCCAGCCTGTCAAAAGCATTCCCCGGGTAACAGGCAATGGATGTATAGAATCTTCCTAATATGCCGGCTTCAGCCATGCCATTTAAGGCAGCACGTACATTGGCATTACCTGTAGGATGGGAGAATATTATCGTTTTATCACTCAAAAGAACTTACGCTGAATGTTTTTTACTTTTCATGAATAACCAGGATTGAGGCCCCCTGAATTCATTCACCACGTAATCCGCATGTTTCTTGATAATAGGTTTCCATTCGACATTTTCAGGCAATTTTTTCGGTCCCGTCTTAATATCCTGTATATCGTGTGTTTTCATGAAATCCTCCATCAATTTCTTCTTTTTAAGCATAGGCTCCCTGTCATGAATTTCAACCAGCAAGTCACAATTCTCAAAATTTATTTTCTGTGGATTTAACAAATCAAATTCTCCGCCTTCAATATCCACAAGCATAAAAGTTTTTTTATCATTCATGATTGTAGCAAGCAGGTCTACATCACAAAAACCCATAATATTAATACCTGTGCAACCATTTATTTCGCCTAGTTTCTTGATTCGTTTCCTGCCTATTTCTTCACTTTCAAAGGCAATTACTTCCTTGCCTTTTGGAAGTAAATATTTCATAACACCTACAACATAATACCCTTCTGCTGCACCAACATCAATAAAACGTTCGTAACCACCATCTTTAATAGTGGAAAATACCCCATGCAATTCATCTTCATAGGTTCCGGCAAATTTAGGAAGTATAGGACTTCCTGTGCTGCGATTGATGTATTTCATGCCTTCAAACGGGCCACTCATTACGCGCTGTGGCAAATACATGGCCAGGTATAATTGCGGTATTGTAATTTTTGTTGTAAAATTGATTCTCCACAAAAGATGCGTGTAAATTTTTTTTATCAGATTCATGTTATTTTAAAGTGTATAATTATATGGTATTTAAGTTATTTATTTTATTGATTCTTTATTGTTTAAGCGTGGAGCTTATGACATTGCTTGTATAAACCGCATGATCCCAATTGAGGCATTTGGTATAACCTGCCGCACAAACCGGGCTTCCTGTCATGTGTATACATGGATGGCAAGGAACCTCCGCATCAACGACTTTACCCCTGAATGAAGGATTGACAACCCTTTCTTTTATCAGTTCCGTAATCAGCACGGTGCATTTCTCATTGGCCGATTGTATGACATGTGAATGAAAACTATCTGTTACGACCGTCCATTTTGCATGTTTTGACAAAGCTATCATATCTCCGGCTTCCTTATAATAGCTAACCGTCTTTAAGCCATGCTCCTTAAATATTGGAAGCGAACCACTCTTGTGGAAAAACGCGTAATATGCATCAGGTAAATACTTCTTCGCCCATTCCACAGGCATAAACTGCCTGCTGGTACCGGTTGGAAATACAAGTACGTTATCATTTAAATCTGACGGTATAACCAATTCAGGAGACAATGGGATATTCCCGTTCAACTTTTCATGTATCCTGGTATAATCCCGTTTTGTCTGTTCAACAAAACTCTCATAATCCATAAACCTGAACTGCTTGATTGAAACCATTTCCAAAAATCCATGATAGGTTGAACTCCATTTTATCTTGGGGATGTGAACCAGGCCTATAAAGTCCATGGCTATAGAGGCCCAATCGTTCAAGGTGTTCTTTACATAGTTCTTATTCTTTTTGTCACGTATGGCAGTTCTTTGAATTGGAGAAATATAGCGCTTGCCTTTAATAATCCCAGGAAGCAAGTGCCTCAGGCCAAAATTTGTAAACTCATATTTTATATCCTTCTTGTCTTCCCTTGAAAGGAATTTCAACCTGTCGCCGAATGTAATAACACATAATTCGTTCAAAAACTCAGGAATAAGCAAACCGATTTCAAATTCCGGCCTTAAGCCTGCCACTGTGTAGAAACCAATGATACGCATCCAGATTTCTCCATAACCGCCAATGCTGGCATCAACCCATATCTTCTGTTTATTTACACTCATTTTATTCAAAGTATGTATTAATTTTTCTGTTTCCTTGAATATAATTCCGGGTTCAGGTTAGGGTCGTTATACATTTTAAACTGCCTGTAAACCTTGAATCTCAACCTTGAACCCGATAAATCACTGAACAGTACAACGAGACTGCCTGCCAGGTCGGATATCTGCTCCTCAAGAACCTTTACCTTGCCCGCACATGTGGCTTTATGTTCTTCTGAAGCCCCTTCCCTGACTGTTTCTTCAAGCATGTGATATTTTTTCAGCGACATGATGGATAAACGGTCTATCATCATTCCTGGCGTTTCTGAATGTATCTTTTCTCCCGGTTTCACATTGTTGGAATCCAGGTAGGATAGAATCCATTCGTCAATTTTTTCCATGGCATTATTCCTTGACTGGTTAAACTTATCAATGTTGCGTTTCGCTTCCACTATTCTCATTGGATCAATGTCCTTTATCCGCGCAATATCCTCTTCGTGCCAAAGGGAAAAATTCCACATATTATTCTCTTCTATAAACTGCCATGGCAATTCTTTTTCCTTGAGTTCAACCTTGGTATGCCAGTCAACAACGTTGCGGGTCTGCAAATCTAAGATTTTTTTAACATCTATCATAAAGTAGGTATTTTTGAGTTCAGCATTTGAATATATTGAGCGGCAACATAAGATACATTCCAGGTATTTGACGGCCGGTTCATGTGGTAATCAATGTATTTTGATGTTGCTTCATCCATTTCCCTGTTGCTGCCGTCCTTCGGCAATATGACCGGAACACCATGTAAGCGCATGGTTGCAAATACCCCGCTTTTCCCAATATGTTCCGCAGGTGTGCAAGATATGCCATAATCAAGAATCTGCATAATATTTGAAATATTATTCCCTGTTTGAATTCCCAAATGAAGGAATTTGACACGGTCGCCGAAAAGGTCCTGCAATCTACTGAATTCATCTTTACCAGATTCATTCAGGTTGCCAAAGCCAAGTATGAATATCCTGACTTTTAATGGTGCTACAATTTCGAGTTGTTCCGCAATGGCATTATCAAGATATGAATCCGGATAGATATTGCCAAATACGCCTATTATCCTCCATTGACCTCGGTCTGCCTTGTCAATATCCATTTGGGCCATGAGTCCCTCCTTAAAAGCTTCATCCGCCCTGGCTACAGGGATATTGCTGAACAATGGTAATATACTTGTAGGGATATGGTTGACTTCAAGCAGGTTTCCATAGAGTGAATTAGAGGTTGTAACAAGTGCAGGTTTTATTAACCTTGTAAGGGAAAGCATGATCCGGCTCTGGAAAAATCCGATTACCTTGTCCTTGAGTGGTGAATCGGGGGTAAAACCAAGCCACAATTCATGGAACATGATATGCCAGCGCGCCTCCCCGCGTACCATTCTGGCAAAGGATTTGAGGTTATATGGCAATCCTCTGTCCTGGAATGAATAAGGTACGAACTGAAAACTGATCCAATCGGGCTTGAAATTCAAGATGTGTGATTTTGCACTTATGTAACGCTTTTTATCCGGCCAGACGGAAGGGAGGCGACTGACCCTGACGGCGGTTCCATCCAGCACTTGTTCCCCCTCGTATGCTTCATCGGTATTCCTGTCGTTCAGGGCGATGGCCTGCACTTCGTGCCCCTGGCGTATAAGTTCCACCGACAGACTTCGAACATAATCACCAACTCCGTCCTTTCCCGGTTCAATGGACCCACAGATAAAGATTATTTTCATATTTGCCCGTTCCCCGTAATTATGCAAAAAAACGTTCTTGCATATCTTTCAATTGAAAACTTTCATTAGCAACCTGTTTCGCCCTTGAGGAATATGTCGTATTGGCCATAAGCGCCTTAATATCTTTCATGATTATTTCAGGATCCAATGAGTCACATACAAGGCCACAGCCATTTTTTTCCAGAAACCTGGCTGCCGCAGCTTCCTTGGGACCGTGGTAAAAGATATTACCTGAAGCGCCTAAATAACCTATCATTTTTGTTGAAAAACTATACAGGTAAAATTCTTTATCCGTATACTTGATAGGCAGGTACAAAATATCTGATTCATTCATCTCAAGCCTTAAAAGTTCAGTATCAATAGAAAACGGACGATAATCAATTTCGAGGGAACTGTCATTCAGGAAACTTAACTTCTGGGTTCCCCTGAGTATCAATGAAATTTTCATATTTTCCTCCTTTGAGAGGATTTCAAGCGTTTTACAAAATTTTTCAAATAATTCATAATAATCCAGGTGTAAAAGCCCTCCAAAATATATGCTTAGCTCGCCGGAATGAATTTCTGATTTTGCCGGAGATATTTCCTCAGGTTTTAAACCATCCGTAACAATGATATATTCCCGGGTCCCGAATAATTCAGAATAGTGTTGTCCCATTTCATGAGAAATAACCATTCTCTTACTGGCATGTATCCACACTTCCTTGCTTATATGAGGGAAGGAACCTGTAGACATAAAATGATCATGAAAACTCGCCCAGATGGGAATGTTTCTTTTCAGAGCCGCCTGTATAAGCACATTTGAATACAGACTATGGTCAAGCACATGCAGTATATCAAAATCAAGTTTTGAAACTTTGGACTGTATCCTGCGGGTATTCAAGCCGTGTAATAATGTACTCCTGAAAAAAATAGCAAGATTCCTCAGGAATGACCGCATCCAGCGCCTGTGTGCAGGGATCAATACATATTGTTCTTCATTATATCTGGATTCGTTTTTTGAAATGCGATAAACAAATGAAAAGAAAATCAACTCGCTTTCCCTTCCTTCAACCAACCTTCGCAAAATGCGCGCGCCACCACCGGTTCCTATGATGGAGAATGGCTGAAATGACAGGATAATTTTTTTATCCCTTACTTTCTGTTCTGCCATGCCTCAACAATTTGTTTTATCGTTTCTTCCAATGTGACCGTAATATCCCATTCCGGATAATGCATCCTCATCTTGTCCAGATTTGAAATATAACAAATATGGTCACCTATCCTGTTACCATCCTGGTATTGAAATATCTGTTGCTTACCCGTAAATTTTTCAGTGATCTTAAACGCTTCAAGTATAGAGCAGGAATTAGCCCTGCCTCCACCGATATTATAGACTTCAGCCACCCGCGGTTTTGCAATGAAGGCACTGATAAAGGATGCGACATCATGTGAATGGATATTATCCCTCACCTGTTTCCCTTTATATCCAAAGATCTTGTACTCCCGGTCTTCCAGGTTGCATTTGACAAGAAAACTAAGAAAACCATGCAGCTCAACCCCACTGTGATTCGGCCCTGTCAGGCATCCGCCTCTCAGGACGCAAGTTGGCATGTTAAAATAACGACCATATTCCTGCACCATGACATCAGCAGCTACCTTGGACGCGCCAAAAAGTGAGTGCTTCGACTGATCTATAGAGAAATCCTCCTTAATACCATCCATATAATAAGGATCATCATACTCCCACCGTGTTTCCAGTTCCTTGAGTTTAATTGTATTTGGCCTGTCCCCATACACTTTATTTGTTGACATGTGCGCAAACGGCGCTTCAGGACAAAACTGCCTTGCTGCCTCAAGCATATTCAGTGTCCCTACCGCATTGGTATCAAAATCATCAAAAGGAATATCCGCTGCCCTGTCATGAGAAGGTTGTGCCGCCGTATGAACAATTGCATCCGGCCTGATCGTTTTTAACAGCCCTAAAATTCCCTGACGGTCCCTTATATCCAGTTCATGGTGGTGAAAAGTACTGCCAATGGCACCTGATATCCTGTTCTGATTCCAGCGTGTATCTCCTGTTGCGCCAAAAAACACGGCACGCTGATTATTGTCTATACCATGTATTTCCCATCCCTGGCTTGCAAAGAATAAACAAACTTCCGAACCTATAAGCCCGGAAGACCCTGAAATAAGTATTTTTTTCATATATTATTGTAAATGTAATTTAAGCTACTCAATCTTCAATGTATAGACTTTATAAGCACAATACCCGCTGTGTATCAGATAAAAGAATATTGAAGTGAAAATATCGAGTTTAATGCAACCAACCAATGTGTTGACGTCGCAGATCCAGATTCCCAAAGTCAGGACCACGATACTAATCCCTATAAAAAGGAATGGATTAATAACCCAGCCCCTGCTGGAATACAGGACATAAGACAAGCCTCCCATAAGACCCATACTTCCTGAAATCATGCTCAGCGTCATTTCATATGATAGTCCTGAGTATTTATTTCCAAGTATCATGAGTATGTATTTTGCAAAAAAGCCGACAAAGGTTACCAGTGTAATCGATAAAGCCCAAAGCGCAAGTTGCACTTTCCAGAAATAGGACTTTAATTTGTTGAGATCCTGCAAACGCGCATATCTTGGGACTACCAGTGTAACCATCAAGGCGCTGACGACCGATAATAACATCGTTATTTTACCGATTGCCCCCAGTTGCGCAACATCACTTGTTTTGCCAAATATGGAAATCAACCAGATAGTCACTTGCCCGGAGATACAAAAATACAAGGCCCCGGGCAGGACACGTTTTACAACTTGAAGAATGTTATGCCTGATTTCCGGATCGGAATGCTGATGCGTATCGGCAAATCCTGCTGCTATCTTTTTCAGCCTTATATTTCCTATAATCCTGGGTATCCCTGCGGCAATGATGGCCACAAATGTAAAGGGGAAGAAAAAAAGTGTCAATCCGGTAATCATTAAGCGCCCCATGGCAACCATCAGCTGGTTTTTTTGCAAGGGGATGATCGACTGGTGGAGTTTAGGGACAATTTCGAGTATCGAATCAATCAGCATCGCATAAAATGCAGGTATTAATGAGACAATGATCAACAGGATAGTAAGCCAGCTGGCTTCATGCTGAAGCAGGAAATAAATCAGAATGGGTATGCTTATCACCAGGCTTCCGACTGCAAATTTTATCCGCAGATCCAACCCGGTCACCAATACAGCTCCGAGCTTTTGCTTATCCTGCCAGACTTTTCCGCCCTGGGCCATTACACCGGTAGAGATTCCACCGTCTGATAAAAGACTGATGGTTCCCAACATGGTATTGGCAATCGTATATAATGCAAATTCCTGTAAAGTCAGGAGCCTGATGACTAAAATTCCGCTTATAAAACTTACCGCCTGAACAATTATATGAACGCTTCCGGTAACGCTGATCAGTTTGGTCCATTCAACAACCTTTGAATAACGGGGAGTTGCCTTCAGTTTTTGTACAAAAGATATCATATTTTATTTTCGGAGAATGGAATTTTAAAGTGTGTAACTAAAACCGGTATGGATATCATTTATTTTTTAGGATGTTTAGATTTCTTCGAAGATTTGCGTTTCCAGAATGGGCGTTTCTTTTTTTCGACTTCCTGGGTATAACCATAACCATATCCGTCACCATACCCGTAACCGTGTCCGTAACTGTTCTTGAAACCTAAAATCCCACGTGGTTTCAAACCGTTAAAGATAATGTTCATGTTGTTCAATTCCTTGCTTAAATATAACTGGTTAATATATTTAAGGTAGGCTTTGGGTGTTCGCTTGTGGCGCACGATATACAAGCAGAGGTCGGCATATTTGTTGAGCAGTTTTGCATCGGTAACCAAGCCTATCGGTGGTGAATCCATCAGGACATAATCAAAATCCTGCTTTAATTGCCCTATTAAAATATCGAGTTTGCCGTTGAGCATTAATTCAGTAGGGTTGGGTGGTATGCTGCCTGCCGGAATGACAAAAAGGTTGTTGACATCTTCAACCGGTTTAATGATCTCATTGATGGTAGCAAGACCAGCCAGGTAATTGGTGATCCCGGGTTCATTGGTGATCCTGAGCATTGAACTGACCTTGGGTTTTCTCAGGTCGAGTTCTAGCAATACCACTTTTTTATTTGTCAAAGCCAGGGTAGCGCCAAGGTTGATGGCCGTAAAACTTTTTCCTTCACCCGAAATTGAGGATGTGAACAATATGGTATTCCTTTCGCGATTGATACCCAGGTAACTCAGGGAGGTCCTGAGTGAGCGGAATTGTTCCGCGATCGGGCTTCGGTTTCCATCGGTAATGACTACAGACTTCTTGCTATCGTCATGCAGTATTTCGGCCAAAATGGTGGCTCGCGTCGCCTTTTCCACTTCAGACCTGAAAACAACCTGGCTGATGAATTTTTCCCTTAACAATACAAAAAAGACCGCGGTGAGGATACCAGCCAGTATAGCAAAGAAATAAATGTTTTTCTTCGTCGGCTTGACGGGGAAACCCATAGCTTCAGCCGGATTCACCATGCGGCTGTCTGCGGCTGATGCCGCATAGGAAAGTGCAGTTTCCTCGCGTTTCTCGAGCAGGAAGGTAAAGATATTGTTCTTGACCGTCTGCTCCCTTCTAAGCTCAGCCAACTCCATTTCCTTTTTTGGAAGTTGCTTGAGTTGTGATGTGTACTTTAGGCTCTCACTTGTTAATTCCGCCCTTGTTGTCAATATATTTCGTCTGAGGTTCCTGATATTAGCCAGTAGGTTGGGTTTTATCTGGGCGATCTGGTTCTTTACAGCTATTATAGCCGGGGAATTTTCAGCCACTGTCTTGCGCAACCTGCTCAAATTGGCCTCGGCATCATTCAGTTTGCCAAGAATAAGTAAAAGTGTAGGATCATTAAGACCAAAAGTGGAAGGCACAGTTCCGGTCTGCTCATCACTTTTGATGACATAATCTTCAATATTCTCCAGCACTGAGAGCTGGATATTCACCTCCGCAATTTGCTGGTCCAGAATCTCGACACTTCTCAGTATCTGGTTGCCTTGTGAACCAACATCTGTAATCCCCTGGGTTGTTTTATAGTCCCTGACATCCCCTTCGACATCCGAAAGGGCTACCGTAAGTTTCGCCAAACGGTCTTCAATAAAATCAAGTGTGTTTTTCGCCGCGGTATTTTTATCATCTATGCCGGTCTTATTGTAAACAACAATTAACTTATTTAATACATCTTCAGCCCTTTTGGGAACAGGGTCCGTCATTGACAGGTTCAATACCGTTGATTGTTTGGAACCAGTAAATATTCCCAGGTTACCCAAAAAATCCTTGGCCACATCATTCACTTTCTTGATCTGAAGAAAATATTGGGAATTGCTATGAATAACCACCATCGGGTTTGTATTTATCCTGTATTTACCAAAAGGTAAATCAACCGCTGAATCCACCGGGTATTTCTTTCCATCCAACATCACCACCTTTTCCGCCGGCATGTAAGTGAACATGACCAGGCCAGGTGAAGGCTTTATTTCCTGTGGGTTAAGCGCCACAAAAGTAACAGGGCAAGATTCATATAACAACACGTGTTTAACCCTTCCCGGTACATAAATCTGGGAGTACAATCCCATCTGGATCACGACTTCGCTCATGATCTTCCTGGATTTCAATATCTCTATTTCATTCTCGACATTCTTTTTTTCTTCCGTTCCTTCCAGTGCATTCAGGACGCTTTCCATACCACTTTCCTTGTCTTTCAGCATAATGGTGGCATTTGCCATGTAAAGCGGGGTCTGGTAACGCAAATGTAAATTTGCGAAGAATATGCTAATTCCAATGGTAAGAATAAAGACAGGCCAGAACGGTAAATACCTGTGTGCTATATCACCTATTATATTGACCTGTTCTTCCTCTGGTAAAGGCGTATTTTCTTTGGGATTATTCATGTTTTACGTATTATCTGAGGGACAGTGCATAAAGGCTTAGCATAATTGACAATGAGCTGATGATCATTGAGAAGATCTGGGGACTTCGGTCAATAGCCTGTGCCTTGGCCTTGGTGGGTTCTATATAAATGATATCCTGGTTTTGCAGGTTATAAATATCGCTGTTGAACAAGTCGATCTTGCTAAGGTCAAACCTCCTATACATGCGTTTGCCATCTTTTTCCCTTATCAGCAACACATTCGTACGGTTGCCAAAAATGGTCAGGTCCCCGGCCATGGCTATCAATTCCGTAATATTGACATGTTCATTCGGTATGGTTATGACACCCGGCTTGTTCACTTCGCCAAGCACTGTGATCTTAAAATTGACTATACGCACAATGACCATCGGGTCGATGACGTATTTCATCCTTGTAAGTTTATGCGCAATGGTATCCGCCAATTGCTCTTTTCTCATTCCAGCCACTTTTAGCGATCCTATCACTGCAAGTTTAATAAACCCGGAATCGCTCACAAGGTATTCACTACCTGAACCTCCACCGGATCCCCCCCCTGCTCCTGCTGCCGAGGAACCTGAACTGCTGCCCGCACTGTTCAATATCCTGTTGGTCACCTCATCTGTTGAAAAGATCGTGATATGAAGTATATCACTGGCCGAAATAATATTGATGTTGGGTATCTTGACAATATCCGTAACACCACTTTCGGGAACCGTTGTGAAATAGGCCAGCTTTTTCTTGCCTCCACATGAATTCAGTATCATCATAAAAGCGAGGGCTGAGACCCAAATATAAAACGTGTTTTTTTTCA
>JANWHK010000182.1 GCA_025450395.1 Bacteroidia bacterium
CATCGTATGTCGTATGTCGTACATCGTACATTCCCCCTAGATTCCCAAATCCAGTTCAGCATCCTTTGGTGTGCCGAACTCCTCCACCGGGTTGGACTCTATATATTCAAAACAATTGTATTCAATGCTGAGTGCCTTTTCAGGTTTCTGTATAGGCATCAGTCGGATATCCAGCTTGGGGTCGGCATGGGCCTTCTTGATAAAATACGCGAATATCGGTAAGGCGGCATGAGCTCCCTGACCGAGGGCCATACTCCTGAACCTGACTTTGCGGCTGTCACAGCCCACCCAGGTGGCGCAAACGAGGTCATCCGTTACGCCCATGAACCAGCCATCACTGTTGCTTTGTGTAGTTCCGGTCTTACCTCCTACCCAACCTTCAACTCCATACTTGCTGTGAAGCCTTTGACCTGTTCCCCTCTTGACGACACCTTCGAGCAACTGGCACATCACGTAGGCCTTTTCTTCTGTCAACACCTGCTTGATAGTCTGTGGGCCGAACTCCGCTAAAACATTGCCGTTCTTGTCTTCTATCCTTGTGAGGTATGTCGGTTCGACCCAGTATCCTTTATTGGCGAAAGTTGAAAATGCGCCCGCCATGTCAAAAGGAGAAATATCTGTAACACCCAGGCAAATGGATGGGACAGGTTCGAGCTTGGCGCTGTCTATACCCATTTTCCTGACGAATTCAATCACGTTTGCCGGAGCATTTTCTCCCATCGAATACAGTATCTGTGCTACAATGCAGTTAGTGGAAGTCGCCAGTCCGCGGTACATATTCATGGTGCCTCCATAATTTGCGTCGCTGTTGTGCACAGTCCAGTTTGGATATGGTGGTGGGTTATTCGGGAATTGTATGCAAGGTGACAGCTTATTATCTATAGCAAGCGCATATACGAATGGCTTGAATGTTGAACCCACTTGTCTTCCTGCACTCCTGTTGACATGGTCATACTGGAAATAATGGTGGTTGATGCCGCCTACCCATGCCTTTACCTGGCCTGTTTTTGGTTGAATGGCAATAAAACCCGTATGCAGGAATTTCTTCATGTACTTGACCGAATCCAGTGGACTCATGCTGGTATCAATATCACCCCTCCAACTGAAGATAGTCATCTTTGTCTTGGTCCGGCACACCTTCATGATACTTGCCGTATCCTTGCCATACAGCTCTCTCAGCTCCCTGTAACGCGGTGTTTTCTTCAATTCGAGTATAGGGTAATTCGGCAATACCTTCCAGTCTTCGTCCCTCCAGGGTTCCTTGTTGGCCCACGATTTATCAAACTGTCCCTGCAGCTCCTTCAAGTGTTTTGCAACCGACTCCTCAGCATATTGCTGCAGCCTGGAATCAATGGTGGTGTATATTTTCAGGCCGTCCTTATACAGGTTGTAGTTTTCCCCGTTTGGTTTTTTATGCTCACTGCACCATTTGGTCAGGTCCCTTTTAAGCCATTCCCTGAAATAAACAGCCGGACCATTGTTATGATCCTCATACTGGTAATCCAAAACAATAGGTGAATTCTTCAGTTTTTCAAATTCTTCATCCGTGAGTTTATTGTTCCGCTTCATCTGTTTCAGGACAATATTCCTCCTGCCAAGTGAATTGTTCGGGTTCCTTTTGGGATTAAATATAGTGATGGCTTTCAGTACGCCCACCAATACAGCACATTCACCTGTTTTGAGCTCTGAAGGTTCCTTGTTGAAAAACTCTTTTGCCGCTGATTTGATACCAAAGGAACTGCCGGAAAACTGCACAGTGTTCAGGTACATGGTGGCTATCTCCTCCTTGGTATACCTTCTTTCCAATCTCACTGCAATAACCCATTCCTTGAGTTTCTGTATGACCCGTATGAAAAGATTAGGTCTTTTCCCATTATCGTAGTGGAAAAGGTTTTTTGCGAGCTGTTGTGAAATGGTACTGGCGCCACCTCTTGAACCGCCTGCAACCACAGCACCTACCAGCCTTTTGGCATCAATGCCCGAATGCGCATAAAATCTCTCATCCTCGGTAGAGATCAATGCATCGAACATCTCCTTTGGAATATCCTTATAAGCCACGTAGGAACGTTTCTGTATAAAATATTGACCCAACAACACCCCATCTTCACTGTACAACTCGCTTGCCAGTGCGCTTCTCGGATTTTCGAGTTCCTCGATATCAGGCATGGAACCTAAAATGCCAAAATTGACAAGGATAAAAAATACAGGGATAAAAAGCAGGGTGTATAAAAAATATTTCCAGAACTTTTGAATGACAGTCTTTGGTTTTTGGGTGCTCATCTTGCCGGTTTAATATGTATAATTTATTTTGTAGAAACTTAAATAATCGCTTAATACCTTATCGGTGATTAAAATGGAAAAGTTATCCTTGCTGATCAGGTATTGTTGCGGATCGGTCAGTTTAACCTGGTTAAAGAACTGGGTGTCATTCAATAACTTTGTAATATAGGCTTTCGCTATTTCAAGTGACTTGAAATTATTGACTATCAGTATCTGGTATTCATCGCCGAGCAATGAATTCGTAACTTTTAATCCCTCTTCAGGATAAAATGACTTGTTATAATTCAGGAACGTGATCTTTAATTGCGTAAAATCAATACTCTTGGGCACTATCAACATGTAAAAGTGATCAGCTGACTGATTGAAGATGTATTTGGACGCCGGCTTTTCTGTACTTGCCTCCCCGTTCCGCATTTTAATCAGGTTGATGGTCTGGGCGCTTTGCCTGGCGATATCCGTCTCAGGATAATTGTCTACAATGGCCTGCAATTTTGCTTCAAATTCCTTCATCATGCCCTTTTCTCCTAATATCAATGCCTCCAGGTAATCAAAATTGATTTGCAGGGGATTGCCCGGATATAAAGAGTCATTTTGCTTTTTCAACAACAGGGTCATATCATAATTCTTGGATTTATAAGCCTTAAATGCTTTGTCATAAAGAACTTCCACCTCATCGTCTGCAAGTTTTGCCTGTACACCGCTGCTGTCTGTACTTTCGATATTCATCAACACGTTCAGGAAATTGCTTTTCGGATCCGCTTTCCTGATCAGGTCGATATAATACTCCGCTTTTGGTTCGTTCTTCTCTTCCCTGTAAATCCTGGCAAGCAAATACCAGGCATTGATCTCATATTTATTTCCCGGAAACCTCTTATTCAGTTCTTCCAGCATTTTTTTGGCCTTTTCGTATTCCTTTAAATTCTGGTAATAGATGTTTGCCCCAAGAAAATAGGATTCCGCTATCTGATCCCTCATCTTTTGCTTGTCTTCAGCGGTGTAGGGTATATTCTCATAATATGCTTTCCTTTCCTCGGGCGCATTCTTCATCTTCTCCTCCTTGATGCCGCTGCCCTTTTCATTGATTTTCTGCTCCTTGTCCATCTTGTCCCATATCACACTCTTATTGCTGCTGATGGCCCAGAAATCACCAAGGGGCCTGTTGCCCCATATACGCTGAAAATCCTGCAAACCCTTGTTCTTGGCCGCATGGTTATAGAAAGGGAAGTTTGTACTGCCGCCCCCGCCCGGATTGTTCTGGTTGACATTATCCATCTGTATCTTCTTCCTCTCCTGGTCATCCTTATCAGATTCGGCTTTATTTTTAGCTTCCTTTATCAGCTTGTCAATGGTTTTTTCCAATAATTTTTCATCCATAGACAACCTTAACAAGCTGTCTTTTTCCTTGATGTTTACCAGGTGCTTGATCAATTCGTTCAGCACAAGATTCTTATCCTGTATGGACTGGTAATTAGGGTGAGAAGGATCAACAGTCCTTGCGGCGCTGTCGTAATACACCTGTGCATTCTCGTAATCCTGGTGTTTGAAAAACAGGTCTGCAAGTGCCAGATATGCGCTGCTCTTGATGCCCATATCACTTCCATTGGCCCTGATGGCATTTGTGTATTCCACAATCGCACCCTTCTCATTTTTATCAGCAAGTTCCAGGTTGCCAAGCTCGTAATAGATCTGGTCGAAATACTCCTTGTTCTTGTCATCCCTCAGCATGTCCCTCAATAAGACCTTGGCGTTTTTTATCTCCCCCTTGTTCTTGATGTTGATGGTTTTGGCCATGTTCAATTTGGCATGAAAGGCAAATTCATAAGGCGGATTGAGCTTGATGACTTTCCTGTATCTCGCTAGTGCCTCGGTGTTATTTTTGTTTAGGCTGTATAACTGTGCAAGCACAAAATTATACCGGATTTTCTGGGTCTTGTTTTTTACATTGGGAATCGCCTTTTCGAGCAACTTGATAGCTACAGCATATTTTCCCTGCTTGATATTAACAGCTGCACCGGCAATTTCCAGCTGGGTCTTTAATTTTTCAGGAAAATCCTTTTTGCCCATGAGTTTGGTATACAAAGCTTCCGCATCCTCAAATTTTCCCATTTGCAGATACGTTGTCACCAGGTTGATCTCTGCCTGTGCGGCCGGAATTGTATTTTTATACGTATTCGCAACATATTCGTACACTTCCAGGGCAGCATAGAATTCACCCTTGTACAACCTTGCATCACCCATCAGCAGGTAACTGTCATCCACCCATTTGCTTTTACCATGCTTTTCGATGATATGCGAGCATTTTTTCAACACTTCATCCATCTTTGTCGCATTGCCTTTCAGGAAGTTTTCGTC
This sequence comes from Bacteroidia bacterium, assembly GCA_025450395.1. Taxonomy (GTDB): domain Bacteria; phylum Bacteroidota; class Bacteroidia; order NS11-12g; family UBA955; genus JABMMZ01. Next base: position 4,633 of record JANWHK010000182.1, read on the forward strand.
TGTCATCGGGTAAAGCGAAAGAACATCCTTGAAATTATCCTTATATGCAAGTATGGTTTCTTCCTTTACATCCGTTACCAAAAGATTGGCATTATAATAGTAATTATAATGGGAAACTGAATTGTGCCAGACCCTTGACAATATGTTCTGGGCAAACAATTCCGGGCATGCGATGAGAAGGATCAGGTATGAATATTTTATTTTAAACAAATTTTATTCCTTATTAAATCTTATAGACTTTTCTTATTAACTTTGAAAACGCAAATTTATTATCCGCAAAGCACTTTTTTACATGGAAAAGAAACAAAACAGGAGAAAACTTCTAAAAAAGCTGAAAAACCGTTACCGGTTGCTGATCATCAACGAAACAAATTTCCAGGAAAAGACCTCTTTAAGCCTTACTCCATTTAACGTTTTATTGATCGGTTCAGCCGGCCTCTTGTTGTTCTCGCTGATAAGCTGGGGTATTTATGCCCTGTTTCCAAGCGTAAAAGACTATGCCCCAGGTTATGGACAGACTTTTGACGGTAAAATGAAAAATGAGGTCCTGAAAAAAATAAGCACCCTCGAGAATGAACTGGTGATGGCAAATAAAAGGGAAACCGCCATGAAACAGATCATTAACGGTGAAGAGGTCACAGGATATGACATCCCATACAAGGCTGACAAGAGCAGGGATGTCGAACTCGATATCAACGATACCAAGGCGGAAGGTGAAAGGGTGAAAAACGCCAATAACAAAATTGAAAAAGCGAAGGAAAAAGAAGCAAAACAAAACGAAAATAACAGGCCCATGGTCAATGCCGGAAGTTCTGAAGACTATGAAAACCAGGACTTATTGGGTAATGAATTCATCTTTTTCACACCCTTGAACGGCAGCATAGATGAATCGTTCAATAACAGGACACATCCCGCCGTTGACATCATGCCCAACACAGATGAATCTGTCAAGGCAGCGATGGATGGCACAGTGATCTTTAACGGATGGACTCCGGATTTCGGTTATATCATTTCCCTGCAACACCAGAACAACTGGTTATCGATCTACAAGTTTAATGCGGCTGTTTATAAAGAAACCGGCTCATTTGTAAAAGCCGGCGAAACCATTGGTATCACAGGTTATACGGACAAGGATAATCCTAAAAAAAGATTGCGGTTCGAACTTTGGCACAATGGAATCGCAGTTAATCCGTTAAATTATATAGTTTTTTAATATTATTGCAGTCATGTTGAACAAAAACACAAAAAATGAGTCAGGGCAGAATTCGGCCCTGAATATGATAGGTTTGGGCACAGTGATAAATGGCGACCTGACATCGGATGGAGATTTGAGGATTGATGGGAAAATTGAAGGCAACGTGATCTCTAAATCCAAGATCGCGATGGGAGCAAGTGCTGAAATCAAGGGAAATATGAAAGCCCGGAGCGCGGATATCTCAGGAAAAATAGAAGGCGATGTAGAGGTCAATGAGACCATGTTCTTGCGATCTTCTGCAAAGGTTTACGGAAATATTACAACTGCAAAACTAGTGATTGAAAGCGGTGCTGAATTCAATGGACTTTGCAATATGAGTGTTAAACCCATAACCCAAGGTGCGTGACGGAAAAAAACCATTATCTGACTATGCCAGGTATTCTGCATTAGGCCTGCAGATGGCTGCATTTATTGTGGTCTGCACTTTTGCAGGTAAATATCTTGACAGTTTCAAATGGATCAAATTTCCTGCCTTTACAGTTACCGGCTTGATCCTGGGCGTATTCGGATCCATGTATTACATGATCAAACAACTTAAATAAAATTCCCACTATGAATGCATTAAAATATTTTCCATTATTATTTGTTTTACAGTTGTTGCTGATACTTTTTATACCCGGCCTCACAATTGGCGTGAATGACAAAATATGGCTCTTATCCATTTCTCTTGGATACAGCCTGATTTTCATGTTTGGAACCACCAGGATCATCGCTGCATTTGACCATTCACAAAGCAGGTTCAATGCAAGATATTTCGGAACCATGGGTATGCGTATGTTGATAGGTATTATTTTAATCGTTATATACCTGAAATTCAGCCCTGTAATCAACAAGGCCGGAACTATTTTTCTCATTTGTTCATATTTTGTCTACATGGGTTTTGAAATTAAAATTATCCTCAGTAAATTGCGCACCAATTCAGAAAAATCCAAAAATGCTGACGATGCCCAAAAATAAAGGACTTTCAATTTTCATAAAACCTCAAATTTTATTATTTTTTATATTTTTTGCGCTGTTTACTCCGGCTTTTTTACTTGCTAACGAACCTGATCACACAAAAAACAACGACATTAAGGCTACCGAAGCTACCCATGCCAAAACCAGTGAGGCTTTTAACCCTGGTAAAATGATACTTGAACACGTAAAAGATGCACATGACTGGCATATACTGGACTACAACGGTCATGCAGTCAGTGTTCCACTACCTGTTATATTATACGACAACGGACTTCACGTGTTCATGTCTTCAAAATTCGAGCATGGACACGCCACAGTTGAAAGCAAGGGCAATTTTTACAAATTACATGATGGTCATGTTTACAAGACTGACGCTGCCGGTGAAATAGCTGTGGATGCAAAAGGAAAAGCGACCAATGCAACACCGATTGACTTATCCATCACGAAAAATGTACTGGCATTGCTGGTAGGTGCGGTTATCATCCTGTTAATTTTCTTTTCTGTGGCAAAAGCTTACAGAAAAAGAGGTAATGCGGCTCCAAAAGGATTGCAATCCCTGGTAGAACCACTTATCGTGTTTTTAAGGGATGAAGTGATCAAACCTTCCGCAGGAAAACATTACGCAAAGTTTTTACCTTTATTACTTTCCATATTTTTCTTCATCTTTATCAATAACCTTTTAGGCCTGATTCCTATTTTCCCTTTCGGAGCCAACCTGACAGGTAATATTGCGGTGACGATGATATTGGCCATCATCGTATTTTTTGTTGTCAACTTTTCAGGCAACAAATCCTACTGGAAACATATTTTCATGCCGGACGTACCTAAAGCCATGTGGATATTATTGATACCGATAGAAATATTGGGCGTAGTCTTGAAACCATTTGTGTTGATGCTGCGATTATTTGCAAACATTACAGCAGGCCACATCATCATACTCGGTTTTTTCAGCCTGATATTTATTTTCGGGCAGAAGAACATGTTTGTAGGATATGGCACATCCATCATATCAGTCGCATTTACATTGTTCATGAGCATGCTTGAATTGCTGGTTGCATTCCTCCAGGCTTATGTATTCACACTACTGACGTCGCTCTACATTGGTTCTGCAACAGAAGAACACCACCATGCCGAAGATCATCATTAATTAATAAATAACAATAAAAAACAAAACCCAAATAATATGTCAATTTTAGAAATTCTATTACAAACAGCATCATCCGCCGACCCATCAAAATTAGGTGCAGCCATCGGTGCAGGATTAGCCGCCATCGGTGCAGGTATCGGTATCGGAAACATTGGTAGAGGCGCGTTGGAAGGTATAGCACGTCAACCGGAATCAACAGGTGATATCAGGGCCAACATGATTGTTGCCGCTGCGCTTGTGGAAGGTGCGGTATTCTTCGCGATCGTACTTTGCCTTTTGATATTGTTTGTTTAATAATATCAAGAAAGAGTTTTACAAAGCAAGGGAATTATAATCTCCCTTGCTTTAAATTAAAAAATATTAATATTAAAAAAATAAAATGGACTTAGTATTACCTGGTTTAGGACTTACATTTTGGATGGTTTTAGTATTTGGCCTGCTTTTATTCTTGTTAAAAAAGTTTGCCTGGAAACCAATCCTGAGTGCCCTGAACGAAAGAGAAAATTCGATAGAAGAAGCCCTCAAGTCAGCCGAACAGGCACGCGAACAAATGTCAAAATTAAAAAGTGACAATGAAGCGTTGTTCAAACAGGCAAGGAATGAGCGCGACGAGATATTGAAAGAAGCGCGTGACATGAAGGACAGCATCATCAGTGAAGCCAAAAGGTCAGCTGAAGAAGAAGGTAAACGCATGATACAGAAGGCGACTGAAGAAATATCAAAACAGAAAGCAGTTGCCATTGCGGAATTGAAAGGCCAGGTAGCGAGTTTATCTGTCAGCATCGCTGAAAAACTGATCAATAACCAATTGTCCAACTCAGCCGAGCAACAAACCATTATTGCCAACCAGGTCAATAATCTGAACAATAACCAACAAGCCATCGCTTAAGCATGTCGGAAACTAAAATATCCAATAGATACGCCCAGGCCTTAATGGAACAAGCCATTGCGGACAATAAACTGTCTATAGTGGCTGAGAACATGTCAACCTTAAGCAAGACCTGCAAAACCAGCAAGGATTTGCGCAATGCCCTGATGAATCCTGTTATCAATACCCAACAAAAAGAAAGTGCATTGTTGGGCATTTTTTCAGGTTTTGATACATTGGCATTGAATTTCATTAAGTTGATATGCAAAAAAAACAGGGAAAATATTTTAGAAGATATTGCCGACGCGTTTTTATCCATCTACAGGGCAAGCCAGGGAATTGAAAAGGTGACCGTGCAATCCGCAGCGCCAATCAACGAACAGGATCAACAAAGCATAAAACAATTTGTAAAACAGAAAACCGGTGCAAGGGAAATAGAATTGCACACCGAGATCAATCCTTCCGTTATCGGTGGATTGGTGATAAAATTTGGCGATAATTTACTGGACACCAGTATTTCCGCCAAACTGAGAAAACTTAAGAAAGAATTAAACATAGCATAATAAAATAAATAATCATGGCAGAAATAAGACCTGATGAAGTTTCAGCAATCCTGAAACAACAAATAACAAACTTCAAGACGGAAGCTGAACTGGAACAAGTCGGTACGGTTCTTCAGATTGGTGATGGTATCGCACGTATTCATGGACTTACCCAGGTTCAATCAGGAGAATTGATTGAATTTGAGAACGGCATGAAAGCGATCGTGTTAAACCTTGAAGAAGATAATATCGGTGCTGTACTTTTCGGTAACAGTTCCCTGATCAAGGAAGGTGATACTGTAAGAAGAACAGGTAAGATCGCGTCCATCAATGTCACTGAAGGAATGCTTGGACGTGTTATCAATACTTTGGGAGAGCCTATAGACGGAAAAGGTGAACTGACCGGTGAAAAATTCGAAATGCCACTTGAGCGTAAAGCTCCGGGTGTGTTATTCCGCGAACCGGTGAAAGAACCACTTCAGACAGGTCTTAAAGCAATCGATGCCATGATCCCTATCGGTAGGGGACAGCGTGAGCTGATCATCGGTGACCGTCAGACAGGTAAAACTGCTGTTGCCCTTGATACCATCATTAACCAAAGAGAATTTTACGATAAAGGCAAACCCGTTTATTGTATCTACGTAGCAATAGGACAGAAAGAATCCACTGTAAAACAGGTGGTAAAAACACTGGAAGAAAAAGGTGCAATGCCATACACTGTTGTATTGACAGCCTCATCTTCAACACCTGCACCACTGCAGTTCTTCGCGCCAATGGCCGGTGCTGCGATCGGTGAATTTTTCCGCGACAGGGGATTGCCTGCACTGATTGTATATGACGATTTATCCAAACAGGCTGTGGCTTACCGTGAGGTATCCCTGTTGTTGAGACGTCCACCTGGACGTGAAGCATATCCGGGTGACGTGTTTTACCTTCACAGCCGTTTGCTTGAAAGGGCTTGTAAACTGAACTCGTCTGATGCCATCACACAGAACATGAACGACCTGCCTCCTTCATTAAAAGGAAAGGTAAAAGGCGGTGGCTCATTAACTGCATTGCCAATTATTGAAACCCAGGCCGGTGACGTATCTGCCTATATTCCTACCAACGTAATTTCCATTACCGACGGTCAGATATTCCTTGAATCCAACCTGTTCCTGAGCGGTGTCCGTCCTGCTATCAACGTGGGTATATCCGTATCGCGTGTGGGTGGTTCTGCACAGATCAAGTCCATGAAGAAAGTGGCCGGTACCTTAAAACTTGACCAGGCACAATACCGTGAGCTGGAAGCGTTTTCCAAATTCGGGTCTGACCTGGATGCTGCCACCAAATCTGTACTTGAAAAAGGTTCCCGCAACGTGGAAATACTGAAACAGGGACAATATTCACCGTTAAGGGTTGAACAGCAGACTGCCATCATTTACCTTGGTACAAAAGGATTGCTGAACAGTGTTCCGGTCAATAAGGTCAGGGCATTTGAAACAGAATACCTGCAGGTGCTTGAATCAAAACATAAAAACATTCTTGACAGCCTTGCTGCAGGCAAGATTGATGATGCCATCACTTCCGTATTGGAAGAGGTGAGCAAACAGGTTGCTGCCAACTATAAAGCATAAGTTTTCAAACTAAACAAATGGCCAATTTAAAAGAAGTCAGAAACAGGATTAGTTCCACCATTTCAACGCAACAGATCACGAAGGCGATGAAATTGGTGTCGGCTACCAAGCTCAGGAAGGCGCAGGCTGCCATTTTTCAGATGCGTCCTTATGCGGAAAAATTAAACGGGGTATTAAAAAATCTTGGTGATTCCGTTGACAGCGATAAATTATCCAGGTACTTTAAAGAGCAGCCATTGGAAAGAGTCCTGCTGGTGATTGTCACCAGTGACAGGGGATTATGTGGTGGTTTTAATGCCAATGTGGTCAAGAGGGTGAAGTCTTTATTGGAAGATGAATATGCATCCCTCGCCGCTAAAAATCATGTCGACATGTTGTTCATTGGCAAGAAGGCTTATGATGTATTTAAAAAGACCAACACCTATTGCAATACAGAATTCATCAGCACCTTTACCAGGTTAAACGCTGAAGCAGGTTTTGAAGTTGGAGAATATATCATGAACAGTTTCCTTTCAGGCAAATACAACCGCGTGGAACTGGTCTACAATAAATTCAAGAACGCCGCAACACAGATCGTAACCAATGATATTTTATTGCCTGTTTCCATCAAGACCGGTGGTGCAAAAACACACAGCAATGATTATATCTTTGAGCCTAACAAGGTAGAGATATTGGAAGAGTTGATACCAAGGTCCATCAAGACACATTTGTACAGGGCTCTTCTCGATTCTTTCGCAAGCGAGCATGGAGCACGTATGATCTCTATGGATAAGGCTACTGATAACGCCGGTGAGATACTGAAACAGTTAAAACTGGTGTACAACCGTGGAAGGCAGGCTGCCATTACCAACGAGATTTCCGAGATTGTCGGCGGAGCTGCTGCTTTGCAAGGATAAATCCATTTACGAGTTACAAATTACAAGTTACAATTTTTTCAAGAACCACGTCATGGCGAATCCCGCCACTATTATTTATCCCCCTTTTTTCTTCCCGGCATTCACCGTATGATATGCAGTTTCAAGGGCATCCTTCAGCATTTCCTCAGGGATCTTTGCCAGGTTGATATTGGTCCAGCCCTGTTTACCCCATTTGTTGGGAACAGGGTACATCACTTCCTTGTCGTATAAACAGAAAGTCGATTGGTCAAGTTCTGTTAATTTGACACAAGCCCGGTTATGTTTTTCGTTCAGCGTAGCGAAAATCTTTTTCCTGACCCTGAAAGATGCATTTTCAAAATGCGGATGCTCATCCGTTTCGGGTAATGAAAGGGCCATTAGCCTGAAAGTTTTAATGTTAACCATACTCAAATCAGGGGGCTAAATTACATTTTTTTTTCTTTGGGTGATTTTTTCCAATGTTATACATTCGTCTAATAATTACCATTTTAAAAGAATAGAGTTGGTTTCCACATTTTTTTTACCTTATTTTTGTGATATATAATACTCTATCATGAAAAAAAATTTACTGTTCTGTACTCTTATCGCTTTTACAGCATCTGTTTTCTCTCAAATCACGATTAACCGAAGCCACCTGGCAGTACCCAACCAGAAAGTTATCCAGGCTTACGACACTTTACCACATGTTTTAGCCGCATCAGGACCGAACCAAACCTGGGATTTCACCGATCTTGACGCGGATATTGTCGACAGTATGCGTTTCGCTGTACAAAGCTGGTACCCGGGATATACCAATTTCCCCAAAGCGAATATGGCACTTATCTATTACGATGATGAAAGCTACATCAATTACATGAGCATCAATGATTCCAACATGACATTTTATGGTGACTACGATGTAACCAGTTCCTCTGCGAACAACTATGAATATCGCCTTGTCACCTTCCCTTCAACTTATAACACCACATTTACGTCTAGCAATGTTTTTCAGGGACCTGCTTTTGAATTAGGTTTTGATCCTGACAGCTCGGGCCCGCTTCCCTTCGTTGATTCTATCATGATTTCCTTCCAATTGACTACAAAATCAACCATGGATGGTTGGGGAACCATGAAAACACCGCTTGGAAATTTTCCCGCACTAAAACAAACTGCAAGGGATATTCAGTCTCCCACGGTAAAAATGTTTACCAATGGCATGTGGGTCACTGTGCCACAGGTTTTGATCGATCTTTTAGACCTTCAGATTCCAACAGCGGATACCAGTTATTCTGTCAATTTCTGGACCAACAATGCAACTGTGGGGTTCCCTCTTATACAATATACCTATGTCCAAGGTGAGGCTTCCGCATCGAATTTCATCTGGTTAATGGCCAATTTGAGTTCCAGCAGTATTACATCATCGAAATTAAACAATTCCGCTGCCTATCCCAACCCTGTAAGAGAATCTTTAACTGTTATCTGCCCGGTTGCAAACGCACACCTTGCACTTTTTGACATGAACGGTCAAATGGTCATGGAGCAGGAAGTGAATGGAAAATCACTGGTTTCGGTGCAACATCTGGCCAATGGCTTGTATATGCTGCAACTGACTGATAGTTCGAACGGAAAGATCCTCAGCACACAGAAGATATCCAAGCAATAGATTAAATTTATTTGACATATTTATAGAACAGGCATACCTAAAATGGTTTGCCTGTTTTTTTTGTCATTTAGCTACTGCCATCACCACATCCGATTGTAATATTTTGGAATATTTCAAATAGGATTTATTGGGATAATAGGCAAACAGGCAAACGCCGTCACATATTGTTGTTGAAAGTTTTGATATCACGCCCTGTGAAACGGCAGGACAACCGAGGCTTCTTCCCAATCGCTGGTTTTGCCTGATAAATTGTTCGCTCACATAATCCGCACCGTGCATCACAATGCCCCTGTCAAAAGCTTTTCCGTTGAATTTTCC
>JANWHK010000183.1 GCA_025450395.1 Bacteroidia bacterium
AAATGAAACAAAAAATTGCTTTTGCATTGATCATGGGTATTGTTACAACGGGAATTATCTCGTTTACCCTTATCTCTATCAATATTGGATTTACGAAAAATTTCATGGCAGTATGGCTTAAATCATGGGGAATAGCCTACCTGGTTGTTATTCCGGCGATTTTGATCATTGCACCAAGGATACAGGCAATGGTAGATAATTTTTTCGAAAAAAAATAGTCCTGTAATGCATGTGATCAAAACAAAACTTTAGCCGCTTCCCAGCCTATCATGGCTGTTTTGCGTGTGGTCCCCCACATATAACCGCCAAAGGTCCCGCTTGATTGGATCACACGGTGACAGGGGATCAAGAAAGTGACCGGATTGCTTCCAATCGCTGTGCCAACTGCCCTTGATGCATTGGGGTTCTTGATTTCACCCGCAATGTTTCCATAAGTGGATAATTGCCCCATCGGTATTTTCAGCAGGGTTTCCCAGACTTTTAATTGGAATGCAGTGCCTTTCAGGTGCAATTTAACCTGCTTGAGTTTACCCCAGTCCTGTGTGAAAATCTGCAGTGCATTTTGTTGAATAGGGTCCTGCATGGACTTGAACTGCGCGTGCGGAAAGTGTGATTGCAGGTTTTTAAACCCTTCATCTTCATTGTCCGCAAAAGCCATATAACAGATGCCTTTGCCTGTTGATGCGACGATGAGGTCGCCAAATGGACTCCCTGAATAACTGTAATTGATGGAAAGGTCCTCGCCTCCGTTTTTATATTCTCCCGGTGTCATGCCTTCAATATTGATGAACAGGTCATGCAGCCGGCCTGTACCCGAAAGACCTGTTTCATAAGCTGTATCAAACAAGGTAGCCTGTTTGTCTTTAAGTAATTGTTTGGCGTATTGTACACTGGTATATTGCAAAAACTTCTTGGGACTGACACCTGCCCATTCGGTAAATAGTCTTTGGAAATGGAATGGACTTAAATGTACATGCTCTGCAACTTCATCCAGGTTGGGCTGCTCCCTGAAATGTTCCCGTATATAATCAATGGCTTCAGCGATGCGATTGTAATGGATGTTTTCCTGTTCGTTCATTGCCTGGGATTTCATGACACAAAAGTAAAAAGCTTTCAGGCAGTATCAAACCCGAAACTTGCTGGATTGTATAAGGTCACTTTTGTGGTTTGGTATTAATTCTTAAGAACATAACTGGTATACCACCAAACTTGCCAGGTAAGCAAACCCCGTCATATATAGCATCTGCACTACCGGCCATTTGATGGACTTGGTTTCGCGGTAGGTGACGGCCAGGGTACTGAAACACTGCATTGCAAAGGCGTAAAAAACAAGCAGGGATAAAATTGTGGCATAAGAGTAAACTGGCTTCCCATTGTCTATGCGTTTTTGTTCAGACAGTACCTTGCTGAGTAATTGTTCATCATCTGTATCACCAACGCTGTAAATAGTGGCGATGGTACCTACAAATACTTCGCGCGCAGCCAGGCTGGTGATAAGTGCTATGCCTATTTTCCAGTCGTAGCCTAGTGGCTTGATGGCCGGTTCTATAGACTTGCCGAGCATGCCTGCATAACTGGCCTCCAGTTTTTCACTTTGTATCTTTTCCTGTTTGTCCGTCCCTGAATATGCACTGTAGTTTTTTTCTATGGTTTCAAAACGTTTCCCTGGACCATAGCTGGCGAGGAACCAAAGCACAATGCTCACCAGGAGTATGATTTTGCCTGCATTGAAGACAAAATCCCCGGCTTTGGACTTCACAGTTACAAAGATGTCCTTTAGTCTCGGTTTCCTGTAGTCGGGAAGTTCAAGTACGAAGAAACTCTTGTGCTTCTGTTTTAAAATGAGTTTAAAGATAAACGCAAATAATAAGGCTGCTATAAAACCCAGGAGGTACATGCCAAGCAGTATCAGGCCGCGTGCATCCAGCCATGAATTGCCCTTGTCAACGATCAGCAGGCTTACAAGCAGGGTGTATACCGGCAGGCGGGCCGAACAACTCATCAGGGGTGTGACAAGTATGGTTATCAAACGGTCTTTTTTATTTTCGATATTCCGTGTTGCCATGATGGATGGTATAGCGCAGGCCATACCACCGATCAGCGGGACCACTGACTTTCCGTTCAGACCAAACTTCCGCATCAGCCTGTCGGTGATGAAACTCACGCGGGTCATGTAACCGCTGTCTTCAAGCATTGCAAGCAGGGTAAACAGGATAATGATCTGGGGAAGGAACACGACCACACCGCCAATACCCGGAATAATACCGTCTGCCAGCAGTGAAGACAACATACCTTCCGGCAATACCTGTTTGATGTTCCCGGAAATGGTACTGAAAATGGTTTCTATCCAAATCATTGGGTAGTCGGCCACCTTGAATATAAATTGGAAAATGATGAAGAGCGTTGTAAAAAAAACAAGGAATCCATATACAGGGTGCAAAAGTATCCTGTCGATCTTCTGGGTCAGGTTAGCGGCATTGACATTTTTTTTCTGTACGACGTTAATGATCTTATCGATCTTTTTATACCTTGCTATGGTCTCTTCTGAAATATCCCTGCTGTTGTTCGCCACCTTTTCCGCGTCATTCTGGATGAGGTTTAACAGGTGCAATTGCAGGTAACGGTGATAATTAGAAGCATTGTCACCGGCTTCGAAAAATGTAGTTTGATGGGCCGCGTCGGCTTTCAAAAGGGTCTCCTTTAATTTGTCAAGGCCTATTTCCGCTCTTGCATTGATTGGACAGACAATCACGCTTAAAATTCTTGAAAGGTCCTCTATGTCTATGCTGATGCCTTTCTTTTTGGCAAAATCAATCATGTTGAGCGCCAGCACAGTGGGATATCCGAGGTCTGCCACCTGTGTATACAGCAACAGGTTGCGGGAGAGGTTGCTCGCGTCAGCCACGAACAGTATGACATCAATCTCGTGTTTCTGGAAATTCAAAAGGTAGTCAATGCTGATAAGTTCGTCTTCTCCCTTGGGGTGAATGCTGTAAGTGCCCGGAAGGTCCGTTATTTTCACCTGCTGGTCCCCAATGATAAAGTGACCTGTCTTGGTTTCGATGGTGGTGCCGGGGAGGTTGCTGATTTTCTGGTTGAGTCCCGTCAGGGCATTGAACAAGGTCGTTTTTCCCGAATTGGGATTGCCAACCAATACTATATGCCTTTCCTTTTTCTTCAAATCAGAGTTTCACTACCTGTATGAGTCTTGCTTCCTCTTTTCTCAAACCGAGTATATAACCATTGATGTCAAAGGCTATGGGGTCACCCAATGGTGCCACGTATAACATCCTGATTTCATTGCCTTCAAAACAGCCCATTTCTATGAGTTTATTCTGCAGTTCATTGAACTCTACATGCCTTATTTTAGCGCTTTCCCCCCGTTTTAATTCAGATGCGTTCATGATGGAATAAGGGGCGCAATTTAGAACATTTCTAAATAATAACATGAAATTAATTTTGCAATTTTGTAAGCAAATAGGAAACCCAATCAGTTTCCTTACATTATAAGCAGGCAAGAAATTTATTATAACACAAAGGATAAAAGGAAAGGGAATTCATAAAATTAATTACATTTGTCAGGTTGAAAATTGAAGAGGAAATAAACCAATCGAAATTTAACAGTGCCCCTGAGAAGGCCATTGTTAATATCATCTATACAGCCAACTTTATCCAGGATGCATATAAAAGTGCGCTTAAAATGTATGATATCAGCCTGCCGCAATACAATGTGCTGAGGATACTGAAAGGCAGGAAGGACGGTCATGCCACCTGCGGGGACCTGAAGGATGTGATGTTGGATAAAAATCCGGATGTGACGAGGTTGTGTGATAAATTGGTTGAAAAAAAGCTGATACTCAGGAATTTTAACAAGCATAACAGGAGACAGATACTGCTGAAGATATCAGAAAAGGGATTAAAGGTGTTGCACGATATCAACCCCTATTTTGAGGCACTCAACCAGGTATTGAAGGATATTCCTGAGGACGAATTATTTCGTCTTTCAGATACCATGGATACCATCAGGGAAAAAATCAGGTCATAACAATTTGGTACGTGATTTGTAAATCGTTAATTATAATTATTTAAGTAATAGCATGAAAAAATTTATCTATGCCACCGTGTTCTGTTTGTCTCTTGCATCCTGTGATGTATTGAAATCAGTTGCAACAGATGTATTGTCCATCCCTACTAACGAAGAAGCTGCGGGGGGATTAAAGGACGCCTTGAAACAGGGTTTCGGGAATGGTGCGGATGCATTGTCTGTGCCGGGAGCATTCAATAATAATAATTTGATCAGGATATTATTGCCTGAAGATGCGCAGAAGGTCGCGGATAAGCTCAGGACTATAGGTATGGGTGCACAGGTGGATGATGTCATCAAGAAGCTGAACGAAGGAGCTGAAAATGCGGTAAAGACCGCTAAACCGATATTCATGGATGCCGTCACCAATATGAGTTTTAGTGATGCCATGGGCGTGCTGACGGGTGGGGCGGGTTCCGCAACAAGGTACCTGAAACAGACCACTACCGGTGCTCTGACAGAGTCATTCCGCCCGAAAATACAGGCCTCACTCGACCAGATCGGCGTCACCAAACATTGGAAAGACCTGGTAACGACTTATAATAAGATCCCGTTCGTCACCAAAATGAATCCGGACCTGAACGCACACGTTACAGAAAAGGCATTGGTAGCCTTGTTTAATAAGGTAGAAGTGGAAGAGAACCTGATTCGTGATAACCCTTCCAAAAGGGCAACCGAGTTGATGAAAAAGGCATTTGCTTACGCGGATACCAAAAAAAGCACTCAATAATTAGCCTTTGCTTTCTCGACCATACCGAGATAACCCAGCCATTCTTTGTACTTTTCATCTGTAAGTACCCTGGGGAATTTATTCTGGGAACCAAATTTCCCCTGCTCCTGCATCCATCCTATGAATTTTTCATTCGGAAGAATGGTGAGTTTTATTTCCGACAGCGCGTGTTTTCGCTCTGTGGCATAATCGTCATTGATCTGTATGAGGTATTCGTCCAATAGTTCCTTCACCTTTAATGGGTTCAGCCCCTGCTTGTCGCATGCGATATACCAGTGGTGACTGTGCCTGCCATTGTCGCTTTTGCCTTTCACCGTATATTCATTGATTGGCGCCCCAAGGGTATCAGACAACATCGATATGGCCTGGTTCATGTTATCAACGCTGAGATGTTCTCCGCAAAGACTCAGGAAATGTTTGGTGCGTCCTGTTATCCTTATCTCACAGTTGTCGAGGTTCACAAATTTGATGGTATCTCCAATCAGGTAACGCCATGCACCCGAGCAGGTGCTCAGTATAAGGGCATAGTCCTTGTCGAGTTCCACTTGCTTGATGTTGACACTAATCGCCCCTTCTTTCAGGTTGCCTGCAGAGTCAAAGTTGTTTTCATTAAATGGCACAAACTCAAAGAACATTCCATTCCTGAAATTCAATCGCATCCCGTTGCCCCCTTTTTTGACCTGGTAAGCAACAAATCCCTCTGAGGCCAGGTAGGTCTCGAAATACATGATGGGATGTTCGAGTAATTTGTCCATGCTTTTCTTGTAGGGTTCCAAAGCGACACCTCCCCATACATACACACTTAAATTGGGCCAGAGGTCATGTATGGTCTTGAGTTTATAGCGTTTTATGATCTTTTCAAACAGTATCTGTATCCAGGCGGGTACACCTGCAATCACCACCACATCCCAGTTGGGCGCTTCCTCCACCATCCGGTCAATCTTGTTGTGCCAGCTTTTTTCTCCCCTTATATCAAGCGAAGGTTTTGAAAACCGGTCGAACCATCCGGGTACATTGTTGCCGGTGATTCCACTCAGGTCACCCGCATAAGTCTTGCCCTCATCATTGAAATAAAGACTGGTGCTGCCGCTCATCATCAGGTAATCCTTGGTCAGGAAATCCTTTGGTATGTCGGTTTTTGCAATGCTGATAATCTGCCTTATCCCGGTCTTTGTAATGGATTTGATCATTTCCTGTGAAACAGGGATATATTTACTGCTGCCTTCAGAAGTGCCTGAACTCAAGGCAAAATATTCCACCTTGCCTGGCCATGTTACATTTTCATGGCCATTATAGGCCTTTTGCCACCAACTGTGCATGCGGCTATAATCCATAAGCGGCAGATGGTACTTGAAATTCCTGTATAAAGTCTTGGAAGCCAGTATTTTTGAAAAATTGTATCTTGTTCCGAATTCAGTGAACTCCGCCTTGACAAGCAGTTTTTTTAATGTCCTCAGTTGCTGCCTGTATGCCTTTTCCTGGTTCAGTGAAAATGGAAGGGCTATTCTCTTTCCTGCATTAACAATCTGCTTAAGTATTTTTTTCCGGTAGCTTGTCTGCATTCTTATTGCAAATAAAAGGATAATTTATTGGTTTTACACGATTATTTTAACCGCTTTAAGCGTAACTGCCTGTGAATAAAGCAGTTTATGCAGACGGAAAGCTCATTTGAGGTCAAAGTCGACAAACACCTCATCGCTGGTGGGATGCGACTGGCAGGTCAGGATATAACCCTTTTCGACCTCGTCGTCCTCCAGGGAAAAGTTCATGTCCATACTGACACTTCCCTTGGTGACTTTGGCCCTGCATGTGCAGCATACACCGCCCTTGCAGGCAAATGGCAGGTCAGCTCCTGCTTTCAGGGCTGTATCCAGTATGGAATCCCCGCCGAAGGCCAGGTCCATCTGGTAGGTGATGCCATCTATCTTCACAGATACATTGGCTTTTGAAACACTGTCTTTTTTGGCCGGGGCACTTGCCTGGGTTTTGTATTCGATCTGTGAATGGGCAGGGGTGGTAAAGAGTTCAAAATGGATATGTTTGGAATCCACGCCTGCTTTTACCATTGTTTCTTTCACAGCCAATATCATGTCTTCAGGACCGCATACAAATACCTCATCCAGCTTTTGCGGGTCAATCAGTTTTTTATCAAAGAAATCTTTGCATTTTTCAGCATTGATACGGCCGTTAAGAATTGGAACATCCACGGATTCCCTGCTGAGTATATGAAAGACGGTGAACCTCTCAAGGTATTTGTTCTTCAATCCCTCAATTTCTTCCAGGAACATGATGGAACCGGTATTTTTATTGCCGTAAACCAAGGTAAAAGTACTTTTTGGCTCGGTAATAAGTGTTGTCTTGATGATGCCCAATATGGGGGTGATGCCACTGCCAGCGGCAAATGCAAAATAGTTCTTGGCATTGGCAGGATCAAGTTCAGTATAGAAATGTCCTATCGGGGTCATGACATCCAATTCTTCGCCCGGTTTTAATTCCATATTGGCGTAGGTTGAGAAAAGGCCGTTTTCCACCTGTTTGATGCCGATTCTTAATTCGCCGTCGAATGGACTGCTGCAAATGGAATATGAGCGTCTCATCTCCTCGCCGTTGAATGTTTTTCTGAAGGTGAGGCTTTGACCCTGCTTGAAAATGTAATCGTTTTTCAGTTCATTGGGAATATCAAAAGTGATGGAAACCGAATCGGCTGTTTCTCTTTTGATTTGTTTGACTTTCAGCGGATGGAATTTGGGACTTGACATGCTTTCTTTCTTGTTTTTCGGGCTGCAAAGTTAATATTTTTTTGGTATTAATAAAGCAAACTTATGCAAGCGTTCCGATTAGCATTAAGTACTCCTGAATGAAACGGCATGTGTTTGTTTTACATGTGGACCTAAAAACACCCTGGCATAAATTCTTAATACAGCCAATTCTAAAACCAGAAAACTAATTGTTACAAACGTAACGAGCACATATTCTTCATGGTCAATATGACTATACATTAAATCTAAACCAATAAACGACGGAGTGAATGGCAAGCCGACAAAAGCCAGGCACGCAATCAAAAACCAAATGCTTAATTTGGGATGATGATAAATATGACCATAAAAATCCTGAAGGCTTAAATCGTGCTCTAATCTATGAAGCCTTTTTAATACTAAAATTCCGAGTAAAGCGGCTACACCCAGGCCACATACATACAACAGGATTTCAACAAACTGGTATTCATCATTTAACAAGGCTACGGAAAGTACTACATAAAGCTGGCTAAGTATGATGAATACCCATGCCTTTAAAGGACTTTTCTTCTCAACAAATGAAAGTAAGATCAAGATCATTCCCAAAAATGCAAAGGTGATATGCAGGTATTCATCAATTGGTTTTGGAATCAGATCATCCATATAAAATAATAGCAAGCCTGTAATAAAAATAATGCCAAATAGTACCAGGCCAACCTTGTTTGAAATAAATTGAAGGCTTTTACCAATAAATTTAAAAGGATCCCAGAGTAGTTTCTTCAGGCAGGTATCCATATTCCATTCTTTAATGCTATGTAAATAAATGGTGTTGCTTATTTTAGAAGCAAATGAACCGGAGGATTTAATTGGCTTGGGAACAAATTTAAAGATCTGTTCATGGATCATGTAACCTAAAACGGAGGGTGAGACCAGCAATTGATAGGTTCGCAAAAGGGCATTGCCTGATAGATGGAATAGGACTAAAACATGCCATCCCAAGGCTACTTCAATAAACATTAAGCCGATTTGGGCGACCGATGCGTAGGCTATTTGAGTCTTCACCGTGGATTGGACCCTGGCAATCATTGTTGCCACTACAGCTGTTAAAATGCCAATGGCAATTATCGCAATTTTAATCGGCAAGACAGATTCCCAGTAATTAAAAGTCCTTAATAATAAAAACACGCCTAAATGTACAGCTAATGAGCCATAAAACACTGCACTGGAAGTTGTGGGGCCTTCCATCGCACGTGGCAGCCATGATGAAAATGGAAATTGTGCGGACTTGATAGTTGCAGCGATCACTATCATTGAAAGCAGGAAAATGACGGATTGGTAATGATCAGAAATATGAGAGGCTACCAATTGGGAATTATCGAGTTTGAAAAAAGTGATGTTTTCATGCCAGATATGGTGGCTGGTCCATATGGCTAAAATCAGGCAAATATCCCCAAGCCTGTATAATGAAATTGTTTTCAGGGCGTTCTTTACGGGTAAATACCGGTCTCTGTAAAAAGCAATTAAAAGAAACGATGTGATGCCTAAAACTTCCCATCCAAGGAACAAGGTTTCAAAATTGCCCGCAAAAATCGTGATGTTAAAAGCAAAGAAAAACAAGAGTACGGTATTGAAAAATCGCTTGAAACCGGAATCGCGGTGCAAATAATATTTACTAAAAATAAGCACCAGAAAAGTAACCAATGCGCCAAGTAATGAAAATACTGCTGTTGTTTTATCAAAATAGAAATCCAGGTATATTTCTATATTATCTTCCTTGAAAAAAACAAAATGTTTCAAATTTAATACGGGAGAACCTATTAATAACCAATAAGTTATAAATAAAACAATGCCTGATAATTGAATCGCAACACTGGTATATGCCACTCCGGAAATTAATCGTTCCCGGGTGGGTTTTAAAAACAAACTGGCAATAAAACCTGCTAATGGTATAAATATGAATAGTTGAAGTAATTGTTCCATTGATAAAATTAATTGTGTAAATACACAGGTAAATTTTCCTGTGTAGCGTGAACGATGTGATTCGTTTCCATTTCCTTGGCATTTTCCAGAAGTGAATGCACGTCTTTATAAAAGTGGATCTTTTTGGCCAGTGTCTGATATGGCTTGAATTGACCTTCATTAAAATATGTGAATTCATTTGTATCGGGGTTTAATGATATCAAATGCACCCACTCATTGATAAACCATTCGTACA
Organism: Bacteroidia bacterium; assembly: GCA_025450395.1. GTDB lineage: Bacteria > Bacteroidota > Bacteroidia > NS11-12g > UBA955 > JABMMZ01. The sequence goes on from JANWHK010000183.1 coordinate 9,765, forward strand.
TGGCGGGAGAGGATTGAATGGATTTTAATATGATTTCAGGAAAATGTTCAACAATAACCAATAAGCGAAGCGGGTCATGTACTTCTACCATTTGCCACGGTAATCCCGGTCGCAAATCGCCATCACTGCTATTGGTAACACCATATAAGCCAACCACGTTATGAGGTAATTTAGTTCCGGCTCCCAACTTTAAGTTGTCGACTCTTGAAAAATAATATTCTAAACTGATGCCACCACATACCGGTCCTAGCGGACTCATCACACCTGTCAGGAATTTGCCATCCCTGTCTGTTTTATAATCATAGGAATTTAAAAATGCACGCCTGTCCAGGAAAACCCCTCTTGTCATTTCCCGGTTGCCAACTATGCAAAGGGTGTTGGTTCCATGACCTAATTCAGGTCGTGGTTCGAACAGTGAAACGGAACGGTCTTTAATGGCTTTCCGAATTTTTTTGATTTCCGCTTTTGTGTTGATCGAGGCAAACCTGCGAGAACGTTCCTTGGCATTCAGGTCCAGCGCATTTTCAAAGGTCAATTTGTTGTGAATGTGTTTTTTTGCATTTATTTCATTCAAAATGGCCAAGTCATAATATTCAATTTCATCAGCTGCGGTATCATGCAATGCACCAACAAATTGTGTCGAAACGGGAATATCGATTCCACGTATTTTTAATAGTTTGCGCACTTCCGCATCGTTAGCCATTGATGAAAATACCCTGGAATTTACTGAGCCGGGTCTGCCACTGCATGCTCCACAGTCATGTGCCCCATGATGTGGATTATTGGCGCTGCTGCTTCCATGAGCGACTACATAAATGATAGAGGCAAAATTATCCAGCAGCCCGATCCCATGCAACAGGCCTTCTACTCTATTGGTCATTTCCTCTATCGTAAAACCAATTTGCAAGCCGTTTTCCCGGTCATTTATATTTTTATTATGAATGGTTAATTTACCCTGTTCATTCATATGTGCAAATGCATTGGAAATTGCGGGACTCATCTTGGGTTGGAACAGGTTTTTTACCAATCTGTATCCGGCCCAAAAACCAAATGTGAGGGCACTGATAAAGCCACTTGCAATTTGATGCGTATAATTGCTGTAAAATATATCGTGCTTTCTTTTTTCACTCACGTCATATTCCTTGATTAAATATTTGGGCGTGACAGGTGCAGGACAAAGCTTGTCATAAAACCTGGCGTGTTCAGCCTGGAAGTAAAACTCAACTCCAAAAAAGCCGGGACAACCAAAAGTTTCAGCGTTTTTATCGTAACTTTCTATATGTGACCTTATACTGCATTCCCTCTCATCAATGCAAAAGAAAGCCTGAAATGATTTTTCTGTTTTTGGGTATTGGTTTCCGGATTTTATAGAAATATTTTGCTGGATACCGGCTAAAATTTCATCGTAGTAACTCCACTCAAAAGCATCTTGCCATATTTTCAGTACTTCCTGCAATTCTGTACTTTCAACCTGGTCAAATAGATTGTAGGGTTCCTGACTTATAAAGGAACACAAAGGCGCAAAATTCCTGCCCAGTTCATTTTCGAGATGATCTATTTCAAGTATCAATTCAAAAATAACCAGGTCTTTCAGTTCTATTTTTTTAGGACTCAGCAATGTGTCCGGTCTTTCTTCTAAAACCGCCACCAATCCGCTCCATCCACTGTGGCTGAATTGCTGGTCGAAGAGGTATTGTTCAAAATATCGCTCATCACCGACTATAATCTTCAGAAGGTCACTAATACTTGTAGTTTCCTGTTTGAATATATGCCTGGCCCGTTCTGTTTTGAAAAAACTGGCAAAACTGTTTTTCTCGATTTCCTTCATGGAGGCTAAAAAGCCCTCTTCATGTATGGGAAAATCGCAAATTGCAATACCCTGGTCTAAATAGCTGCTTAAGATCCTGAATAAAAATGGCTGGATCAAATCGTCCAGGTTTATATGGTGAACACTTTTCCAGTGAGCTCTTAGCTTTCCGATCCGCTGCTCGTTGTGTTCGTCATAATTTTTGTATATTAGGTTTTCCTTCCACAGGGAGCTGTTTTCTGCTCCTTTTTTCTCAATGATAATTCTATCTAATATGGCTTCATTGATACGCCCGATTTTATACAATTCCCTGAAATCGACCAGGGGAAGGGTCGCCTGGAACCCGAAAATTTTCGAGGCTTTAAAAATGGCATCATAAAACTTTGTTTCCTGGAATGCGTGCAGGGTATTGTGATGAATAAAATCCTTCAACGGCGCCTGTGAAGGTAAATAGTGTTTTAATTCATGTAAGACATGCTGTTCGCTGAATGCAGGCATAGACATCTTCTTAGTGGGCTGTTGTAATACTTGGGCTTGCATTTTCTTCGTTTTTAAATGACTTTATACCAATAACCGACACGGTTACATTTTTTTCTTTAGAAATAGTATCTTTAAAATTTTGAATGATCTCTAATACGTCATAATCTATAAATTTGGAATTAGATCCATCCAGGATTACGGTTGAATGATCAGGGATTTCGAGCAGGGTTTTCTTGATGCTGGCTTTGTTTAAAAAAGTGACTTCTTCTGAAAGCCTGATGGTAATGGTGTCTCCTGTATCATCATGTATTTTGTAAAAACTATAGGCATTCTTGAAATTGCTTTTCAATATATAGAATACACTTACTACTGAGCCGATTATAATGCCAATGAGCAAGTCGGTAAATACAATTGCCAGGATAGTTGCCACAAAGGGAATAAACTGGTTGAGTCCCTTGCGGTACATCTCCTTGAATAAAGCAATATTTGCCAGTTTGTAACCTGTTACCAGTAGAATGCAGGCCAGGGAAGCCAACGGGATCAGATTGATGATCGGGCTCAGTACGATAAGACTAATCAATAAAAAAGCGCCGTGTAAAATTGCAGATAATTTAGTTTTGGCACCCGCATTGAGATTGACCGAACTTCTGACTATTACGGACGTAATTGGTAAACCACCAACTAAACCGGAAAACATGTTACCAATTCCCTGAGCTACCAATTCCCGGTTGGGTGATGCATGTCTTTTCAGGGGATCGATGTTCTCTACTGCTTCAAGATTTAATAAAGTTTCCAATGATGCCACAATGGCTATCGTAAACGCCACGATCCAAACGCGATAATTGGTAATACTTGCAAAGTTTGGCAATGTGACCATTGAATCTACGCCTTCAAACTTTGGAATACTGACTAAATGTTCCGCAGAAATGGCTACAGAAGGGAAAAATTTTTGAAACAAGGCATTGAGAGCGGCACCAAGAATGACTGCAAATAAAGACGAAGGAAAAAACTTCAGTTTTTTCATTGGCGTTTTATCCCAATATATGATGATTATCAGGGAGATTACCGAAATGATGATAGCACCCCAGGAAAAATTATCCAGGATATTTAAAAGTTCTGAAAACGTGTTCTCACCATCTTTTTGAAAAAATGTAAAGTCATCCTGGGGATCTCTGTCAAATCCTACAGCGTGAGGGATTTGTTTTAAAATCAATATGATACCGATTGCAGCCAATAAACCCTTGATAACATTTGATGGAATATAGTTTGCAATAAATCCACCTTTTGCTATTCCGGCTATAAGCTGGAGTAGTCCTGCTATAATTACTGCCAGTAAAAAAATGTCAAAACTCTTTAATTGGGTAATGCTTGATAATACCACGGCTGTTAAACCTGCAGCTGGTCCGCTGACGCTGATGGACGATTGGCTCAAAAAACCAACAACCAATCCGCCTATAATACCTGCAATAATTCCTGATAAGAGTGGTGCTCCACTTGCCAATGCTATTCCCAGGCACAAGGGAAGCGCTACTAAAAATACGACTATACTAGCCGGAATATCCTGTTTAATATTTGAACTCACTTTTTCCTGGTTTTTTATTTATGATTAGTTTGTTAGTAAATGGAATTGCTAACGGAAAATTCATTGATTGGTTTAGTAGGCTTATG
>JANWHK010000184.1 GCA_025450395.1 Bacteroidia bacterium
AACGATTCCCGAACCGATAAATATCAGGAATGGTATCAGGAACTGTTTTGCACCGGGTTTATCACCTTGGTTCCACGACATCAGGACAACGGCTGTCAAGGCTGCAATAAGGGCAATTATCCTGGTGATGCCTAGTTCCTCGCCCAGGACCAGGGTGCCGAATAAAACAGGTATGATCAACGACATCTTGGTACTCGCACTGGTAATTCCAACCCCTATCCTTGCAGAAGCGTACCCCATGGCATAAAAGACGATAAAAAACAAGCATCCCAAAGCCATGCAAGTGCCAATCATCGATAGGTCATAAGCCTGGAGGTCCGTTGGTTCCTGCTGTTTATATGTGCTGTTCAGTATAAGACCTGTGATGATACAACTGATATAATTGCCGATAATGGCCACCAGTAAATTGATCTTTTTGATGTCAAACCATTTGAATCCGACAAAAAGTAAGGAGGATAAGGTGATGGACAGTATCAGGAAGGTCATTTGAGATAAATCAATAATTCGTCATCTATGAGGTTTTCAGTCTTTTCAGGGACAAAATCAATTTTGGGAGCAGGTAAACCATTTTGAAGAATCAATATTTTTGATTTGAAACGCCGGATCTCATCATAGAGATTATGACGGATAAAACTATCCAATAATTTTGAACCACCTTCAATCACCACACTTTGTATGTTCAATCTATACAGTTTCTCCATGATGGTATCAGGATCAGGATTGTCAATTTTTACATATTCAACGCCCCTTGTCACCTCATCTATTAATCCGTTTAAAATAATGGTCCGTTGAGAAGCATTGAAAAAGTTCAGGGGTTTCCCGCCCGATTTTAAATGCATATCCATGGCTATCCTTATAGGGCTTTTTCCCTTCCATAACCTTGTGCTCAGGTGGGGATTGTCCTCTAACAGCGTATGTGTGCCTATCAGGAAAGCGTCTTCTTCGCTTCGCCACTGGTGAAGGCGTCTTTGGGCAGCCAGGCCGCTGATCTGCACAGGTTCTCCGCTTCCCATAAAGCCGTCTGCTGTTTCTGCCCATTTTAAAATGATATACGGGCGCTTTTTTGTGTGAAATGTAAAAAAACGTTTATTTAACAAGCGGCATTCTTTTTCCATTATGCCTGTTTCCACTTCAATTCCCGCCTGTCTGAGCATTTCGGCCCCCTTGCCTGCCACCTGTATAAAAGGGTCCAGAGTGCCTATCACAACTTTTTTTACTTTTTTTTCAATAAGCAGTGTGGCACACGGTGGCGTTTTTCCAAAATGAGCGCATGGTTCGAGCGATACGTAGACTGTCGATTCAGGTAATAATTCAATATTTTTAACGGAGTTCACTGCATTTACCTCGGCATGTGCCTGTCCGTATGCGTGGTGATAACCCTCTCCAATGACCTCCTCTTCGTGAACGATAACGCATCCTACCATGGGATTTGGTGATACCTGGCCAAATCCTTTTTGTGCCAGTTGCAGGCACCTTTTCATGTATTTTTCGTCAACAGTTGTTATTCTGCAAAAATACTCAAAACTTTGCAATCATTTTGACCATAAGAGAAGCTTACTTAAAATCCAGGGAACTGTTATCCGCTTTATACGAAGAAGATGAGACGCGATCCATATGCAAACGTTTGTTTGAGGACGTGTTTTTAATTCCGGAAAATGCACTCATAACCCGGGCAGACCAGGCTTTTACAGAAACAGCGAAACTTGAGACATGCCTGCAAAGATTATTGAAACATGAACCGGTTCAGCATATCACAGGATTTGAATACTTTCACGGCTTGCGAATTGAGGTAAGCCCGGATGTGCTGATACCAAGGCCTGAAACGGAGGAGCTTGTTGACTGGGTGCTGTCATCATGTAACCCGGACAATGTTCATGTCATTGCGGATATATGTACCGGTAGCGGATGTATCGCACTGGCATTAAAAAGAAATTTCCCGACAGCTGAGGTCATGGCCACCGATATTTCTGATAAAGCCCTGCAACTGGCTCAAAAAAATGAACAATCCAACTTTCATGAAAGGACCATACAATTTGCCAGGCATGATATTTTGAATGTGCAGTGGTCGTTCAGTATTCCGGATATCATTGTATGCAATCCGCCGTATATTGCGTTTCAGGAAGCCGGATTGATGGCGGAAAATGTGCTGGAATTTGAGCCGCATCAAGCCCTTTTTGTTCAAGATGATGACCCCCTGGTATTTTATAAAAAGATCATTCAAGCATTTTTACCCCAATATCCGTCCAGTATTTATTTTGAACTTAACCCGTTGACGGCACTTGAACTGAAGGATTTTTGTGATAAGCTGGACCTGAAGACTGAATTCAGGAAAGATTTGCAGGGTAAAATACGTTTTGCGCGTATTTGCGCATAAAAATAGTAATTTCGCGGCTTCATGCATTCATTCAAAATCAACAGGACCAAATCGGAAGCGCCACTGATAGCAGCATTCGCCATTTTCGGCATTATCATCAGCCTGATATTTTATCCAAGGATATTGTGGTATAGTTTCCTGACGTTTCCTCTGTTGGCCCTTGCCTACCTTTTGTTGAAAAAGCTTGAACTCGGATTATTCAGGCGCAAGTGTTTCCTGGTATTGGATGAGGAAGGCATGAAATATTGTTTTCACCTGTTCCAGCAGCCTAAAAGTTTATTGTGGTCGCAAGTGGAAAAAGTGAATTACCAGTTGTATGAGATCAATATTCGCATAACTAAAAGCGGCCAGGTGATTTCCTTGCAAACTTCCTACCTTGATAATCCTGAAGATTTCGCTGAATTAAAAGCGTTGATCAATGCCAAATGCACTGTGGCTTAAGGTAAAATTGTGATTTCAGTGTCAACGGCAGAATATTTATAGATTTCTTCTATCTGCTCATTATTCACTGCAATGCAGCCACGGGTCCAGTTATCTTTCCAGTGGTTTTTTGGATCTTGGTTATCCCACCACAGGCCGTGTATGAAGATGTCGCCGCCCGGATCCACACCAAGTCTTTGGGCATTTTTCCTGTCATTTTCATTCGGGTAAGATATTTTCAAGGATTTATAACCACGGCTTTTGGGATTCTTGAAAGTGATCCTGTAGGTACCTTCGGGGGTTCTATTATCTCCCTGCCTGGTTTTGGTTCCTTTCGGGTTTGCGCCCAAGGAAATCCTGAATACTTTAAAGGTATCGCCAAAATAAACATAAAGTTTCTGGGCTGATTTTTTAATCTTGTAAGATGTAATTGTTGAAGTAATGGCGATATCCCTGTCCTCTTCCGCCACTTCTGAATATTTGGGTTTGGGTGACGGTTTTGGAAGTTCAGCAGGCTTTACAGATGGTTTTGAAGCTGTTGTTCCGGCTATCCTGACAGGTTTGGTCTTGAATTGATAAAATGTATCCTTATACACCTTTTTCGGTTTCGGCCCTTGGTGGGTAAAACTGATACTGGTAAAAAAGATGGCGGATAAGGGCAGGACGCAAAATAGCTTCATGGTATTATAACGCATTATAAAAGACAATTATTGTGCCAGCATTATTTTTTCTCCAGCAGCAGCTTCTTATTGAAGAACGAGGCAGCCTCATGCAGGTAATTTACCATCTCAACCCATTTTTCTTTCGGTAGATAATTTGTCTTGTATATTTTGGTGACCTTCAGCACAAGTTTTCCATCCTTTTCTGTCACTTCCGACTTGAATATCCCCGCTTGATTTTCAAAATTCTGCTTAAAGTCATCCAGGTTGATACATTTATAATTCTTCGGCAATTCGATCTCGATATCCCAGGTAAATTTTCTCTGGTTGCTGGTGTACACATCACTCAGCCGCTCATTGATCTTGTAATTGGAAAGCTGGTATTGTTCAGAGATCATTTTTCCGAGATTCATTACCAGCATTGAATCACTCGAGGTCTTATCGATGATGCCATTGGCCTTGAATTCGATGTTGAACCCGTATATCGCAGTGTCATTGTCTGTGTAATCACCGCCCTGATGAAGCTTAAAGCTGTCAATCTCAATTTCCCTGAAATGGTATTCATCGTATAGGTAGACCAACATCTGGCCCTTGCGATATTCTTTAATGGTTAATTTCCAGAAAGAATCCACCCGGTTCAGTTCCTTGAGTAAATTCAGGTAGGACTTCATAGTCTTAAACGACAGGTCTTCGTTATATATATCCTGGTAATTGACCATACCGCTAAATCTTGCCGGGGTATAAAGATCAACATTCCTGAACTGGCCAATGATATGGTCACTGATGGCATATTTCTGCTGACCTTTGCAGGTGTATGTGTTGATGAAACGGTATTCAAATTTTGGGTCATCGCTCAATACCACCTCCAAATGCTGTTCAAGGGTATTCCTTTTATAATCGACGGCCGGATATTGGATGACTTCGCTGGGATCCAGCGTAGCAGGGTTAAATATCAATATATCCGAACCTGAAAGGGAGCCAAACAATTCATAAATATTGCTTTTCTTATCATAGCTGGTGATGAATACATCCTCGCCTTTTTTATTCGGGATATATAAACCCCAGGTAATTTCATAAGGCGATATGATGTTTTCAAACTTGCCGTCATAGCGGTGCATGCAGGCCATCATTTTATATGGCAGCTTTATAGCGTCGCAGAAACGTGCCATAAGCACTGCATAACTCATGTCAGAAAACTGGTTCTCATTCAATTCATCATTATTGGTAAGGTATTCATGGAATTTATTAAGTTTTTCCAGTTTGTCCTTGTCATTTTTAGTGAAGGTGCTTAAAAAAGCCTTGAAGAATTTGTCGAGGCTGGCCTGGGTGTACCCTTCCGGGTAGGCAGTGGTATTAAGGTAATAGAGGTATGTGGGTATATATTTCTTGTCTTTGTATATCTGACGTCCAAGGGCAACGATATCTTCCTTGTCCGTTTTTCCGTCTGTAAATTGGTAGGGGTAATAAACAGCCTTGAACGGGTCGGTCTGCACAAGGGTGTATTTAAGTACAGGATGATTTAAATATGGATAACTGAAATCTTCCCTTTTAAAGGCCTTGATATTGTTCAGCCTGCATTCATATAATGTTTTACTGTTAACTGTCTTTGATGTAAACGAAAAATTGCAGTTAGAGGATTTCTGAACCATGTTCAGTTCTTTGGGGACATTGTAGATAATCAGGCCGCTTGCGATTGGGTATTGGTCCTCCAGCAACCTGTTTTTATAGAGCAGGTATTTATAAATATTGGAATTGGGTACATTCACTGCCTTTTTTTCTAGTTTGCCATTGTTGAGTATAACCTTCCTGAAATCCTTGGTTTTTGTCGTATAGGTATATTCAAATTGGTAGTCGATAATATCGCCGATTTCCAGGTTTTCAAGAGGGATATCTTCTTTTTCCTTTTTCTTGTCGTCATCCTCATCCTCGTCTTTTTCTTCATATCCATCATCAGGATAATTTTTGTCGTAATATTCGTAAATAAGGTTCACCCTGCCATCCGGTTTTACCTGGTTCAGCACATAACGTTTTAAGTCCTTGTTCTTGCTCAGTGTACTAAAAACCTCCAGCGCTTTAATATCTTTTAGTTTATACTGGGCCCTGTATACCACATTCACCTTGTAATCCGGTCCGCCTGCAGTGGTAAAGGTATATTCCTCAAAAAGTTTTGCAATCACTATCGATTCATTTTTAAAAGTATCGGTATAGCTTTCCTTGAAATAATTCTGTTCATGATCTGATTGAGCATGAATTTGGGTACATGCGAGGAACAGGATCGCGATTTTCAATATGTTTTTCATTGATGGGTAGGGTAATAAGTTAAATCTTGGACTGTGTGATTTCGATATAGGTTTTATAAAATGCAGACAGTTTTTTACAGTCTTTCATGAATTGCTGTAAATTCTTGACAGGCAGGTAGTCCTTTTTGGTAATCAATACCTTGTTGTAAATAATTGTATTGCCTACCTGTTTCATGGTCAGGGTAAATGTGTAATATTCGTTGTCAATATGAATATTGCCCGGGAGACGAGTGGCTACCTGGCCGGGTTTCAGGTTAAAGGTAACGGAACGCTTGGTAAAATTCTTGTGTCCAAGGTCTAGGTCTACACGCCTGGTCGAGTCAAACCATACCCCGTCAAACTCACGGTCCCATTCAAAATTGACATATAGTTTTCCGTTCGATTTTATCACCTGGTTGTCTACTATCAGGTTAAAGCTTAGCTCGGTGTTCTTATCCCTGTTGCGCAGGTCAGAGGTGACAATATTCTTGACATTATAGTCGATGTTTTCATCTGTCAGGTACTCAAATATCACTTCGTCCTTGTTTTGTGTCCGCAGGTAATTGTAACTCCTGATAAAGTCCAGTTTGCTTTCACCCTTGAAGGTCCGCTTGACTTTTACGTCCAGCGTATTGTTTACCATGTTGATGGTTTCAACAGATGATTCCTCATTGTGCTCATATCCCCATTCAGGAATGGTTTCAATGGAATAATTTTCACCGTCCTCTACAATACATTTCCTGCCTTGTATCCTGTTCGCATATTCATTCAGCGCGCAAAAATTCTCAGTGCCGTCCAGGAAAATGAATTTTCCTTTTAGCTTCACGGCACAGATGGCGTGGTTGTCGACCGGTAAGCCTGGAATATCATAACTGAAATTCTGGTGCTTGGTACCTATCCATACCAGCCTTGCATCATATCCAAGTACTTTCAGCATGTTTTTGGTCAGGTTGGCCATGCCTTTGCAATCACCAAATCTTTTCATGTAAACATCTGAGCATTCGTCGGGCCGGAATCCCGCTATACCGTCTTCAAAGGCTACATAACGGATATTGTCCTGTATCCAGTAATAGACTGCTTTTATTTTTTCTTCATCTGTTTTCAGGTCCTTCACAAGTTTTTTGGTGAACAGGGCGAATGCCGAGGTATCATTTCTCAGATTGGAAGACACCAGCCTGTACCAGCGATACAAGTCATCGGTGGTTTTCATGATCTGGTGTGTTTTCCCGTCTTTTTTTGCAGTCTTGAAATAAAAATACAGCATGGGGTAGTTATAGGATGGCCCCCTGTCTGAAGAATAATTCTCGAATGGTTTAAGTCTTTTAAATGTATATACCAGGTATTTTGTCTTTTTGCCTGTTGAACCTGATTTAGGGTATTCAGATACAGTGTCTTTTGTAAAGCTGATGCCCTCGAAATTTTTTTCGATAATATCAAACTCAAGGAATTCAGGCAAGGCGATCTTGACAATTTTCTTTTGCGTGAAATGGTCTTCAGCAATATAGAGTACACTGTTGAATTTAGCATCCCTGCAGTCCTCTGAATATTCATAGCTGACTGTGGAACCCCTGACAGGTGTGCTGATATCATAGATCTTGTACCGGCTGTCGGTCTTGAAATACATATGACCGTCATTGCTTTCATCGCGCTTTTTAAGAGTCGCGGTGTTATTGTCTATCCGGGCGTAAAATTTACTTACGGATATCATGGAATTGTAATGTAAAACGATAGGTTCATCTACAAAATCCTTGATGGTCTTGTACTCATATTCATAGCTTGAACTCATGTAGACCTGTCCGTCAGGCAAAGGACGGTCGGTCAATTCGGGATTTTTAGAAAATGACTTGGCGCTTTTTTTGGTTTCACTTTTACCCGGGGAAGCGCTTTTTTTGGCTTTTTCCGCTACTTTCAACAAGCTGTCGCTTAATTTGGCAAGACTGTCAGCACTTTTGTTTGCAGCTATATAACCTTTGTAATATTGTGAGGAGTCGTATTTTTCATTGAACTTAAAATCAATGGTCACCTTGATCTTGTCATTGACGATGTCTTCATCAGGGAATTCATCCGCAAGGTCCCCCGCCTCACTGATGCCGTAAGGACTCACGTCCATGGCTTCCTCTCCCACGAACACTGCCTTGGTTTCATAGCTGCCGGGAATATGTATCTTGGGCACAGAGCATGATATGAACAGCAATATGACCAAATATATGAATTGATGTTTAATTTGTGATGTCATTATTTATATTGTAGGTTTTTTTGTTTTCAATAATAATAAAAAAATAAATGTAAGCAAACCATTGACCAAAATTATTTCATTGCCGAATTTGTAGCCATTGAACCAAAGATCGCCATTCCTGATCAGGAAAAAACAAATGATGGGTGAAACAAGGCAAATGATTGGTATCCATTTGTCACGGAAGTTTATTTTCGTAAACAAGCCTGCCGCAAACAGGCCGATAAGTGGTCCATAAGTTAGTGAGGCCATCATGAGTATCAGGTCAATGGTAGACCTGCTGCTAATAAAATATTTTATGAGGATAATAACAAGCAGCAGCACTACCGCGAACCCAATATGGGTCACATGCCTGATATTTTTCTGCTGCGTTTCTGTATATTTTCCGGGTTCGTTAAATTCAAGGAAATCAATGCAAAAAGAGGTAGTGAGTGTGGCCAATACGGAATCTGCACTGCTGAAGGTGGCTGCTGTCAGGCCAATGATGAATGCCAGTGCAGTAAATGCGCCAAAGTTGTTTAAGGCAAGGGTTGGAAAAACATTGTCGGTGATGATGCCATTGGCATTTGCAGGTAGCGCAAGACCTTTTACCTCAGCATAATGGTATAACAATACGCCCAGTGAAAGGAACATGATGTTCACGAGCACCATCACAAAACTGAACCATATCATGTTCTTTTTGGCTTCCCCGAGTGATTTCATACTCAGGTTTTTCTGCATCATATTCTGGTCCAGACCTGTCATCGCAACGGTAAACAAGGCACCACCTATGATATGTTTCAACCAGAAATTCCCTTTAAAGACATCAGTTTCAAGTATTTTGCCGTGATTGCTGTCCCTGATGGAAGTAACAATGTCTCCAAAACCCATGTCGAGCTGAGAAGCAATGGCATAAATGGAAAGTGATACGCCAAGTATCAGGAATAACGACTGGAATGCGTCAGTATAAACCAGGGTCTTGATGCCGCCTTTATAGGTGTATAATAACATCAGCCCGATGAAGACGGTGGCAGTCAGCACAAATGGGATATGGAAACTGTCAAAAATGAACAATTGCATGACACCGATGGCCAGCATCAGCCTTCCGCCTGCGCCCAGCAAGCGGGAAATCAGGAAAAAGAAAGAACCTGTTTTCTGTGCGTTTTTGCCAAACCTTTGTTGCAGGTAACTATAGATCGAAATCAGGTTAAGTCTATAATACAATGGCAAAAGAATAAACACAATAATAAAATAGCCGATGAAATAACCGAATACGACCTGCAGGTAAGTAAGAGATTGATGGTACACGGCTCCTGGGACTGAAATATAGGTGACGCCACTCAGTGAATCACTTAACATGCCGAATGCCACAAGGTACCACGGTGATTGTTTGTTGCCGATGAAATAAGCTGCTGAATCCGCCTTTTTAGCCGTAATCCGGCTGATGATGATCAGGGCCAGGAAGTAGGCGATGATGACGCTAAAAAACAGGAGTGCTGACATGGAATAATGAGAATGACTTAAACGCGGCTTGCCACGGCATGGTTATAAAAGATGATAAAATGATGTCTGACGAAAGACAAGCTTGTTTTTTCAAGATTAAAAAGTGACCCAAAATTAGCACTATTTTAAGACATGACAAAAAAAATAATCATTCCATCGATAGGGTGTCGATTCTGTGTAAAGGATTTTATATTTTTGCAACACAATGAACATTCAGAAATCTGATGAAGAATGGAAAAAAGAACTCGACCCTGAATCATACAGGGTGCTGAGGGAAAAAGGAACTGAAAGGCCTTTTACCGGTGAATACGATCGCCATTGGGAAGCAGGGACTTATGTCTGCAAGGGCTGCGGTACGGAATTGTTTTCAAGTGATACCAAGTTTGATGCAGGTTGCGGTTGGCCAAGTTTTTATCAGTCCATGGATAAATCCAAGGTCATGGAAAAAGCCGATCATGCATATGGAATGACCAGGGTGGAAGTACTCTGTGCAAATTGTGGTGGGCACCTGGGCCACGTATTTACCGACGGACATGGAACCCCCACCGGTTTAAGGTATTGCATTAATTCCGCTAGTTTGGGATTTAGTAAACGGTAATCAGTAATCGGTAAGCGGTGGGGAAGTGTATGATGTACATACGATGATGGAAACCGATAGTCGGTTCCAGGGATTAAAGCAAATATTATAAGAAGTACGTCATCACGAGTGCTGACGCTTTGGGCAGCACGTGGTGATCTCTATCTCGCCAACGAAATGAATTCCCCCTTTGAAGGGGGCAAGGGGGATGTCTTACTTTTTCCTGAAAAAGATACTAATAGGCACCCCCGTAAAATTGAAATGTTCCCTTAGCTGGTTTTCAAGGAATCGTTTATAGGATTCACCTACGTATTGGGGTAAGTTGCAGAAGAATGCAAAACAGACCGAATTGGAAGGCAGCTGCTGTACATATTTGATGGAGATGGTTTTTCCCTTGATGCCCGGAGGCGGAGTAGCCTGAATGATAGGCAGCATGGTATCGTTCATCACAGAGGTCTTGATCCTGGTGGACGACCTTGCATACACATCCATGGCGGTGTCTATAGCCTGGAATATCCTTTGTTTATTCAGTGCACTGATGAATATGACAGGGTAATCCGTGAATGGCATTGTGCGCTGCTTGATATGAGCCTCGTACTCCTTAGCCGTATTGGTCTCTTTTTCGTAAACGTCCCATTTATTCACCAGTATCACCACACCCTTGCCGTTCTTGTGCGCCAGGAACAAGAGGTTCATATCCTGGGACTCAATGCCGTTAGCGGCATCCAGCATCAATATGCAGACATTGCAGTCCTCGATGGCCCTGAGGCTTCTCATGACAGAGTAAAACTCGATGTTCTCCTCCACCTTTGATTTTTTCCGTATACCTGCAGTATCTACCAGTATCAGATCCTTGTCGAATGCCGTGTACCTTGTATGCAGGGAATCGCGGGTAGTACCTGCGATGTCCGTGACGATATTCCTGTTATAACCCAGCAATGCATTGATAAATGAAGATTTGCCGACGTTTGGACGGCCAACAATGGCTATTTTTGGTAATTTGGAAATGGCTTCATCTTCAAATTCCCTTCCATCGTCCTTGGGTAATAATTCCACTACCTTGTCCAGCAAGTCACCGGTACCGCTTCCGGTAGCAGAAGAAATGGTGAACATGTCGCCGAAGCCCAGGCTGTAAAACACTGCGGCATCATTGATCTGGTCGTGGTTATCTACCTTATTCACCACTAGGATGACAGGTTTTTTTGATTTGCGAAGAATACTTGCGAATTGGTTGTCTAGATCTGTTACGTCTGTTGATACATCCACCATAAAAATCAGGAGGTTGGCTTCTTCCACCGCTATCTGCACCTGTTCCCTGATGGCCGATTCAAATACATCCTTGCTATCCCTCACATATCCACCGGTATCTATCACGTTAAAGGTCTGCCCGTTCCATTCGCAGTCGCCGTAGTGCCTGTCGCGGGTCACACCGCTGAAGTCATCCACGATGGCTTTTCTCTCACCTACCAGGCGGTTAAACAGGGTGGATTTTCCGACATTGGGTCTTCCTACTATAGCTACAATTCTTGACATTGGGGTGCAAAGGTAAGCTTTTAAAATTTAAGAGAGAAATAAGCAGGGAATGCCGATTCCTGAATGAAGCGCTTTATTTGAATGTGGAATTGGTTTTTAGCAATGAATCTATCGAGACTCAAGAGGTAACAGGAATAATCTCCGGCAACAATTCAACGATACTTTCCAGGTAATGCTGGTCGATCTCGTCAAACTGACTGAAATTGATGCTGTCGATATCAAGTACGCCTATCACCATATTGTTTTGGATGATAGGGATTACAATTTCGGAATTGCTTTCGGAAGAACAGGCGATATGGCCTTCGAATTTGTGAACGTCAGGAACAAGGATGGTTTCTTTTTTTGCCCAGGAACTACCACATACGCCCTTGTTATATGGTATCAATGTACAGGCTACAGGTCCCTGGAAAGGACCGAGTTCGAGTTGATTGTTTGTGTTGACAAAATAGAATCCGCACCACCAGTGATGGAAATTGTCCTGTATGGCTGCACAAATATTGGCATAATTGGCAAGCCAGCTGCAATTGGGGTCTATCAGTGCCTTTACCTGCGTGAGTAACTGCTCATATTGTTCGCTTTTGGTCGGATTCGCCATGAGTGATTTTTGTTGTCAGCAATATTAATTATTTAATGCTGATTAAAGGCCATTTTTTAAAGGATTGTCTTGAAAAAAATAAAAATCCACTTCAAATGAATAATGGAATGGGGAAAGCAAATGAGTGGAAGACCTGGACATAGAAAAGGGCCAGACGCATGGTCCAGCCCTCTCTAAAAACTAAAACTATGAAAACACGGCGCAAAGGTATGTTTTATTTTAACTTTTCCTAATAAATTAATTTTTTATTTTTACTTTGAATACTGAAATTGATGGAAAAAAAAGTTAGGTTTGTGAATAGCTATGCAAATAAAAAAGTATTTTCCCTTCTGCTTTGTTTTTCTGAAATGTATTTGTCCGCTATTATTGCCTGCCCAGGTAAAATATGCCAGGACCTATTTTTCACTTGAAGATGTTGATATATCCAATACGGATAAATATCAGTTGGTAAAAGATTATATCGATGATAAGAACATAAACGTGCTGAGGCAATTTTACCTATCAGCCAATGAGGGGAAGCTTGAGGATGCTGTCAGGTTTGAAACGAGGGTAGATGATTTCTGCAAAAATCTCGAAGAATCGATTCAATCCATCCGTAAGCCGAATCACCAGAAGATTGTCAAGCATATTTATGAGCAGGTGCACACAGCGTTTTTCAATAAGTTCGTACTGGAGAATAGTTTTTATGCCATTGACAAGAATGGGGAGTATAATTGTGTTACTGCAACGGCATTGTTTTCTGTGTTTCTCGAAAGGCTGAAAGTTCCATTTACCATCAAGGAACTTCCAACCCATGTTTATATCATCGCATATCCACTTGAGGAGCAAATCATGATGGAAACGACCAGTCCGAGCATGCAATACGTGATTTACGACCAGGTTTTCAAGGAAAAATTCATTCGGGTTCTTAAGGACGAAAAAGTGATCAGCGAAGAAGATGCGAAACGTCAAAGCGTAAATGACCTGTTTGACAAGCACTTTTTTGCATCTGAAAGCATCACCATCAAACAGCTGATTGGTATACACTATTTTAATGAGGCGGTGTATCATTTGCGAAGTGAAAACTTCAAGACTGCATATGAACAGGCATGTATAGCCAATATGTTTTATCCATGTCACCGCACCAGCCAGATATCTTACATCATTCTGGCGACCCTGATAGGCAAGAATAAATACCAATCCGTTAAAGATGTCAGCTATCTTGAGGTTATCAGCAGATTTAGCGGTTATTATGAGGAAAACGAGCTTCTGCAAGAATTCGAGAGGTTCAAGAACCTGACTTTGTTTGAGAAACCTGACCCATTGCTGTTCGACAGTGCCTGTGATTATCTGGAACATAAGCTCCGGGATGGAACTTTCAAGGATCATGTGGTACTTTACCGGAATTATGAAACCGGGAGGAGTCTTATGCTCAAAGGGAATATTTCCAAGGCCCTTCCTTACCTGAAAAAAGCATATCACCTGGATTCTCGTAACCTGAACGTTCAGGCCTTGTATGTTGATTGCCTGCTGGAAATGCTGAAAAAATATCCCCTGCAAAAAGCGTATGAGAATTTAAAGGCCAGTATTGATGAGGATAGCATCCTGATAAATCATATTTATATCAAGAAAGCCTATATCACTATGCACTACCTCCTTGCAGAGGAATATTTTGAAGACGAAAACTTAGTTGAAGGTGACAAGTTCCTCAAGGGTTTTGAAACGCTGTATCTTTCGGATACCACATTGGAGTTTAACCAAGGGGATTTTGCCAGTGTATATATTGAAGCCTCAGGTTGTTATGTAAGGAAAAATAATTACACAAAGGCCAGGGAGTATATAAAAAGGGGTTTGACATTGTTTCCTGAAAATGAGAGACTGAAAGAGCTTCTGAGCGCCCTCAAAAAATAATAATTAAACCGATTATTCCTCTGCCAGGAAAGGATAGCGATAATCCTTCACCGGAACTAGAGTTTCCTTGATGGTCCTGGTGCTGGTCCAACGCAAAAGATTGGCTTTGCTCCCTGCCTTGTCATTGGTTCCGCTGGCCCTGCTGCCACCAAAAGGCTGCTGTCCGACAACGGCGCCTGTTGGCTTATCGTTTATGTAAAAATTACCGGCAGCATGCCTCAGTTTAGCGGTTGCCAATGTAATGGCATACCTGTCCTGTGCGATCACTGCACCTGTCAATGCGTATTCGCTGGTTGTATTCACAAGGTCAAGGGCTTTGTCAAATTCATTTTCGTTATAGACATACAGGCTGAGAACCGGTCCGAACAATTCTTCACACATGGTGGTATATTTCGGGTCCTGGGCTACTATGATAGTAGGGTCAATAAAATAACCTTTTGTCTTGTCACAGTTACCGCCAACAATTACCTCCACAGATGGATCCTTTTTGGCATCGTCAATATATTGTTTAAGCTTGTCAAATGATTTTTCATCAATCACCGCATTGACAAAATTTCTGAAATCTTCGGTCGGTCCCACTTTCATGGATTTTACCTCGTTCACCAGTTTTGTTTTTATCTCTTCCCATAAGTTGGATGGAATATAAGCCCTGGAGGCAGCCGAACATTTCTGGCCCTGGTATTCAAAAGCACCGCGAGCCAGTGCAACAACTGCTGTGTCAACATCCGCACTTTTATGAACCAGTACAAAATCCTTACCCCCTGTTTCGCCCACAATTCTCGGGTAAGTCTTATACTTGGCAATATTGGCGCCTATGGTATTCCACATGCCCCTGAAAACTCCGGTTGAACCCGTGAAATGAAGTCCTGCAAAATCAGGGTGGTTAAATACCGCTTCGCCGGTGCTGACTCCATCTGCAAAAACCAGGTTGATCACACCTGCAGGCAATCCTGCTTCGATGAAGATTTCCATGATGACATTTGCAGAATATATCTGTGTAAAAGCCGGTTTCCATACCACTACGTTGCCCATCATGGCCATACAACTTGGCAGGTTACCCGCTATGGCCGTAAAGTTAAACGGTGTCAGGGCAAATACAAAACCTTCAAGGGCCCTGTGCTCCAACCTGTTCCAGATGGCCTTTCCGTTGGCAGTTGGCTGGTCTGCATAGATCTCAGACATATATTGTACATTAAACCTTAAAAAATCTATAAGTTCACATGCGGAATCAATTTCGGCCTGGTATGCACTTTTTGACTGGGCCAGCATGGTGGCTGCATTCATTTTGGCGCGGTAAGGACCTGCAAGCAGTTCTGCAGCTTTCAGGAAAATGGCGGCTCTCTGTTCCCAGGGCATGTTTTCCCATAAAGGTTTGGCAGCGAGCGCGGCCTCAATAGCCTGTTGAACATGTGAACCATCACCACGGTGGAAATTACCAATCTGGTGCTTGATATCGTGCGGTGGAGCGATTGACTGCAGTTTGCCTGTCCTTACTTCCTGACCATTGATGTACATGGGAATATCCAATACCTGGCTTCTTGCATCTTTCAGGGCTTTCTTCAAGGCAAGTTTTTCCTTGCTCCCGGGAGCGTAATCCAATACAGGTTCGTTGATGGGTGCAGGTACTTTAAAAAATCCGTTCATTGCTATTAAAATTTGAGGTGCAAAAATAATGAATAATTACACAAATGACAATTGATAGTTGACAATGGACAATGATAATTAACAATTAAAAGTTAATACCGACCAAAACAGAATACGAAAACAGTTTGTACAACAAAAAAATCCATGACGTTCAAGTCATGGATTTATTAAATGTATCAACCGGTCTAAAACCGATTACTGATTACCGATCACCGATTACCGGTTCTCTCTAGTATTTCTTCTTGTAAGGTCCGGAGTCCTTGCGTCCGCCGCCATCCCTGTCACCGCCATAACTTCTGCCGGAACCGGCACCGCTTCTGTCAGATGATCTTCTTTCGCTCCTGTTATAGGTTCCGCCGCCTCCGCCGCCACCATAACTTCCTCTTCCTCCGCCTGAACGGTTCCTGTTTCCGCCTCTGTCAAATCCACCACCGCCGCCACTTCTTTCACCGGAGAGTTCGATCTTGATTTCCCTGCCCCTGAACTTCTTGCCGCTGAATGCTGCAATAAATTCCGTTGCGATGTTATTATCGACCTCCACAAAACTGTAGGCATCCATCAATTCGATCTTGCCCAACTGCGCTTTGGTATGTCCTGTTGTATCCAAAAGGAATTCAAGGAATGCCGCTTTATAGAAACCGTCTTTTTCACCCAGGCTGATAAACAACCTGCTGTAGTTACCTTGTCTGCCTCTGTTGTCAGAAGAATTCAGGTCACCTGCTTTTTCGTAATATTCCAGGAAACGGTTGAATTCAAGTGAAGCTACTCTTTGTATCACTTCATCCTTGCTCATGTCAGCGAATTGTTCATTCAGGTATGGCAGGTAATTTTCGTAATCACCATGGCTGATGTCTGATTTCTTTAATTTTTCAATGAAAGAGAAGAACTGCTTTTCGCATACTTCCCTGCCACTTGGAATATCAAGTTTTTCAAATTTCGACTTGGTCATGAATTCAATATCACGCAGTTTACCCATTTCCCTGGTGTGCAGGATACTGATACATACACCCGATTTTCCTGCCCTTGCAGTTCTACCGCTACGGTGTGTGTAGATTTCAGTTTCATCAGGCAATGCATAATTGATCACGTGAGTGATGCTATCAACGTCAATACCCCTGGCAGCCACGTCTGTAGCTATCAGTAACTTGATGGTTTTGTCCCTGAAACGGCTCATCACCTTGTCGCGTTGCTGTTGACTCAGGTCACCGTGAAGGGCGTCAATTTCATAACCTTCCTTCAGTAATTTTTCAGTGATGTCCTGCGCTTCAGCCCTTGTGCGGGTGAAAACGATACCGTACATACCCGGGTTCACGTCTATAAGACGTTTCAGTGTTTCGTACTTGTGGTGTGACTGGCATTGGTAATACACATGCTTGATGTTCTTTGCCGTCAGTTCGGAATTCACTTTCACTTCCACCGGGTTGTTCATGAAGGTCTCGGAAATGCGTTTCACCGCTTTTGGCATGGTGGCGCTGAATAACCAGGCGGCCTGCCTTGCAGTGGCGTGAGACAAGATATGATCTATGTCTTCCTTGAAACCCATGTTCAGCATCTCATCAGCCTCATCCAGAACCACGTGGGTTACTGAATCCAGCTTGATGGCTTTGCGCTCGATCAGATCAATAAGCCTTCCGGGTGTTGCCACCACGATTTGAACGCCTTTCTTGATCTGCCTGATTTGGTTGTCAATGCTGCTTCCACCGTAAACGGCCACATGGTGGAAATCCTCCATATATTTTCCGTAGTCATCAAAATCCTTGTCGATTTGGATGCATAGCTCTCTCGTAGGGCAAATTACAAGGCCCTGTACTAGTTTGATTGATGTGTCAATAAGCGATAATAGAGGCAAGCCGAAAGCTGCTGTTTTACCTGTACCTGTCTGGGCTAAACCAACAAAATCTTTCGTTCCTTTCAATAAAACCGGGATGGCTTGCTGCTGGATTGGGGTGGGATTGATATAGCCTAAATCACTGATTGCATCAAAGACGGGTTGACTTAAACCCATGTCTTGAAATGTTTCTGTCATAAAGAGGTGCAAAGGTACGGAATAATTATGAGAATTCTCGGGTTTAATAAAATAATGTTGAGATAGAGGGAATTGATAAGTAGTAAAATAGTTTTGAAAACGGTCATCACGAGTGCCGGCCCTAGCCAGCACGTGGTGATCTGAAGTCGTTTTGCAAATTTTAATTAGAAGGATATTCCCTCGTCCTTTTTCCCTCGTACTTCCTTAGTGTCGCGCTTCAACAGCACAATCATCAAAATCGCGAAGAAATTCAATAAAAGGCTGACTACAAGCCAGAGTACCAATTGACTTCTTTTTTTTTCTTTTGTCCGGGGTTGGGCCTGTTCCTGATTTTCTTTGTCAACAGAAAGCGGCGGACCTAATAATGCAATATCCTCGGTATACTTACTGTACAGATCAGTTCCAGACCATTGCTCGTCAACAAAATGTCCTTTTATAAGTTTCAGGACCAGCAGGTATTCAGTTTCGGGCTTCAGTTGAAGTCCGCAAGGGAAATTTCCCATAATGGTTAAAGTATCCGATATCAGATCAAGTTTGTTAAGTGCCCAATAGTGCTGAATTTTTATTTTCAAGGCTTGATGTCCCGGTATTGGATAAACATGGCGGTTCTGCCCCAAAACCGTCGCCCTAAAATACACCACTTCATTGTGATCGGAACGTTTGTTTTGTTCAATGACCTCCTCTAGTGTCATGGGGCGATATAAACAATCGCCACGCATTGTTGCATTACTTATGCAAAGGACGACAGCCAGAAGACCTGTTTTTAGGTAAAATATAGTTTTCATGTATTTGTAATTACAAAAATAGGCGAATTAAGGGAATTCCATAACATGGTTTAAATTCCTTCAGCCATTATTTTCCCATTGAAAAGGGCCAATTGTTAATCAATTGTTAATTAACCGGTACTACGCCCTAATCTTCATTTGTTTATGTGACTTTATAGGTTACATTTGTGTAATTTAAATAAAATCCATTATGAAAAAAGTATTGCTTACAGTTACGTTTGTTTGTTTGGCCTTCCTGTCTTATTCCCTTGACACGACATCCAACAGGCAATTCAAGCCTATGAAAGGCACTTTCACGACGCAGGTAGGATTCGCATTGATTACGAATGCGCCCAATGTATTGTCCATGGGACTTAACGGCAGGTATTTTATCAAGAACAAACTGGCTATCAGGTTGACGCTAATGGTGAATAAAGATAAACAAGTTGAAAATTTTGATGAATTTCCTGATGGAACCGGCGGTTCTGGAAAATTTACCTCTGATATGATGATAAATCAATTGTTTCTTGGTGTGGAAAAGCATTTCAGGGGTACTTCACGTTTATCACCATTTATAGGATTGGAAGTTGGATATGGTGCGGGCAAATTGAAAGAAACAGGAGAAAACAGTAATGGCAATTCTTATATGCCTGCCTATAGTGAAGAAAGTACGATGAAGATATCCCAAATTAACTCCGGGGCATTTCTTGGCTTTGATTATTGGATTACCCATGGACTTTATTTAGGAATTGAATATTCTTTTTTCGGACATTTTGCCTTCAAGGAAAATAGATCAAGTAAAACAATGACGCAGCTAGGAACTACAGTCACCGAATACACTCCTGAATTTAAGGCGAATGGCTTTACAACTGTCAATGCGGTTCCATTTTTAAGGCTGGGCTGGACATTCTGA
>JANWHK010000185.1 GCA_025450395.1 Bacteroidia bacterium
CCTGCGCCGGCAGTCACATGCATTTGTTCGGCCCACACAAAACTTCCTGAAGCGTCTAATTTTGATATGTATATCTCGCTTATACCGGGAGAAAATAAATTGAATATGCCTGTTCCAGGATCAAAATCCGCAGTATCCTTATAAAAACCAGACGTATAAACATTGCCGGAAGCATCTAAAGCAATGGACATTGCGCCATCAAATGACCTGCCCCCGATTTTTTTTGCCCATATAAAACTACCGGATGCACTCAGTTTTGAAATGAAAATATCACTGGAACCTGCAGAAGTTAAATTGAAGGTGCCTGATCCCGGGTCAAAATCAGCTGTTCCTTCAAAAAACCCGGTTGTGTATACATTGCCAGTGGCATCGACCTTAATAGAACTTACATCAGCATCTCCATTCCCCAGCATATTTTTAGCCCAGATGAAATCTCCGGAAGGGTTCAATTTTGAAATGAATACACCTGAATAACCTCCGGAGGCTGTTAGATTGAATACACCTGTTCCAGGATCAAAATCAACAGTTTCGCCAAACTCACCGGTTGTGTATACATTCCCCGATGCGTCCAACGCGATGGAGGACCCATAATCACCTGAAGCTCCGCCCATCTTTTTAGCCCAGACAAAATTCCCTGAAGCATTTAATTTTGAAATGAATATATCGCCATCCTCTACAGCGGTTAAATTGAATGTCGCTGCACCCGGGTCAAAATCAGCTGTTCCTTCAAAAAACCCGGTTGTGTACACATTGCCTGAAGCATCAAGTGTTATGGAGCGTGCGCCATCAATTGAAGTCCCACCCATTTTTCTTCCCCATACAAAATTTCCTGAAGGATCTAATTTTGAAATGAAAATGTCTCCACTGCCAGCGGTAGAACTTAAATTGAATGCACCTGAACCCGGGTCAAAATCCGCAGTACCATCAAACATACCCGTAGTATAAACATTGCCGGAGGCATCCAGGGCCATGGAAAATCCATAATCATCTTCAGTACCCGAAATCTGTTTTGCCCATACAAAATTTCCTGAGGCATCCAATTTTGAAATAAAAATATCATCATAAGAATCAAA
This sequence comes from Bacteroidia bacterium, assembly GCA_025450395.1. Classification (GTDB taxonomy): domain Bacteria; phylum Bacteroidota; class Bacteroidia; order NS11-12g; family UBA955; genus JABMMZ01. Next base: position 1,074 of record JANWHK010000185.1, read on the forward strand.
GGAGGTTAAATTAAATATTCCAACACCCGGGTCAAAATCGATTGTATTATGAAAATACCCGGTGGTGTAAACATTGCCTGATGCATCTACCGCGATGGAATAACCATGCGCAATTGCACCTAAAGTTCCCCCTATCTGTTTCGCCCATTCCAGTTTGGGTGATTGGGCGTTTGTAAATACTGCCGTAAAAAGACAGTTTAAAGATAGTAATAAGTTTTTCATAAGCTTTTAAATTTATTGATTGGTTATTTTGAGAATTACGGTACAAAGGACAAACTGTTTTGCCTGAAAGAATAACGGACCTGCATTTCCAATTCACTTTAAAAAGCGATTAACACTAAATTTCACTTTCTTGGCAATGAAATATTCAAACAATTATCACTTTTCAATAACGAATTCCATGGTATTTGCATTAATTCATAAAATTTAATGCAGTGATAATTGAAAAATGCGTAAATTTTCCTGAAGAATTTAATGTTTCAAGATTTTCCGGATAGTCACCGTTTGACCAATATTTATCAATTTTACAACATACAAGCCATTGGCTTGATCAGTTAAATCAATTGAACTGAGTTCGCTTATGTTTGTTTCCCGGTAAACCAAAACGCCATGGCTGTTGTATATTTCGATACTTGCATTTTGAGTTGGCTTTGAAAGAACAATATTAAATAATCCATTGGCAGGATTTGGGTAAATACTGAAGCCAAAATTATCAATACATATGTCTGATTTGTCTTTTGTCATTTCACATAAAGGACGTTTCCAAACACCAACGCTTTGAGTTCCCGCAAAAACACTATTTCCGCTGAAGGCAAATGTATTCACTTCAGTGTTTGTCAAACCTGTATTCACAGTAGTCCAACTACTGCCATTGTTGCTTGATAAAAAAATGCCATCACCGAGAGTTGATGCAAAAATATTGGGTCCGCTTACGGCTATTGATAATATAAATTTATTTGTTAAACCGGTATTGATCTCAGTCCAGCTGCTTCCATTATTGCTTGATAAAAATATACCATCTGCTTGAGTCCCTGCATAAATATTTGTTCCGCTAATGGCTATTGATTTGATAATGAAGTCTGTCAAACCGACCTCAGTCCAGCTATTCCCATTGTTGGATGATAAAAATACACCCCCATAAGACCCTGCGAAAATATTTGTTCCGCTGACGGCTATTGATATGGCTGTAGAGCGGTCAAAACCAATGTTAACTGAGGTCCAGTTGTTTCCATTGTTGTTCGACATCAACATGCCAGCACCAGCAGTCCCGGCAAAAATACTTGTTCCGCTGATGGCTAATGATACTATGTCAAGGTTTGTTAAACCGGTATTCACTGCTGTCCAGATATTTCCATTATTGCTTGATAAAAACACACCGCCACCCCTGGTTCCCACAAAAATATTTGTTCCGCTGATGGCCAGGGAAGAAACATACGGACTTGTCATGCCGGTATTGACCGCAGTCCATGTATTTCCATTGTTGCCTGATAAAAACATGCCCCCACCATAAGTACCTGCAAAAATATTGGGTCCGCTAATCGCTATTGCACTGACAATAGTGCTAATGAAACCGTTATTGACTGCAGTCCAGTTGCTTCCATTGTTGCCTGACAAAAACACGCCACCATAGTATGTACCTGCAAAAATACTTGTTCCGCTGATGGCTAATGAAATGACAGTACTTGTCAAACCGGTATTGACCACGGTCCAGTTGCTTCCATTGTCACTTGAGAAATACACTCCACCATCAGTCCCTGCAAAAATATTTGAGCCGGATACTGCTAAAGATAGCACATAAAGGTTTGAAAATCCTGTATTCACTGCAGTCCAGTCGCTTCCATTGTTGTTCGATAAAAAGACGCCACCACCCCCGGTCCCGGCAAAAATGTTTGTTCCGCTGATGGCTAATGACAGGAAATCAACGTTTGGAAAACCATTACTGACTGAAGTCCAGGAACCACCATTGTTTGAGGATAAATATAAACCAATCCGAGTCCCGGCAAAAATATTGGTTCCACTTACAGCCAATGTTTGGACATAAGTGTCAAACAAGCCGTAATTGACCGCAGTCCAGGTATTGCCATTATTGGAGGATATAAATACACCTTTCGCGGTCCCTGCAAAAATATTGGTTCCACTGATTGCTAATGATAATATATAAGTGCCCCTCAAACCGGTATTCACGGCAGTCCAGCTGTTTCCATTATTGGAGGATAAAAATACACCTTCTTTCTCAGTGCCCGCAAAAATAGTAGTTCCGCGTACGGCTAATGACCGTACATGTTTATCTGTTAAACCATTATTAACCGCAGTCCAGCTACTTCCATTGTTTCTTGTTAAAAATACGCCTCCGTCTGTTCCGGCAAAAATATTGACACCATTAACAACCATGCAATTTACTTTCCCACCATTAGGTCCATTTGTTTGTTGCCATTGCGTATATGCCAATGTCGCAGACAAGACCATGATTGTTGCAAGAATTGTTTTTTTCATAGGTATAGTTAATTCATTTTCAAATATACCTGTTTCCGACGTGGCAAATACAATTAATTCTTTGTCAGCAGGTAATGAAATGATTTATCATGTCCCTTCAGGATCATAAAATAAAGTCCATCCGCTTCATTACCCAAATCAATCTCTACAGACCCGGCTTCCATTTTAGCTGAATATACCAATAGTCCCTTTGCATCATACACTTCAACAGTAGAAAATGTTTCGAACAATTCTTCAGGCAGTACAATATTGAACACGGCACTTGAAGGATTCGGGTAAACAGTAATATTTTTTAATATATCGAATTCAAAAACAGGAGCAAACCTTAAACTGTCGTAACAAGCATTGGGATTATTAACAGGGTCATTGGCCTTGCATAATGGAAACAGGGCTTTAGTTGGTGCATCCATGGCATTGAAATAATTGGGCAGACAGGTGAACAGGTTATTTTCAATCGCATAATCGGTAATGCCGGCCGGCAATACGGGCATGCATAGAATTTTATTATCCGAACAGAAAAGTCCTTGAAGCGTACCCGGCAACTTAGGCAAATGATCCAACAGGTTGAAAGAACAATCCAATGTTTTAAGTTGTTTTGGAAGTTCCTGAAGGTTTGTTAACGCATTTTTATCACAGCTCAGCACTTTCAGGGATTGTGGTAAATCTGGCAATACACTTATTGAATTCTCACCACAATATAAAAATTGAAGAGTGGATGGCAATGCGGGCAATTCCGTAAGTTGATTATATGAGGCTTGCAGCATCGATAAGGCATTCGGCAAGGTCGGAAGGCTTAGCAGCTGGTTGGCATAACAATAAAGTGTCGTCAAACCGGAAGGCAATTTGGGCAGGCTGGTCAAATCATTATCATTACAATCCAGGTAAACAAGCCCATCCGGCAGGGCCGGTAATTCGCTTAAAAGATTCCCGTGACAGTAAAGCGTCTGCAGGGTTGCCGGCAATTTTGGCAAGGAGCTTAACTTGTTAACGCTGCAATTCAAAAAGGTAAGCGACTTGAAATACTGAACAACGGCTATATCGTCTATGTCATAGCCAAAACTCAGGTTAAGCGTTGTTTCATTTAAAATAGCAGGACAGGTAGTATCCAGTTTGTCGTTGACCATGCAAGCCGGATAATTCGTTTTGAAAAACCCCAATACTTTTGCATTGGGGATTGAGACATACTGTGCATTGACAACCAATGTGGACAAGCACCATAACAACATCATGAAGGGTAAGTGTTTCATATTTTTAACAGAGTTTTTAGAATGGAAAATTCTATAACGTCTAAATTTTCAGATTATTGTTTTTTCAGGAAAATTCCGCTTTATGATGACAATCCAACAGAAACAATTCTTACATTTGCAATTCGACAAGTAAAAAACAACCCATATGGAAGACCAAAAAAGTCAAACATACAACTCAGCTTCACCTGTTGATACAACACCAAAGGTGACAGGAATTGGCGGCATTTTCTTTTTTTCAGACAATCCAAAGGAAACGAAAGAATGGTACAGCAAAAATCTAGGAATTGAAATCAATGACTGGGGTTCATCGAGTTTTGAATCCAGGGACATTAACAGGCCTGACGAGATTAACTCACTTCAATGGAAACCTTTCAAAAAAGATGACGCATATTTTTCCCCTTCCAAAAAGGAATTCATGATTAACTACCAGGTTCAGAATATTGAAGGACTTGTAAACAAACTCAGGGAAAACGGGGTAACTATACTTGATAGCATTGAGAGCTACGATGGTATTGGAAAATTTGTCCATATCATGGACGACGAAGGCAACAAGATCGAACTATGGGAACCTGGTTGAAGAATAATTTAAACAAAATCCCAAGCACATGATGAACAAATTACGTTTCGAGGGACTCCTATTCCCGAGCATGATATTTTTTCTGGCCGCCTGCAGCGGAAGCCTGCGCAAAATCCCTGAAACCTTTAGACCCATTGAATCCAGTGGCCTAATTACAGTACCTCCTGGCTACAGGTCCATGACAATACAATACCTTGGGGCAGGAGGACTTTATTTACTGAATGATGATTCAGGTATTTTGATAGACCCATTTTTCTCCAACCCGAACATCTTCAAGGTAGGCGCTTCGTTGCTATTCAATACACGCAATCTCGGTTCAAGACCAAAAATGATATCGCTCGGCATGAAAGACATTAACTCGAATCAGGCAAAATTTGCAGGCCATGTGAAAGCCATTTTTGTGACCCACAGTCATTATGACCATTTGATGGATGTCCCTGCTGTCTTTGGAAAATTAGGTAATAAGCCCATGGTGTATCTTAACCGTTCAGGATACAATACCTGTTACAAACTGATAGACACCAACAAGATGATCGTGCTGGAGGAGCACATGACCAGCCAATATCATGGAACCCCTTCAAAGCCCATTGTTTTAAAAAGAAAAAAGGGCCGGGTAAACATATACCCCATCCTCGCTGATCACAACCCGCACGTTAAACATCTCAAGGCATTCGACGGGGATGTGACTAAACCGGACACCAACAAAAGACTGGGCCGGAAAACCAGGGGTAACGATTGGCTTGAAGGGAATACCTTTTCATTCGTTATCGATTATATCGATGAAGATGGCGTTATAGAACTTCGCATATTCATACAATCCTCCTCTTGCAACCCTGTAGCGGGTTTTCCTCCTGAAACAATACCAAAGCACAGGGTTGATATCGCTTTTCTGGGAGTAGCTTCCTATAAGTTTTCACCCATGTATCCTGCAGAATTGCTCGACACGATGAAGCCTAAAAAGATCGTATGGATACACTGGGAAGATTTTTTCAGGAGATACTCAAAAAAGAAGCCAAGAACGGTGCGGTCCACGGATGTGCCGGATTTCTTTATAAAGGAAAAAGTCGCCGGAAGGAAGGATGATTCTTACGTGCCATGGCCAGGAGCCACATTTGAAATAAGGTATTGATGGAATCTCATATGATGCTTTAATGAATTTTGCTGATCAGGGGTGTAAGAGCCAGGTTAATTTGATTTGATAATTCTATATCCCCGATAAATAAATCCTAATCCAATAAGTCCGGAAATAAACAGGATATTTACATATCCGATTTTTGTATAGAATCCACCGATGCTGGGCAGCAGCGTACCGAATGAAATATAAATACTGCCAATGAACCTTGCTTCCTTAGTGATTTGTTTAAAATACATATTTGCAGCATACAGGGCACTTCCAAATGAAAAAATAAAGGCATATATATTAATAAAAGGCGTAAAATACCGGACCCATTGCCATTTAAACACATCTCCGGTTAATTTACCAGAAAAATCTTCCGGAAGCGATATTGGTGTCAGAATAATACAAACTCCGGCAACTCCTATAAATATTAACCATAAGCATGTTGACCAGTTCCCAAATCTTTTGGAAAATAAGAAATAAACAGTGCCTTGAGCGAGAGAGAATCCTCCAAGCAAGGCTCCGGTAATGTACCAAAATTTCAAATTGCCCTCTGACCAGCCGAAAATTATGTTTATGCTTTCGGAAAGAGTCCCCAATCCAAAATTGAATATGCCAATAGTCCACCATAAAAGATACATCGTCTTGTTGGCTTTGAAATCCTGGTAGATCTCCCAGGTGAAAATACCAGCAAGAACAGTTGTAATCAGTGGCAGGAACTCTAAAATTCTATTCATTATAATAATATTAGCTATTTGCTTCTTTCCATGTTTTACGGATTGTATTTCAATGGAAGCATGCAAGTTTACATGAAATTCTACTGAACACAAACTTATGGAAAGATTTTAAATTAAAAAGGGCAAAACGTATACTTACTTGTAGGTACTTTTTCTGTAACCTATGATAACTGACAATTTTTCTATTGTCATAACACTTCGCTAATCGATCTTGCTGAACTTCCCGCTTAGCACTGTTCCATTCGATTCAACATAAATATGATAGATACCGCTGGAGTAGGCCGATAAGTCTATTTCCGCGTTTGCATTTTCCATTTGCATGCACAGTATCGCTTTCCCCATTTGGTCGTAAACCCTCAGCCTGGCAGGACCAGGGCGGCCCGGTAACCCAACGGTGACATACCCAGTGCCAGGATTCGGAAAGATTGACAATGAACTTTCAGCCATTAAGGGCTCTGTAATACCGCTTGCATATTCGTATGACAGGTCATCGATATAGAGGGTGTTGCCGGCTTTGCCTCGCTCGGTAATAGTAGTTTCAGCACTACCAAGTACGATGACACTGGCGGTATCAGGTAGTCCCGGCAAATAGTATAGAATAGGTATCTCGAAATAGGTGTAAGTACTGGTGGGCAGGGTGTAGAATAGCCCGTCGGCAATGGTATCCTGCCTTCCGAGGGAACTGTTCCAGCTCGTGAGGCGCATGCCCACAAGGCCGGAGTCACCCGAAGTTGAGCTGAATTTGTAATACCCTTTCAGCTTGATTGGGCGCTTGGTGTATGGATAGCCAAACTGTGGAAATTCGCCTGGCGGGTTGTCCCACTTGCCGATAAATGCGATGCCATCGACGACATTACCTGCAAAGTTTATCGTCGTGATCTTCATGGCGTAGCTCCCGCTGTGCTTGTCAGTACTTTGGGAACATGTGTAGGGAGCCCCGAATTGCACAGCGGTCCAGTTGATTGAGCACCAACCGGTAGGATTCATGTCAGCACTGGTATTCCAGGTCTCAAAGTCGCCGTTCAGCAGGTTGCTCTGACCTAGCAATCCATTTGCAGGGCTCAGCAAGGTCATACATAGAATAATTAGTATATTTTTTTTCATAGTTCGGAAAATTACAGCAAAATTGGAAGTTTCTATCCTATTTTCAAAACAAAAGGGA
>JANWHK010000186.1 GCA_025450395.1 Bacteroidia bacterium
TATACAGTTCCGAGATCAGGTCATTCCTGTCAAGATGTGTGAGTTGATATGATTCCCGACCTGTATTGTTCACAATATGCTAGTCTACGTGATGTCCTACCTGTTAAAACACAAACAGGTAACACGTAAAAATATTTTTATTGTTTCCCAGCCAGTTTCACAATGTCCGGCACTTCCAGCACTTGTTTTTCATAACCCCTGCTCACTGCGTTTATCATGGCAAGGCCTATTTCTTTCAGGGTGGAAACGAATTTGGGAAAGAGTACACGCAAAGCAGGATACATCCAGGTGAAATACCGGTAATATTTTATTGTATTTTTCAGTCCGGGTGTTGGTTGCATATAACCGGGGCGGAACATATAAGCCTTGCCCGGGAAAATCTGCATTAAACGATTTTCCGTTTTACCCTTTACCCTTGCCCACATAATTCGTCCTTTTTCGCTGCTGTCTGTGCTGGCACCCGACACATAACAGAAATTCATTCCGGGATTAAGCCTGGCAAGGGTCTCTGCTACATGGATGGTTAGATCATAGGTCAGTTTGTGATACGCCTCTTCTTTCATTCCTATCGATGATACACCGAGGCAAAAAAAACAGGCGTTATAACCCGAAAGATCCTTTTCGATTATTGAAAGATCAAGGAAACTTTCATGAATGATTTCCTTTAATTTGGGGTGTGATTTGCCGGAAGGTTTTCTGCTGATCAGCAATATGCTTTCCACATCAGGGTGTTCAAGGCATTCCTGCAGGACGCCCTCTCCCACCATTCCGGTTGCTCCCGTGATGATTGTTCTTATTTTCATTGACTGAATGATTTATGCAAATATAACAATACCAACTGCTTCGTCAATTTTTCTTCAAATAGAATGGTGATGGGTTATTAATAATATTCATGCCCTTCGGGCTTAGGGTTGAAGATTACTTCCTTCGGTCGTGAGAACGCTTCGCTAAGTTTTCAACCCCTACCATCGTACATCAAATCGTATGTCGTATGTCGTATATCGTAAATTGCTACTCCGATACCACAATCACCGGTGATTGACTGAATTTCAGTGCATGCTTGGAGAAACGCTTGTGAAAGATATTCTGCCAGATATTATAATGGTGGGCATATACCACAAGCAGATCGGGATTGATCTTCCGGACAGCCTTTTCAAATTCCGCCTCTTTGTCAAGTCCTTGCACCTGCTGCAGTTCAGTAGCCTGGCTTGGAAACATTTTCTTCAGGCCGGTCTTGAAGTTGCCTATATTTTTATCGACATCCGTGTCATAATGGGTCACATTCAAGGCGATGATATGTGTATTATCATTGGACAAAAGTTCCTTTATCACGCTTAACTGGTGCACGTCAGCATTTTTACCGTCCCATGCATAGGTTATCGTATTTAATTTCAGTTTTTTGTCATTTAAAGGCACCACCAGCATAGGGCTTTTGATCTTGCCAATCAGCGTTGTGCACACATCACCGAAAATGACCCTGTCAAGGCCTGTGCGCTTTTTCACGCCGACCACAGTCAGCCAGGGCTGTAGTTCCGCCACCTTCTCGGTAATAGTAGGGATAAGAAATCCAAAATCCACTTCAAATGCGATATTCACACCCGGGAATTTTTTCTTGAGATACGTTATACCCCTTCTCAACAGTGCCGAACTCCGCTTTATATCCTTTTCAGGCGAATACACATAAACACTTTCGTTATCGGTCAACGCAGAAGTGGAAACTACGTGATATATAAATAGTTTTGAACCGGTTTTCTTGGCGATTCCAGCGGCAATTTCAAGAGCATTCCTGGAGGCTGCGCTGAAGTCATGGGCTGCAAATACGGTTTTGATCATCTTCATTATCTTATACTTTTGGATACTACAAAGCTATCACATAATAAAACCAGTATCCATGACCCAAAACAGTGCAATTTATGATTTCCGTCATTTTTTATTTGCTTTATTAAACGTATTAATATTTGACTTTTTCCCAAAAAAAGTAAAACCGTTTGTAAATGGCATTGTTTATATATAAATTTGTGCCTCATATTTACCACTTTAAACATCGTTCAATATGGAAATAAACCTTGAAGAAGTTTTTCAACAAAAGATTGATAACGAAATAAAGATAGAACCCCGTGACTGGATGCCGGAAAAATACAGGAAAACCCTGTTGCGCCAGATATCACAACATGCCCACAGCGAGATTGTAGGAATGCTGCCTGAAGGTAATTGGATCACGCGGGCGCCCAATTTAAGACGCAAAGTAGCCCTTATTGCAAAAGTTCAGGATGAGGCAGGTCACGGCCTATACCTGTATTCAGCTGCAGAAACACTTGGCATGAGCCGTGATGAAATGCTTTCCGAATTACATTCAGGAAAGGCAAAATACAGCAGTATATTCAATTACCCCACAGTTACGTGGGCGGATATGGGAGCCATCGGATGGCTGGTGGATGGTGCCGCCATCATGAACCAGGTACCACTTTGCAGGGCCAGTTATGGACCATATGCCAGGGCTATGGTAAGGGTATGCAAGGAAGAGAGTTTTCACCAGAGACAGGGTTATGAGATCATGCTGACACTTTGCACCAAGGGTAATCCGGCACAGAAAGCCATGGCACAGGATGCGCTTAACCGATGGTGGTGGCCAAGCATCATGATGTTCGGCCCCAATGACGAGCATTCACCCAACAGTGCTCAAAGCATGAAATGGAAGATCAAGCGGATCAGCAATGATGAACTCCGCCAGAAATTCATAGATGTAACCGTGCCCCAGGCGGATATATTGGGACTGACCATACCTGACAAGGACCTGAAATGGAATGAAGAACGCGGACACTATGATTTTGGCACCATCGACTGGGAGGAATTCAACCAGGTGGTGGCAGGCAATGGTCCATGCAATAAACAAAGGCTGAAAGCCCGCGTGGATGCCTGGAACAACGGCGAATGGGTGCGGGATGCCGCCACTGCCTATGCAGAAAAAAGGGCCAAAAGGGAAGCAGGTAAAACAGAAGCAGCATAATATTGTATGAGTAATAAAGAATGGCCCATCTGGGAGGTATTTATCAGGGCAAAACAGGGATTGAATCACAAGCATGTAGGCAGCCTCCACGCTGCTGATGTACAAATGGCCATAGAAAACGCAAGGGATGTCTATACCAGGCGTATGGAAGGAATAAGCATATGGGTGGTGGAGAGCAAACATATCCACGCAAGCGAACCATCTGACCAGGAGGCTCTCTTTGAGCCTGCAAATGACAAGATATATCGCCACCCGACTTTTTATATATTACCGGAAGAATTAAACCACATGTAATGTCTGACAGGGAATTACTTTACAATTATACCCTGCACCTGGCAGATAACAGCATGATACTCGGTCAGCGCTGCTCGGAATGGTGTGCGCATGGCCCTATTCTCGAACAGGATATAGCCATCACCAATATAGCACTCGACCTGATTGGAGAGGCCAGGAGCCTTTACCAGTTTGCATCTGAAATGAGGGGTGAGGGGCATACAGAGGACAGTGTGGCATTCCTGAGGGATGTGTTGGATTATAAAAATGCCTTATTGGTTGAACAGCCTAATACTGACTGGGCGTATACAATCGCCAGGCAGTTCTTCTATGATGTATACCACTTCAACCTCCATTTGGCACTGGCAAACAGTTCTGAAAAAAGGATCAGTGAAATAGCCTTGAAAACCATCAAGGAAACCACTTATCACCTCAAATGGAGCAGTGAGTGGATGATCAGGCTTGGAGACGGCACAGACATCAGCAAGTCTAAAATGCAGGATGCGGTTAATCACCTGTGGGAATATACCGGGGAGCTATTTCAGGCTTCAGATATTGAAAAAATGGCATTTGAAAAAGGTTTTGGCGCCGACCTTTCAGCCATCGCCCCATTATGGCATTCCAAGGTAAAGGAAGTGCTTGACGAGGCTACCATCGCTATTCCACAATCAGCTTACCAGCAAAAAGGCGGTAAGACAGGCCTTCATTCCGAACACCTTGGTTATATACTGGCCGATATGCAATTCCTGCAGAGGGCTTATCCGGGAGCGGAGTGGTGAGAGCCGGTAAGAGCCAGTAATCGGTTGAAAGCCGGTAATCGGTAATCAGTTTGGAGCCGGTAAACAGTAATTCTTAATTCTTCCCCACATCGTACCTCGTACCTTGTACATAGTATCATTTCCCCCACCGATCACCGATTACTGATTACCGATTACCGTTCCCTACATCGTACATCGTACATTTCCCCACCGATTACCGATTACTGATTACCGATTACCATTCCCCACATCGTATATTCCTTACCCATAAATCCTAACCCCTATATCCTCGCCCCTAAACCCAGTAACCTATACCATATTTTTATTTTGGTAACTTCACTCATAAATATCTAAATTTGCACCAGAATTTTTAAATCAAGTTTATGGGAAGAGTATTTGAGAAACGCAAGCATACCATGTTTGCAAGGTTTGACCGGATGTCAAAAACATTCACCAAATACGGGAAGGAAATTGCCATGGCAGTTAAAGCCGGAGGACCTGACCCGGACTCCAATGCCAAATTAAGGGTGGTGATAGCCAATGCCAAAAGTGCAAATATGCCTAAAGACCGCATAGAGGCGGCTATCAAGCGTTCCGCGGGCAAGGACACCAGCAATTACGAAGAAATAAGCTATGAAGCCATGTGCATGAAAGGCGTCGGACTGATAATAGAAACCGCTACGGACAATCCAACACGGACTGTTGCCAACATCAGGATGCACCTGAACAGGGGCGGTGGTGAATTGGGCAAGTCAGGCAGTCTTGATTTTGCCTTTGAAAGGAAAAGTATTTTTATCATTAAAACAGAAGGTGTCAATACAGAAGAACTTGAACTTGACCTGATAGATGCCGGACTTGAGGATATCGAGCTTGAGGAAGGCGAAATGGTATTGACTGCCTCCTTTGAGAATTTTGGTTCCATGCAAAAGGCCATTGAAGCTAAAGGTATCACCATTGTCAGCGCTGAACTGCACAGGATGCCGACCAGCACCGTGCAATTGTCAGAAGAAGAAAAAGCACAGGTAGAAAGCCTGATAGAACGCCTGGAAACCGATGAGGATATTCAGAATGTATACTCCAATATGGCCTAAAACCCTAAAACAATATAACATAACAATCAACAAATGAAAAGAAACAACAATAACAACATTTTAGTACCAACGGATTTTTCTGAAGTGGCACACAATGCACTTGGACACGCTTTAAAAATTGCAGATGTTTACAAGAACGAGATTACCCTGATAAACATCCAGGACGACGGCGGTTTATTCGGACTATTTGGCAACCACGATAAAATGGACCTGATAAAGGAAGCCATCGATATGAAGATGGACAAACTGATCAGCGAATCAAAATCCTTATACCCCAATATTGTCATCCATAAAAGGGTTGAATACGGTAAAATCTATAAAGTCATAGCCGAGATCGCCGAAGCGGAAAACTTTGACAGCATCATCATGGGTACCAACGGTGCCAGTGGATTGCAGCAGATTACCGGCAGTAACTCCAGCAGGGTTATCAACTACGCAAAGGTTCCGGTGGTGGTGGTAAAAGACCAGCCAATCGGCAAAAACGGATACCAGAAAATCGTACTTCCAATCGACCTTTCGCGTGAAAGCAGGCAAAAGGTGACATGGGCCATACACCTGGCCAAAAAATTCAACAGCACCATCCACGTGATCTATGAAAACTCGACCAGGGATGAAGTAAAGAACAGGATATATGCAGCTGTCAACCAGACCCAGGACATCCTTTCCCAGAACAACGCGAATTATATCGTGAGGGGACTGGATGAGGACAAGTATCCGGACAGTTTTGCTGAAGATACCCTTGCATACGCCAATGAGGTAGGAGCTGACCTGATCATGATCATGTCACAACAGGAAAAAGGGTTCAGTGAATTCCTTTTGGGAAGTTATGCGCAACAGATTGTCAACCATAGCGGCAAGGTACCGGTGATGTGCATCAACAGCAGTGATACCGGAATCATCCTTGATGGCGTATTCGGATAATCCTATAAATATGAAACAAATATGATATTGGTAGCTGACAGTGGTAGTACCAAGTGTGATTGGGAATTTGTCGGGGCGCGCGACATCATCCAGCATGTTGAAAGTGTAGGACTGAATCCTACCTTTCACGATTCCGCTTTTATAACGGTAAAGACCATTAAGGCCTTCAAGGGCATTGATACAAATGCATTTACACACTTGTTTTTCTATGGAGCGGGATGCAGCAATGAACATAATAATGACATCGTAAAGACAGGGCTGCAGAAAGTGTTTCCAAATGCGGAAATATATGTCTCGCACGATATTGAAGGAAGCGCCATTGCAACCTGTGCAAACAAGGAAGGCATTGCCTGCATCCTGGGGACCGGCAGCAATGTCTGTTACTGGAACGGAAAAAAAATTGTGCCCCAGATCCCCATTTTCGGGATGAGTTATATACTGGGTGACGAAGGCAGCGGCGCTTATCTCGGCAAGTCGCTGTTAAGGGCCTATTTTTACAACCAGATGCCAATTAACCTGAGCATGCTGCTCAAATCCAATGGCATCAACAAAAGCCATGTGGAAGAAAATGTATACAATAAACCCGGAGCCAATGTCTACCTGGCCTCATTCACGCGGTTCATCTATGAGAACAGGCAACAGAATTTTATACAGGAACTGATTAAAAAGGCATTCAGGGATTTTTTCGACACACATATCCTGCACTACAAAAAGCATAGAACCGTTCCGGTCAATTTTGTCGGCTCAATCGCTTTTCTTTTCCAGGATGAGTTAAGGCTGGTAGCAAGGGAATACAAGGTAAATATTGGCAACATCATTAAGCAGCCAATTGAAAACCTCCTGCAATATCACCTTAAAGTTCACAAAACTCAACCTACCAGGCAGGCAAAATAGGATATTACCAGTCCAAGGGCTATCATAATCCACTTTTTAAATCCTTCCCTTTTCCACAGGGAATTCTCGAAAACAATGGTTGTGCTGATATGCAGGAATATGCCGGCAATGATGGCAGTAATAACCTGCGACATGTGTTCTGAAATAATACTTTCCTTGTGCACGAAAACACCCAATAGATAACCGATTGGGGTAGCACATGCATATACCCCAAGAATTGGCAGCAGGTATCTTTTACGATGGTATTTTGTGGTCATCAATACCGAAAGTGAAAACGCCGCCGGTATTTCGTGTATCGCTATTCCCATCACCATGCCGCTTAATAATCCTGGTGTCAGGTAATTCGTGAGGCCTGCTGAATATCCTTCAAAAAGGGCATGCAGCATCAATCCCAGAAAAAGCACGAGTTCATTCTTTGGCACATCATGGCTGTGTATATGGCCATGTCCCAATCCACCTGTAAATTTTTCAAGCACTATCTGCAGGAAAAATCCCAGCACTATCCATAAGCCCGCTTCCTCGATATTGTCAAACAATTCGGGCATAAGGCCAAAAAGCGCAATTCCAAGCAGGAAAGACCCGCTGAAAAGCACAGTGAACGAGATCAGTTTACTGGTATTCACTTTCAGGAAAAGATGGGTCATGATACCTGACAAGGGACCCAGAAGCAAGATTATTATTGGTAATATCATTCCCATTTCAATTTATTGACTGTTTTTTTATACCCATAGAAACACAGGCCGCCCGCCGCGACACCTATTAAACCTCCCACCAACACATCCGTAGGGTAATGCACCCCGCAATACACCCTGCTGTAACAGATTAATGAGGCCCATGACAGCCAGAATACCATACCCGCTTTTTTTCCGTATAAACCGAGAAGAATCATAAAGATTGCTATTGCAAAATGATTGGCGGCATGTGAGGAAGCCATACCTCCGGTGTCACTGCAGGTCACGTCCGGCAATATCCTTGGTGTCAGGTAAGCCTCATGGCATGGCCTAACCCTTCCAATTCCGGGTTTGAGTACACCACTGGTAAAACGGTCGGATATCACCAGCGATATGCCAACGAATAACAATATCAGCAGTGTTTTCCGTCCGAATTTCGCTATCAGGTGCCAGATGACTACGCAATACAAGGGAATCCAGACATATTTGTCTGAAGCCTTCACCATCAGGAAATCCAGCCAATCCGCTGTTAATCGCTGGTTAATGAGTTGATAGAAATAGGTGTCAAACGCGTTGGTCATATTTTCCTTGAAATTAATATCAGTCGTTCTGAAACGGAGGCCTGGTATGGACTTAAATTGTAGTCCCCACATACCGCCTGTATTTCAAAACCCGATTCACTGTACATACCCTTAAAATCCTCAAGCGTGTAAAGGCTCACCTTTTCCTGGAACTCATGATCACAAGCTTCGTCCCTGAAACGAATGGTCTTGATGATCCTGCGATTGATGATCTGTTTGCTGATGTTGAATTCTATACCTTTTATCACTTTTGTTTCAGCACTCCTGAAATGATCCAATACCCTGGCTGCATTGAAATAATCGTGTACAAGCACCCCATTTTGGTGCAAATCCACATTCACAGCTTGTAAAGTATGAATATTGTCCTGCTCATTTTCAAAATAGCCAAAACTTGTAAATAGGTTAAAAACATAGTCGAATTTATCCCTTCCGAAAGGTTTCCTCATATCATGCACGGCAAAATGCAAGGACTCCGATTCAAATTGTTTCGCTTCCATGATACTGTTTTCACTCAGGTCAAGCCCGGTGACATCAAATCCGGATTCCGACAATATCCTGGCGTGGCGGCCCTTTCCACAGGCGAGGTCAAGCATTTTGGAACCCTTTGCCGGCTTAAGGAATTGGACCAGTTGATGTATAAACATTTCGGCCTCCTTTTCATCCCTTTTGCCATACAGCAAATGATAATAAGGACTATTGAACCAATC
This sequence comes from Bacteroidia bacterium, assembly GCA_025450395.1. Taxonomy (GTDB): domain Bacteria; phylum Bacteroidota; class Bacteroidia; order NS11-12g; family UBA955; genus JABMMZ01. The sequence goes on from JANWHK010000186.1 coordinate 8,904, forward strand.
TTTGAACCATGCCATTTTTTGAATTTGCAAAATAAATATAAAAAACCTATATTTGCTTTTTAATTATGAAAAACATACAATTATTTTCAGCTGTAATCTTATTGTCTCTTACTGCCTTCTTGTTTTCATGCAAGAAAAAGAAAGTAGATCCACCCGCAGAGGAAAACAAAATCAAGCCTGAGCAATTGACGGTAAAGAGATGGATAATCAATGGCCTTACGAGTGGCTCCCTGGATGCCTGGGCCTTGATGGTCCCGTCCTGCAACAAGGACGACCAGTACAAATTCAGGACAGATGATTCCCTGAACAAGTATGACATGAACAAATGTAATGTAACCGACCCTGATTCCACTGTCAGTTTTTATAAAATCTATAATAACAATACCCAGATGATATTGAAACTCAAACTAGGTTCCATTATCATTGACGATACGGCTGATATTATCGAATTGAACGAGAATGCCCTGAAGGTAAACGCCCAATATAGCGGTACGCCTGCCAGCATCTCATTTATTCATCCATAATCATGAACAAATTCCTGCTTGCATGTGCTGTTGTCTTTGCACTATCCCAGGGGTGCAAAAAAAAGGAGGATACCCCAAAGACAAATGATCCGGTAGTAGTACCCACAGATGATATTGAGATGAAGCGTATCTCAAAACACCAGTGGATGATTTATAAGCTGGAGTTGTCAGGGACTGATGTATGGAATAATCCTCTTATTGTCAAGGATTGCGAGAGGGACGATTCCTACCGCTTTTATAAAGACAGTACATTGATGAAATACGAGAATGCCAATATATGTTCAGGCGAGGCTGACTCTACCGAAAACACCTGGCAGTTCTACGACGGGAGGAAAAAGATCATAGGAACATTGATTGGCATCAAGGATACTCTAGGTATCGTTTCCCTCCAGGATACATTCATGCAACTTTCCGTTGATTTTATGGGAAACCCGGCGTTGATCTATTTCAAGAAAAAATAATTGAACCTGAATATTGCCCACCCCTGGCACGGTATCTCCCCAGGAAACGAGTTTCCGGGAGTGGTAAATGCCTATATCGAAATCACGTCGTTTGATACCGTAAAATACGAGCTGGACAAGGAGAGTGGTTTGTTAAAAATTGACAGGCCCCAACAATTCAGCAACCTCTGCCCCGCCCTTTATGGATTTATTCCCCAAACCTATTGTGGTGACCTGATTGGAAAATATTGTGAAGAAAAATCCGGCCTTAAAAACATCAGGGGTGATGGCGATCCACTGGATATATGTGTCCTGAGTGAAAAACCAATCATGCACAACAACATCATATTGCAATGCGTGCCCATCGGTGGTTTCAGGATGATAGACAATGATGAGGCAGATGACAAGATCATCGCTGTATTGAAGAATGACCTGTTGTACGGCCATTATACGGATATCACGCAATTGCCTGAAGGTATTACCAAACGCTTATTTCATTATTTTATCACTTATAAGTTAAATCCTGACGACCATTCCAACCGCGTGAAGATTACCCATATTTACAATCGCGCGGAATGCCAGGAAGTGATGCAGCTGGCCAAACAGGACTATATGAATGATATTTCAAAACCATGACGCCAAGATGTTTCCTGATATGGCTACTCGCAGGAACTGCCACTTTATCCCCGGCACAGGATAACGACTCACTTGAATCCCATAAGAAGCCTGTAAAGCTCTTGTATTTCAAGAAAAAAATGAGTGCAAGGAATGCCTTATTGAAAATAAGATACCATTTTAACAAGCGACCTAAGAAAGTAGCTGATTCCTTCTACCTGAAAAAAGGATGGAAACTTACCTTCCATGATGATTTTGACAGCCTGGATACCAGGAAATGGCGTGTAGGCCAGGCTTGGGGAGAAATGCATCCCGACAACCTTCACCAATATTACGCTGCTTCAGAGGTGATAACCAAAAATGGTTATTTATATCTTGGCGGAACCTATAAACCTAAACAGATCACTTATAAAGACAGCCTGATTACAGTCCCTTATGCCATAGGACTGGTCAATACGGATATTTCCTTCACCCAGAAATATGGTTATTTCGAGATCCGTTCCAGGAATCCGGCGGGACCAGCCAGCTGGCCTTCCTTTTGGTTGACCGGTGCCACAAAATGGCCTCCTGAAATTGATATTTTTGAAATGTATGGCGGAAAAAAAGGCAAGAGCATCCACAACCAGTATGCAAGTATCCACTGGGGCAAGAATTACACAAGGTCCATGGGATATCTCACCCAAAAAATCAACCTGCCAAACAATTCGGATACCGTATTCCATACTTACGGCTGTGAATGGACACCTTCCTATATAAGGTTTTATACGGATGGAAGGCTGGTGTCACACATAAGGGTGAATAAGCGCCTGCGCAAATGGCTGGATGAAGAAATGGTCATCGTCATCAACAATTGTTTTGAAAGGAAATACCTGAAATACCTGCCGGAAGGATTTACAGGCAACCAGTTTGTGATCGATTGGATAAGGGTGTATCAGAGGGACGAGGGATGAGGACAATTTACAATTTACAAGTTACAAATTACAATTTGTGTTGGTTGATTAATTTTCAGTGTTGAAAATTATTTGGAATCGACAATTTCAAAAACACTACTTTTGAATCATGCCATATCGCGCCCTCAACGCACAAATGATACAAGAGCTGCAGGACATTGCCGGCACTGGTAACAGCAAGCTTGACGATGAATCACTGTACGCCTGCAGCAAGGATTATACAGAAGATTTCAGCTTCAAGCCTGAAATGGTTCTCATAGCACGGGATGTTGAACAGATATCAGCCATCGCTGCATACTGCAACACACATCGCATCCCTCTGACTTGCAGGGGTGCCGGAACCGGATTAAGCGGAGGCTGCCTGCCCATTATGGGTGGTGTGGTGTTAAGCCTTGAAAAACTGAATCGCATTCTGAAGATCGATACGGATAATTTCCAGGCAATCGTCGAACCTGGAGTGATCAATGAAGACCTGCAACAGGCGGTCCAGCAACTCGGCCTTTTCTACCCACCCGACCCTGCCAGCAAGGGTAGTTGTACACTCGGTGGCAATATCGCGCACAGCAGTGGCGGACCGAGATGCGTGAAATACGGCACCACCAGGGATTATGTACTCAACCTGCAGGTAGTTTTGGCCAACGGTGAAATCATCGAGACCGGCGCGAATGTATTGAAAAATTCAACCGGGTATAACCTCACCCAGTTAATGGTAGGCAGTGAAGGAACTCTTGGTATTGTTACAAGAATCACCTTAAAACTGATTTCGTACCCTCCCCACAGGTCATTGATGCTGGCGAGCTTCAATTCAGCAACACAAGCCTGTGCCTGCGTTGCACAGATATTCCATGCAGGTGTGCATCCCTCCGCCATAGAATTCATGGATAAAAAGGGAGTAGAATTGTCAGTCAGGCACCAGAACCTGCATTTTGACTTTGGCGAGGAAAATGCTTACCTGCTGATAGAGGTCGATGCATTTGGTGAGTCAGACCTTATGCCGCAATGTGAAAAGATCTATGAAGTACTCGAAAAGAATGGTGCAGCCAATGTGTTATTGGCGGACGACAATGAGACGAAGGAAAAACTATGGAAGATCAGGCGTTCCATCGGCGAAATTGTCAAGCTGCATTCGATATACAAGGAAGAAGATGCCGTAGTGACACGGAGTTTTTTGCCCGACCTGTACGAAGGGGTCATGGCATTGAGCAAACAATACGGCTTCGACGCCATCTGTTATGGACATGCAGGAGATGGCAACCTGCACATCAATATCCTGAAAAACAACATGGACGAAGATGCCTGGAACAACAAACTCCCTGCAGCCATCAGGGAAATTTTCAGGATGTGCAAGACCTATGGCGGAACCATCAGTGGGGAACACGGTATAGGTTTGGTGCAAAAACCTTACCTGGATATTGTATTTAACAACTCACATTTTAACTTAATGCAAGGTATTAAAAAAAGTTTTGACCCCAACCTGATACTCAATCCCGGCAAGATCTTCGAAATAAAAAACTGATTTTGTGAATAAA
>JANWHK010000187.1 GCA_025450395.1 Bacteroidia bacterium
CAGAGGCTTTTGATTAAAGAGGCAAATATACAAAAAATACAAAAGCAAACAATTCCGTTCATGAAACCTGCCGATATCATTTTTCACCGTTTGCTGAACCAGCAGATTGCCACAACAAAATTAAAAAAAGCAGAAGAAATTACAGCGTTTCTCGGGGCCATGCAGGCACAGGAATATGCCATGTCAAAATGGGCAATTGGTTTGCGGCTGCCGGACTCAAATGATGTTGAAATAGAAAAGGCATTTAACGAAGGGCGGATCTTGCGCACCCATCTTTTACGTCCCACCTGGCATTTTGTAGCACCTGAAGATATCCGCTGGATGCTGGCATTAATTGCTCCGCGTGTTCATGCGATCAACGCTTTTATGTACCGCAAAACGGAGTTGGATAAGAAGATATTCAAACGCTGCCACCAAATTATCAGCAAGGCATTGGAAGGAGGAAAACACCTGACCCGCGACACCTTGAATCTCGCATTTGAAAAGAACAGGATTGTATCAGATGGTGTGAGGTTAAGTTGTATCATGATGCATGCTGAACTTGAAGGTCTTATTTGCAGTGGACCGCGACAAGGCAAACAATTTACTTATACATTGCTGGAAGAAAGGGTTCCGAAAACAAAAAAGCTGAGTATGCATGAAGCCTTGGCCGAACTTACTTGTCGTTATTTTCGAAGTCGCGGACCGGCCACCCTACAGGATTATGTCACATGGTCCGGACTGACTGTGAAGGAAGCAAAAACAGGCATCTCAAATCTACCGTCAGAATTTAAACATGAAACAATTGGGGGCAAGGATTATATTTTTATTCCCCGTGACTTACCCGACATGAAAAAATTACAGACAAGTTTCCTGATGCCGGATTACGACGAATACGGTATGGGATATAAAGACCGAAGTGCCATCTTTAATCCTGAAAAACACCAGGCGGCCATCAGCAGGGGCAACCCCATATTCAACCGCATGATTATCATTGATGGCAAGATAGCAGGCACCTGGCAACGCATTGTCAAAGGCAAGACCATGACGGTGGAGACAGTTCCCTTTGTTAAATTAAGCAAGGCAAAACAAGAAGCATTGGACAAGGCAGTAGAAAAATTCAGATTGTTTAGCACATAATATAATCCCGAAGGATGACATGAGCATACCAAAAAGTATAGTCAGTATCATTGATGATAGTCAATAAAAATATAATTTAATCGTAACTTTGCAGTAAAGAATTTAACGGTTATGAAACAAAGAAAAATAGACAAGGTTGTTCATGCACCTTTGCACAACATGGGTGACATACAAGTAAGGCAACCGCTGCCCTCTTTTGAGATAGATTACCTCGACCCTTTTATACTGCTTCACCACGGTCACATCATCTTTGAAGAACATACAGATCTTGCCCACGCAGGTGTGGGACCACATCCCCACAGGGGATTTTCACCGGTCACTTTTGTGTTCAAGGGTGGGTCTAACCACAGGGACAGCAGGGGAAACAAACGCGAAATACTGGCTGGCGGAACCCAGTGGATGCATGCCGGAATGGGCATCATACACAGCGAAAGACCTGTGGAAAACGAAATGGAGATCATACAGCTTTGGATCAACTCCCCGGCCAGGAACAAGATGGAACAACCATTTTATTATCCGCTTTCAAAGGAGGAGACACCTCAATTCAAAAGTCCTGATAAACTTGTTGAAGCAAGCATCATTTCCGGTAAACTCCTGGACATTGACGGACCTATACCCACCATGACACCTATCAATTCGGCCATGTTGCATATAAAGGCCGGCGGTAAACTCGACATTCCCCTCCCACCCGATCACAATGCCTTCATTTACCTTTTGGATGGTAAACTCAGGATGAATGAGCAGGAGGTCAGCGGTAAAAATATGGCGGTGTTTGGCAATGACGGTGATGGTATTTCAATTGAAGGCATGGAAGATACCAGGGCCCTTCTGATGAGCGGGGAACCCATCGGTGAAAAGATTGTTGCACAGGGACCGTTCGTGATGAACAGCGATACAGAGATCATGGAGGCCTACCGCGATTACAGAATGGGAAAAATGGGAATACTGATTGAAGATTAAGTACGAGGGATGAACAATTTACAAATTACAAATTACAAGTTACAATTTGGGGAAGGTACGAAGGACGAAGGAAAAATATGGTCTAAACTCTTCGGCTTGTAGATCGTGGTTAGTTCAAAATACATTTAATTTGTGGCATGAAACAGCGCATTAATTTTATCACCATTGGCGTGAAAGACCTCGGCAAGATGAAGGCCTTTTACCGGGATATATTTGGATGGAACATTATGAAGGATACCGGAGGCATTGTATTCTTCAAAATGAACGGTTTGATATTGGGATTATTCCCGGAAGATGAACTGGCGGAAGACATCAAAATAAAAAATGATGGCGCTGGTTTCAAGCGGATTTCACTGGCCATTAATTTTCATTCGGAAAAGGAAGTCGATGAGGTTTTTGAAGAACTAAATCAAAAAGGTATAAAAGTGATGAAGGCACCTGAAAAAGTTTTCTGGGGTGGCTATAGCGGGTATGTCTCTGATATTGAAGACAATTATTGGGAACTGGCATTTAATCCTTTTCTTGAAATGGACGCAAATGGCAATGTATTATCCCATCAATAACAATGCTGGAACTTAATTTTTCACCATTTCCAATACTCCAGACAGAACGGCTTATACTCCGGCAGGTGCAACTGGAGGACATCGACGAAGTATTTCACATGAGGTCTAATCCCAGTATCATGCGTTATATTCCAAGACCGAGGCCCAAGTCAAAAACGGATGCCATAAAAACCATACGCATGATCAACCGGAGTGTTGCAAAAAACGAAAGCATCAACTGGGCCATCACCATAAAAGGCAATCCCGAATTGATAGGCATCATCGGATTTGTAAGAATTTCCAAAGAAGGCCACAGGGGGGAAGTCGGTTATATGCTGGATGAAGCACACCATCAAAAGGGCATTATGCATGAGGCACTGGTGGCTGTTCTTAAATATGGCTTTAATGAGATGGGATTTCACACCATAGAAGGTGTTATTGACCCTGGAAATACGGCATCAGAAAAACTCTTGTTGAAAAACGGATTCATCAAGGAAGCATATTTCAGGGAAAATTTATTATTCGAAGACAAGTGGATGGACTCGGTGCATTATACACTTTTTAGCAAATAGTCCAATACCAGAAAGGGTTTAAATCTCACATCTTTTCATCCCCCCATTCTAAAGGTTGACATTTTGTCAACTTTTTTTTATGATGTGAATCATATAACAAAACGAAAAAGTCATGTAACATTATTAGACCCATCATGATGCATTTTTGTATCGAAGAAATAACTATTGAAAACCCTATAAATAAACAAAACTATGATTACACAGACCCAAACACATCACAATTTCCAGCAGGAAGCAAATTCACAGGATGCCTGGTTACTTTTCATGAATACTCAACTTAGCCATGAAAATGAGCCCTCGACCCAAACCTACCAACTGGAACCGCTTATTAAAAGCTTCGAGCAAGCTGTTATAAGACCTGACATCAATATATTGGTGGAACAGGCACTTGAATTGAACCCTTATGTTGACAGTTACCGTATCAGGGTTCTGGCCCAGGGAAGCAGCATCATTCTGAGTGGCAAGGTCAAGTCATGGTTCCAGAAAGAAGAAGCAGGCAGGGTTGCCAAACTGGCATCCGGTAACTTAAATATCATCAACGACATAGCAATTTCCTATTCCATATAATATATAAAAATTATTTCAAGACTGCTTTTATTCCACACTGAAATCCAAGTACCAATTCATATTATGACTACAAAATCAAAATGGACAATTGATCCCCACCACAGTGAAATAGGTTTCAAGGTCAAGCATTTAATGATATCACATGTCAAAGGCAAATTCAAGGAATTCGATGCTGAAATCAATGTCCATGACAACGATTTCTCTACAGCAGATATCGACCTCTGGATAAATACCGCATCCCTCAGCACCGATGACGACAAACGTGATGAACACCTGCGGAGCGCTGACTTTTTTGATGTCGAGAATTACAAGGAGATAACCTTTCTCTCCACACTGATAGAGAAGACCAGCAAGGAAAATATTTTTAACCTCCTGGGTGAACTTACCATCAAGGGCGTTACCCTTCCCGTGAAACTGGAACTTGTTTTTGGCGGTATTGTTAAAGACCCTGCCGGCAATGAAAAGGCAGGATTCTCAGTAAAGGAAAAGATCAATAGAAAGGATTGGGGACTCACCTGGAATACTGTACTTGAAAGCGGAGGCGTACTCGTTGGTGAAGACGTTTCAATTATTTGTGAAATAGAACTTATCAAATCAAAAAATACCCCTAAGGCCATGCAACTTGAAGCAACCGAAACTGCAACTGAAACTGAATCTGCAACTGCAGAAGAACTAGGCTCCATATCTTCTTAAAACGCAATAATACCTGGAGAAGTTATGGACCTCATACATCAATTAAACTGGCGATATGTCATTAAAAAAAATGGCACAAGGATCAGCACAGAACAACTGAATCTTATACTGGATAACATCCGTTCATCGGGTTTCACATTCGGATTGCTGCCACATACCATTTTAGTGATAGACGATGCAGAGCAAATTGACAGGATTCTTCCTGAATCAGAACAACACTCCTCACTGAACAAAGCGTCACACCTGATTGTCTTTACTACATGGACAAGGATCATGAACGATAACATCAATGAATTGATAGCCCATATAGCTTCTTCGAAGGGCTTATCCCTTGCCAATATGAGTGATTATAAAGAGACCATGAAATTACTGGTAAAATCCCCGAATGAATCGAGTCTCAAGTGGTGTACAAAACAGGCTTACATCGCTTTGGGAATAGGAATATCCGCAGCAGCCGGACAAAAGATAGAAGGCGCTCCCGTTGAGGAATTCGATCATGAAGAAGTTGACAGGATTTTGCATTTGGAGGATAAAGGATTGGCCAGCGTCGTGATGTTGGCCCTGGGACAACGCGATGAACACGAATCAACACCTGTAAATCCAAAAAAATCCATTGTAAAAAAACAGTTCCTGGTAGTCAATTAAACAAAGTACGAAGGAATGTACAATTTACAATTTACAAATTACAAATGACAAATGACAATTGACAATTGACAATTGATAATTGATAATTGATAATTGATAATTTTGATACCGGTTCCCCCACATCGTACATCGTATGTCGTACATCGTACATTCCCCTCCCCACCGATTACTGCTCCCGGTTCCCAAGTCCAGAAATATTAAGCTCAGCAGACACATAAGTCTCCCCGGTTACTAATCCACCGAAATTCCTGTTTTCATGTTTTACATAGTGCCTGAGCCTGGCATTGTTGGCATCAGTCAATAGTCCCAATTGCTCAATTATGGACTGCGCGATATTGTATTGCGGACCCATTTTGCCGTCATCCACCTTGATACAGATACCATAATCAAGGTCCCTTATACCTATAGAATATACACCATCAGCACCGGTCTTGCCGATAAGCTTGCCTTCTGATAAACGCATCAGGTCGCTGCAGTACCTTTTTTTACCGGCTATCATTTCCGGATATTTAACAATGGCATCCACCATGGTTTTGCATGCCTTTTGAGTAGCCTCGTCAAATCCTGATGGCTGAACAAGGTTCTTATACGCAACAGCCTGGTTGTAAACAGGGAAAGAAAATATGGGTGCAGAACAACCATCCACTCCCTGACGGATCTTCTCCTTTGGATAACGGTGAAAATCCGAAATGATGTCTAATATTTCCAGGTGTAACGGATGCTTCGGATCAATATAATCATGCAGTGACCAGTTTTTATAAACACAATATGCCAAAAACCCGGCGTGTTTACCGCTGCAATTGTTATGTATCTTCTGTGGCAGAATATCCTGTCTGATAAGCGCGTACATGTCTTCTTTCAGGGTGGGCATCTGCGGACCGCATAGCAGGTAGGATTCGTCGAGACCTATCTTTGAAAAAATACTTCTCACAGTATCCACATGCTGGGCTTCACCGTTATGACTGCCACAGAAAAGTGCAATCTCCTTTTCGGTAAAACCAAAATGTTCAACAGCTCCTGAAGTCAATAAAGGTATCTGCTGGAAAAACTTGAGTGCGGAACGGGGATAACAAACCTGCTTCACGTCTCCCTGGCTGTATATCACCTTGTCGTCACGGTCAACAATACAGACCACACCGCGGTGAAAACTTTCAAGTACCTCTCCCCTGCTTACTTCAACTAATATCGGATTACTCATGTATTTTGTCGTTTTGTGTATCGCTTATTCTTTGTGGTTGGCCAATAAAAACATGCAGGCCATGCGGATAGCCACACCATTTTCAACCTGTCCCAGTATGATACTGTAGTCACTGTCGGCAACTTCGCTGGTAATTTCCACTCCCCTGTTGATGGGTCCCGGGTGCATGATGGTTATGTCCTTGTCTATGCTGTTCAATATGTCAAGGGTCAGCCCGTATTGCATTGTATATTCCCTTAATGAAGGAAAGTATTTGATATCCTGCCTTTCGAGTTGTATCCTCAGCATATTTGCCACATCGCACCACTCAAGTGCCTTCCTGAGGTTGTATTCTACTTTCACGCCAAGTTGTTCTATATGTCTTGGTATCAATGTAGACG
>JANWHK010000188.1 GCA_025450395.1 Bacteroidia bacterium
CATCCAGGTGTTCCCTGGTGTCTGTGCACAGTGTTTGCTGGCTGCTGCTATGGCATCCCTTACACGTATTATTAAAGTGAACGCTGTTGACATTCCTGACACTCACATGCGGGTTATGGCAATTGATGCATGTAAAACCAACTCTGGCATTCTCTGTATTCAGGTCGCCCTTTACCGATGAAGTAAAACACTTACTGAGCTGGAATCGCTCGGCATGCGCGGCCATCACAAAATCCTCCCCGCCTTCATATTCCGGGGAGAACTGGTCGAAGGTTTCCGACAAGACCATACCGGGCTTGAAAGAGGTAAAACTTTTTCCGGGCTTCAAAACCGCATTCCCTTGCAGGTGGCATCTCTGGCAAATGTCGATCTGCCTCTGCCATGCCAGTTTGCGCGGGTTGACAATGGTATAGGGACTTGCAAGGCCTTTTTCCCTATCCTGGATATGTATCTGTCCGGGACCGTGGCACCTTTCACAACTGATGCCATGGGGCAGGTTGCGGTATTGGTTGTCTGTTCCTTCAACTATATCGGGTATGGAATTATGACAACTCATGCATTCAAGACCAATCTTGCGGCTGAACCTGGTATTGTGGCCGTTCTCAAATCCGGGTGGCAGGTCCCACTTGCCTTTCTGGGTATAAAAAGTGATGGGTGCCTGGAAGACATACCCGTTTTCTTCGATAAAGTGTGAATTGGTATGGTGGCCTGAGCCAATAATATAGGATATTTTTTCGGTCCTTGAATAGACAGTATCCCTTCCATCCATCCTGTATTCCTTAAGGTAATAGACCTTGTCCCTGAAAAAAGGCAGGTAATATAAATTCCTGAACGAATCATAGACGGGCCGTACATGCTTGAAATCCCCTGAAGTTTTTTTTAATGAGGCGACATCAAAACTCTTGCCCATGCCAGTCTCAATAAATGTATTGTATTTATCCGCATGACAAGCCTCACAGGCCTGTGTACCCATGTACCTGACAGAATCGTGGTGATTCAGGAATAAAACTTCTGTTGTCGTGTTATCGCGCTTGACACCCTGCTTGCACAGGCTGAGTGTGAAAGTTAAAATTAAACCAAGGCCAATGGTCAAAAATTTAATTTTCAATGTGTCTGTATGTTTTTAATTCAGCGCCTGTATGGCCTGTATACCCCCAAGCAGGTTCCTGACATTCGTAAAACCGTTTTGCACCATGAAGGCTTTGGCTGCAGCGCTGCGTGCGCCAGCTTTACAATGCACTATAACTTCCTCGTGGTGCAGGTCATCCAGTTCATCTATTTTGCCTTGAAGGTCACCCAAGGGAATCAGTTTGCCACCAATATTGTATTCCTCGTATTCCCATAACTCCCTCACATCAATGATATGAAGTTTTTCTCCCTTGTCCATCCTTTCCCTGAGTTCTTCTGCTGTAATATCCGTCATCTTAATTTTTAATATATTTATGAATTGAAGCTTTATTGTTTGCATCGCTGACCAGCACCTGGTAAAAACCCGCAGACAGGTTTGCCACATTGATCTCCTGTACATTCTCGCCACTGAGCTCTAAGCATAATTTTCCCGATATGTCATATACTTTCACCGAGCGGATATCAGTTTCACTGTCCACCATCAACAGGGAGCTGATGCCTGAAGGATTCGGGTAGATAAATACCTTATTGGTTTTAAAGGCTGCCTGTTCACGTATGCCTGAAGGATCCTTTAGTTTACCTCCGAACAAAGGCCGTATCATAGGTACTCCGGTAATCGTTGAACTCACCCTTTCCCAATAACCGTTCAGGTTATAAAAGATGTTGGGGTTCCTGCCACCCTGGTGCAGGTATTTATAATTGTTATCATACCCGACATTCAGTATGAAATTGCTGTTTTGCTGCCAGCCTATATAAAAATTCCCTGCAGGCAATATCAGTGGTGTATCTAAAATGACATTGATAAAACCATTGATGGAATCGGAATACCTGGTGGTCACCATGTCTATCTTTTTTAATATCACATCATTCTTGGTTGTATTGGCAGGCGGCTCAGAGAGCACTTTCCATACGATCAGGGTGAATGGCTTAAAAATGACATCAGAAACCGAGCGGTTGAAAAAAATCGAAATTCCTCCAAGGGTATCTGCTTTAAACATCTCGAATTTAAGTGCTGAGTATGCGGGTCCGGGAGGCAAGGAACCATAATCCAGTCCATACCCGCCTTCGGCAGAACCGTCATCGTAGGCATAATAGTTCTTGAAATAGACGGTCTTGGTATATTCATTGTTCGTGAGGATTTCATCGTTTGATCCTCCCCATGCTCTATATTTTATCCTGACAATAGGTTCTTTACCGCTAAATGTATCCATTTGAATTGGGGTAAAAAATGTATCCATATGATCACTTAGTTTTTCTGTGTCAAACCCCGCTGTATCATATTCTTTTATCAATGTATCGTATTTATTAAAAACATAACATAGATAAAATGCATTTATTGTTCCAATGTAACTATTTCTATGTGATATGCTATGAAAATCCAGTGTATTTGTTGATGCATCGGCTTTGAAATGGTTATAAGGCATACTTTCATATATCCTTAAAGGTCCAACCGGAACGCTGTTGATCGCTAAGTCCTCAACCACAGTGTCATGCATATTCCTTCCTTTTTCCATGCGGATATAATCCACGTGCCATTGGTTCATATTGCCGGTGTTCTTCCCAAAATTAATAAACCTGAACTGGAAGCCGGCTGATAAAAATCTGGAGTCCTTTATACCGACCAGCACCTGTTTAAAAGGTTTAACAGAAGTTCCTTTTGCCTTCCATACCGTACGCCAATCACCACCGGTGTCCTTGAATTTCAGGACCAGGGAGTCAGTGCCATCCAAAGGATCTCCAATGCCCTGAGTCTGGTAAAAAAAGCTGAGATAGATGGAATCCGCAATTGTATAGGCAAGGTTACTCCTTTTATCGGTTTTCAAATTGATGATATTGGAAGTCAGGCTGTCAGAGCCACCACTTGTATTGCCGCTTAGAGCTCTGTAAGGGGCACCTTTTTTGTTCAGGTTATCAAAGGTGGCTACGCCAAAACTAGGCGGAGAGATCGGGAAATTGCTGTTGATAAACACCTGGCTATCCCTCCACCTGGCCATGTCCGGATATACCCTGGTGGAAGTGAAGTCATCAAAAAATTGCAGACCGAGCGTATCTTTGATAGCGCGCTTGCCTGAAACCTGCCCGTTGTAGTCCTTCAGGCGGGCATTACCCTTTAAGGGAGTAATAATAGGTCCTTGGGCAAACAGGGAAACGGTTAAGAGTGAAAACAATACGGTTGAAAAAACTTTCATAACTAAGAAGAAAACAAAATTACTAAACTTTTATTGCATTAATGGCTTTAATTTTTACAGACCTTCATCACTATTCCCCTTGCGTTGGTGGCGGAATCTCAGGCGAGCCTCCCCCATTGTCCATCTGATTGAGGTCCGCACTGTCAACCTTGGAAATCTGCTTGGAAACAATGATATCTATCACCGAACCCTTCTCCAGCTGTGTATTTGGAAGAATTTCCTTGCCCTTGTATTTCTGCCTGATGACCAAACCCGAACCAAATGAACTTTTTACGGAATCTATTCTTCCGAGTTTTAAGCCGGCATTCTGCAGCAGTACAATGGCAAGGTTGGATGAACCATTGATCAGTTTCGGCATTTTCACTTTTGGCTTGATGCCGGTATTCACAATCACATAAATGAGCCTGTGGGGCTTGACAAGCATGTCGGGATGCGGATCCTGCTCCACGATGGTCATGGGTTTCTGGTCTTCCACATAAACAGAATCAATCACCACCATTTCAAGGTTATTATCGTCCAGCAGGGTGTAGGCGTTTTCAATGGGCATACCTTCCACCTTCGGCACCTTAATACTCTGTCCGTGACGGGTGTACCAGCCGGTGAACAGCATGGCGATAATAATATAGGCTATAAAAGCGAGGATTGCGAGGCCAAGCGTTTTCAAGATATCTTGCGTAGTGACTCCTTTAAACATTTAATCATGCAAAAATGCTGAATTTATCGGGATAAAAAAAATCGAAAGCAATATTGATTATTTAGGATTAAGTTTGTGATGAAAAAACAATCCGCCCATCCTGAACCGCATACACCATATCTCCATCATCTGCTCCGATTACGAAAAGTCGAAGTTGTTTTATACTGAAATACTGGGACTTGAAATCATCAGGGAGACTTACCGCGCGGAACGTCAATCGTATAAATTGGACCTGGCCCTGAAAGGCAACTATGTGATTGAGCTTTTTTCATTTCCGGACCCACCCGCCAGGATTTCGAGACCGGAAGCTGCTGGATTGAGACACCTTGCCTTTGAAGTGGATGACCTGTATCATGTTATTCAACAATTGAATGATAAAAACATTGAAGCCGAACCCGTCCGCCTGGATGAAATCACCGGTAAATATTTTACTTTCATAAACGACCCGGATCAACTTCCGATTGAGTTCTATGAAAAATGACCGAGGGAACGGTAATCGGTAATCGGTATTCAGTAATCGGTATTTACAATTCTATTTGTTATTTGTTACAAAAGGTCTCAGCCTTACTAATCATCGAGCTCAACATTTTCCCTATTGAAAAACAATGACTTAATAATCTGTTTGCGATTTCCTCTGATACATATGAACAATCTAATGCTGTTTCAATCCAATGTTGTGTCTCCAATTGTTCACCATCTACATCAGTCAATTTACTAATAAAGTGTTTTTCATATTTTCTTTTGGCCCATGCTTCTGCTACTTGTGCCCCGGTTGATCGAGATGACCTTCTTATTTGATCGGTAAGTGAATACATTTCTTCTTTAGGGAACTTCTTTGATATTTCAAAAACCTCTCTTGACAATTGTCTCGAAAGTTTATATACCTCTAAATCCTTATAACTTTTTACATATTCCATATTATTATCGTTAAATAATATCGTTTAACTTTTCCCAATTTATTTACGTTCCCCACCGATTACCGATTACCGGCTGTTCACCGATTACCAGTCCTTCCTGACCAACAAGTATCGTCAGATGATAAGACCAAACCACTTTTACAAAATAAGCAGCTTAAAGGTTCCCTGCCCTTCACACACAAGATAATACAGGCCTGCATGCAGTTTTGTATGAATTTCTCTAACGCCTTCAACCCCATCTTCCGAATAAACCAATAGGCCCGTAAGATTGTAAATCTGGATGGAAGACGCACCCAAACCTCCCACATCAATTGTAAAACTACCATGATTGGGTTGAGGATAAATTTTAAGTGCTGTATTGAACTTCAAATTTTCAACTGATATGGGTTTTTTCACGAGGTTAAACGCTGCTATCAGCGGATCATGGTCGGATGAGCGATATGGTATCTGTGAATACAAGTCCTGGGTCTTGAATGCCAATGTGTAATCTATGATTACAGGTTCGTCACAGTTGATATGCCATTTTGTTGCATCGGTCATTGCATTGAACATTGACGTCGTCACAAAACCATGGTCCAGCGAACCTGCCTGTCCATCAAATATGTATGAATAGTCATCACCTGTAAGGCTTAACAGGCCGGCCGCCCTTAGGATATCGAGGGGGTCTTCCTGGTCATTCGCATTAAAATCACCAATGGCAATTA
>JANWHK010000189.1 GCA_025450395.1 Bacteroidia bacterium
CATATCATAAGGCTGGTTGGGGTTATCCGGTACAATGGACTTGAGCGATTCCCTGTTTTCATTACTGACCTGGTATGTGAGATGCGGGGTTGTTTCCTCGCAATTCTGGGGCATATAACTCAAAAGCCTTTTCAGGCTTGTTAAACAATCAATCTCATTGGCAAATGAAAAATGTGCCACACCGGATTTGGAGGAATGTACTGAAGCACCACCCAGTTGTTCACTGGTCACTTCCTCATTCGTCACTGTTTTTACCACATTGGGACCGGTTACAAACATATAACTCGTATTTTCCACCATGCCGATAAAATCTGTAATGGCCGGTGAGTATACAGCACCTCCCGCACATGGTCCCATAATGGCTGAAATCTGCGGTATCACACCACTGGCGATGGTGTTCCTGTAAAATATATCCGCATAACCACCTAAAGACACAACTCCTTCCTGTATCCTGGCTCCCCCGCTATCGTTTAACCCGATGATAGGTGCGCCATTCTGCAGGGCAAGATCCATTATCTTGCATATTTTCTCAGCGTGGGTCTCACTCAGGGAACCGCCAAAAACGGTAAAATCCTGTGAAAACACATAGGTCAGCCTTCCATTGATGGTACCATATCCGGTCACAACCCCATCCCCGGAGAATTTTTGTTTCTGCATTCCAAAATCATTGCTGCGGTGTGTCACAAAGGCGCCAACTTCGTTAAAACTGTTTTCGTCCATTAAAAAATGGATGCGCTCCCTGGCTGTTAACTTGCCTTTTGCATGCTGTGACTTAATTCTTTCCTCACCCCCGCCAAGCAAAGATTCCTTGCGTTTATGGTCTAATAATTCCCTTTTATTCATGGATTGACTGTCTGTTTGTTTTTTATGAGCGTTCATGATGCTTCAATTTGTTTTTGAGATTGTTATCCAATCATTCAAATTTAATTGTGCAAATTAATATGTTTTTTTTAAAAAACAGATTTGATTTTTAAATCTTTATATCTTCCATAATAACCTTCACTCCATAGGTGCCTTGCCCTATGCCTGTGGGCAATGAAAAAACGATATCTCCACCTGAATTCTTTTTGTCTCCAGCGAGGAAGGGCTGTAGACAGCCGAATTCATTTTCAGTGAGTTCATCACAATACATTTTGCTTTTAACCAGTTCAATGATCAACTTTGCATCCGGCGCAGATATCAAACCAAGCTTAAGCGCCAGCCTTGTTTCGTATATCATGCCCTTAGCCACAGCGACCCCATGCATGACAGGCATGTTAACACTCAACCTGTAACTTTCAAAAGCATGGCCAATGGTATGCCCGAAATTCAGCAATTGGCGTATATGCTCATCCGTAAAATCCTTATTGGTGATTTCTTCCTTACAACTTGCACACATGGCTATAATATTGCCAAGGGGCGCCCCGGCAATGACCAGGTCCATCAGGTCCCTGCTGCTTACGGAAGCCGTTTTAATGATCTCAGCCCAGGCACTGTTTAATTCTTCTGCGGGCAGGGTCTTGAGGAATTCTTCAGAAACAAGGACCGCTTCAGGAAGTTTAAACACGCCCAGATAATTCTTGTAATTCAAATAGTCCACGCCGGTCTTGCCTCCGATGGCCGCATCCACCATGCCCATAAGCGTAGTGGGAATATTGACGTACCTAATGCCTCTTTTGTAAACAGAAGCCGCAAACCCACCTATGTCTGACACCATTCCACCACCGAGATTAAATATCACTGTTTGTTTATCGGCACGGTACTCTATAAGTTTTTTCAGTATCGAATCAAGCGTCCCGAGATTCTTGTTTGGTTCACCCGCGGGTATACATATCACCGGGAACGGGCTGTCCAGCAAAGGCAGGCAATTGAACTCCGTATGGGTGTCAACGATGACCACCGCTTCATGAATATGGTGGTTCTGGCAATAATGGGAAAAACTATTAGAAATGTGGCCTGTAAAAATAAGTTCAGATCGTTTCATCAGGTCTTAATTTTATCATAGAACACCTTGTTTGCCGGATCCATTTTTGACAAGAGTTCTATGGCCTTTGTTTGTTCTGCTGTAGGTGCTCCCTTGAATATCTCAATAAGTTCCTTGTATTTCGCATTAAAAAACACCTTCAGCAGCATGGAATTCGGGAAAACACGTGTGAGTTCCTGAAAATTCTCAAGTGATTTATAGATCTCATCCCGCCCCTTGACCACATCCTTGTGCATCATGTCCAAGCCATTCATGTGATAATTATAAAGACTTTTCCGTATCGGCAAATACCGGTCGTTTGTCAGGTTGTCGATGAGGTAGAACCTGTTTTTCAAACTCTGGCCATCATTGGGCCTCCAGCCCGAAATATTCTGGCTTGCATTCAGTATCTCCCTTGCCTTCTGGTAATAAGGCATTCCTGTTTCTGAAGAATAGGTGTCATAATTCAGGCCAATGACTATATTGACATAAAACGCGAGCATGCCCGTGAGGTTGTATACATTGGCGCTTTGCTGAAACTCCATGGCCTGGAATTCCTGGTACTGGAAATCAAATTCAGCATCCAGCTGGTTAAATATGACGGTACTATAGGTACTTCCAAATACGGGACGTGTAGCCTGTATCTGTATGGTTCCCCGGAAATCGTTTGAATTCAGTTCGTAATGCGTGATGTCCACCAGCATGGTGATCTTAAAACGCTCAATGGTGGTCAATTTATCGGCACACCATATACGCTGGTTGACAAACTGTGACATGGAGGCCTGGAGTGAAGAGAAAATCTGTGTATTGGATATCTGCACTTTTGGATGAATCACCGTAATGGTCGCTTCAACATCCTGTGCCCTTGCATCCGTATGGAGTAAAAAAACGATTAAAAAAGTAAAAACAGTTTTTATTTGAAATTTTGAGAAATACATGTAATAATATCTTTGGCTACGTCTTGTTTGTCCTTTAAAGGGTATTCAAAAATAATACCTTTTTTCAGAATAATACTAATTTTATTAGTTGAATGCTTAAAACCCGCGCCTTTGTCATTCAATGAATTCAGCACAATGGCATCAGCATTTTTCTTCAACAGTTTCTGTTGTGCATTCTCTATTTCATTATCCGTTTCAAGTGCGAATCCCACCACCACCTGGTGAGCCTTTTTCATTTGTCCGATCGCCTCCAGTATATCAGGATTCCTTACGAGTTGGAGAGTCATGTGGTCAGCGTTTTTCTTCACCTTGGTTTCATGGTATTCCTCAGGCCTGTAATCAGCCACTGCAGCTGCCATAATGGCGATATCGCATGTAGGAAAAAGATCCATGCATTGAGCGTACATCTCCCTCGCCGATTCGACATGATAAACCTTAATATCCGGATGGTTTATCTCCAGTTTTACCGGGCCTGATACCAGGTGCACTTCGGCCCCGTTTTCTGCGAGTTCTTCAGCTATTGCATATCCCATTTTACCTGTAGAATAATTGCCTATGAAACGAACCGGATCTATCTTTTCGTATGTAGGTCCGGCAGTAATGACAATCTTTTTACATTTGTAATAATCAGGCAGCAAAATAATCAGTAAGAATTTGAATGATTTCTTCAGGTTCAGCCATGCGGCCTTTACCTTCCAGGCCACTTGCAAGTTCGCCTTCCCCGGCATCGATTAAAATATTGCCATAGGAAGCCAGCTTGCTGATATTATTCTGGACAGACTGGTGCTTATACATGTCCAGGTCCATTGCCGGTGCAAAAAAAACGGTGGATTTAGCGGAAAGATATGTAGCAGTCAATAAATTATCACAGAATCCGTTGGCCATTTTCGCTATGGTATTGGCGCTGGCCGGTGCAATTATCATGGCATCCGCCCAAAGTCCGAGTTCCACATGGTTGTTCCAGTCGCCTGAATCCGGGTTGACCAGGTCAGACAATACAGCTTGCTTGCTTAAAGTGGATAAGGTAATGGGGGCAATAAAGGATTTTGCGGCCTCTGTCATGATGACCTTGACCTCTGCATGTTCCTTTACGAGTAATCGTGTTAAAAAAGCCGCCTTATAGGCAGCGATACTTCCTGTTATTCCGAGTAAAATATGTTTACCCTTCAGACTCATTGTCAGGTAAGCGATAATATACCTTATCGTTCAGGAATTCGTGGGTGGCCACCAATGTAGCCTTCGGCATCTTTTCGTACATGGCGCTGATTTCAATCTGCTCCCTGTTTTCATGCACTTCTTCAAGATTGTCGTGGTCTGATGCAAATTCAGATAATTTATTGCTTAACTCTTCCTTGATTTGCTGGGAGATCTGGTTAGACCTTTTTGCAATGATCACGGTGGATAAATACAAGTTGCCGCTAATTGCTTCTAAATCTTTCAGATTGCGGGCCTCTGCACTTGGAGACAATTTTTGTTCTTTCATTTTATTGAATTTTATGGAGTTTTTGATGTTTTGTCAATTCTTCAGAGGCCTTGGCATTGATTTCAGTCGCCTCTGCATAATATTTATTACCGGACTTGTTATTCCTTGTAAATTCCTTGTATTCCGTGAAAACAGCCTGGTATCTCTCTTCCTTTTTTTCATCAACGCTGTATTTTGCAAAAAGATAAGATGATTTAACAATCAGGAATTCTATTTCGTCCTTGTTTTCCATGTCAGGAAAATCCTTGAGTGTATTCTTGAATGAAACCACCGCTGCGTGATAATCCTGTATCTTATAAAACAGCTTGCCATTCTCATATGCCTTGGTCTTCAGCTTAGTTCTTAATTCCTCGATTTGTTCATTCGACTTCTCCTTAAAGGTAACAGTATCCTTGATTTCCACTCCAAAACCATCTTTCATGACAATAAAAGAATCGATTTGATAGACGCCGTTGGAATTCGGGTACATATTCAGGAACAGCTGAATTTCAGCGATGGCCTTGCTGGTAGCAGTCTGGTCGAGGAAATATGGCAATGCATCCTTGTAAAGGCAATGGCCATACATAAAACTGCACTTTTCCATGTGCTTGCTGTTATAATAGTTTTCCGTGAAATTCTTGAAATGGAAAGCAGCTAACTCAAACTGGCCCAGGCCGTAATAGCAATAGCAATAATAATAGTATATTTCTTCACTTTTTTCCTTTCCCCTGTAAACTGCAAGAAGATCTTCAAAAAGTGGCAAAGCCCTGACATAGTCTTCCTTCTTGAACATTTTCACAGCCATTTCATACTTCTCGTCGTTGGTGCCTTTTTTAACTACGCGGGAATACCTTGAACAGGAAGTGCCAATAGCAATACACACAACAAGACAATATAATAGGAGGCTCCTCAAACTTAAATGAATCTGCAAAGATAATACATACAAACGATTTTAATAAAAAAATGTTACAGCAGCCCTTCGTCCGCATAGCTGTAATACCCTTTCTGGGTGATGATTAAGTGGTCCAAAACACTAATATCCAGAATTTTGCCCCCGTCCTTCAGCTTTTTTGTCAGTTGATTGTCCGCCTCGCTGGGCTGGGTATTCCCTGAAGGATGGTTGTGAAAAAGGATGATTCCGGTGCTTTTATCGTCCAGGGCAATCTTGAATATTTTCCTCTGGTCGACCACTGTAGAGGTAAGGCCACCTTCGCTAATCCTGTATTCAGCTATCACACCATTTTTCCTGTTAAGTGTCAATATCCAGAATTCCTCGTGGTTCAGGTCCTCCAGGATATTCCGCACAATATTATAGGCATCCTTACTGGATGAGATCATCTTTTTTTCGCGGCTATCCAATGCCTGGCGCCTTCCTGCAAGTTCTATCGCAGCGATGATGGTAACAGCTTTTGCCGGGCCAATACCATCGATTTTGCACAGGTCCTTAATCCCGGATTTGGCCAGTTCATTGAGGTCATTGTTGAATCTTGTTAAAATAGTCCTTGCCAGGTCGAGAGCTGATTGTTTAACAGTGCCCGTTGAAAGCAGCAAAGCCAGCAATTCCGCATTGCTAAGCGCCGCCTTGCCATTTTTTATAAGTTTTTCGCGTGGTCTTTCATCATCTGCCCAGTTCTTGATGGATACAAAATCTTTCATTTTAGCAAACATAAGGGTCATGCAAGCGCTGGCAAACTGATTTTAATAAATGGTACCGGGGATTTAACAAATGGGATGGTTTGTGCCTACGGTACGTTGAATTGTGTGGAAATGGGTGCTACCCATATGTAGTCCCTACGGGACTAGCAGGCAGATTTATTTCTTTTTCAAAAACTCGATATTGCGTTTCAGGCCGCTGAACTTTGTTCTCTTCACCGCACTCTTGTTGAATATATTGCCGAACACATCCTCGCTGATCTCTTCCCATTCCTTTGCGGAATAGTTGAGTATTTCATTTTTGGGATTAAACCTGGGTTCATTGTTCACTACTGAAAAGCGGTTCCAGGGACATACATCCTGGCAAATATCACAGCCAAACATCCAGTTCTCCATTTTTGACGCAAACTCAGTTGGTATTTCATTCCTCAATTCGATGGTGAGATAGGAA
Organism: Bacteroidia bacterium; assembly: GCA_025450395.1. GTDB lineage: Bacteria > Bacteroidota > Bacteroidia > NS11-12g > UBA955 > JABMMZ01. Next base: position 6,447 of record JANWHK010000189.1, read on the forward strand.
ATGCATTTAGTGGCATTCAAGGTCTTATCGGGCAAAATGGCATCAGTGGGACAGGCGTCAACGCACCTTGTGCAGGTACCGCAATAATCGTTTATTGGCACATCGGGTTCACATTCAATGTCAATGATCAACTCTGCAATAAAGAAAAAGGAACCCTGTTGCTTGTTAATGAGTAAACCATGCCGGCCTATCCAGCCGAGCCCGCTCTTTTCCGCCCAGGCCCTTTCCATTACCGGGGCGCTGTCAACAAAGGCCCTGCCTTCAATCTTGCCTATTTTAGCAGTTAAGTCATTCATCAGGTCCCTGCATTTATCCTTAACAACCTGGTGATAGTCTTCACCATATGCGTATTTGGCAATTTTCAGGCTGTGTCCGGCTTGCTCCTTTTTGGGATAATAATTATACAGCAGACTAACCACAGTTTTAGCTCCCGGAACCAATTTCTGCGGATCGAGACGCATGTCAAAATGATTTTCCAGGTATTGCATTTCGCCCTGGTATCCCTTTTTCAGCCATTGTTCCAATTTCGGTGCCTGTTCTTCAAGAAATCCAGCTTTTGAAATTCCGCAAAAAGAAAAACCGGCTTCTGTAGCGGATGCTTTAATAATTGTTGAATGGTTGTGAGGTGTGAGCATGGAAGCTCCTGCAAAGTTAGGGAAA
>JANWHK010000190.1 GCA_025450395.1 Bacteroidia bacterium
AAAGATTAAATTTGTTTTTCATGCCGGTTAATTATGGCATAAAAATAAACTATTTTTAAAATATAAAAATTACTTTTTTTGAGGGGCTAGGATATAGGGGCAAGGATATAGGAACTAGGATTTAGGATTTAGGGAGGAGCATGTTTCAATTCATCACTCATAATTACTCCCTTCGGTCGTGAGAGCGCTGCGCTAAGTTCATCATTCATAATCCCACCGATTACCGATTACTGATTACCGATTACCGATCACCATTCCCCTAGGGCATTGAAATTGTAATATTGATCCTCTTCAACCCTTCCTTTGCCAATTTCTGGTTTGGATCCAGTTGAAGAGCCCTGCTGTAATCATTGAATGCACCTGTGCTGTTCTTCAGGTTTTCCTTCATGGCACCCCTGAGCGTGTATGCATCCGCATATTCAGGAGACAGGTCTATGGCCTCATCCAGCAATTTTACAGCTTTGTCATAGTTGCCGAACAGACCGTTGATATAAGCCAGGTTATACCTGCAAAAAATATGTCCGGGATTCATTTTGGCGACCTGTTCATACAATGCGGCGGCGTCCCTGTAAAGGTGCTTTTGCTGCAGGAACAAACCCTTCGCATACAAAGCCTCATCGCTGAATTCGTTCACTTTGATGGCCTGGTCAAAAAACATAAGCGCTTTTTTATTCTTTTTTTCAGCATAATAGTTCCCGAGTTGCATTAGTGCATCATAATGCCTGCTGTCATATACCAATGTCTTTTCAAATAATAAAATGGCTTTGGCAGTATCCTTCATCTCCTTGGCAATGATACCAAGATAAAAATAAGGCAATGGATTGGAAGGGTCCAGTTTATTGGCCTCCCGGTATAGTTTTTCAGATTCGTCATACTTTTGTTTGGCCAGCATGACCTGTGCAAGGGAAACATAAGCATCAAAAAAATCAGGTTTGAGAAGTATGGCCCTCCGGTAAGATTTTTCAGCCTCTTTGGCATTCGCGGTATCGCCTGACATCAGGTATTTACCCCTTTGGAAATGATAAAGCGGGGCGACCGAATCGAGGTAGATGGCATATTCTATATCCAACACTGCCTGCTTGAAATTACCTTCAAAATAGAACGCATTGGACCTTGTGTAATATAACTCTGGATTTCCTGGTTTTGCATTTATTTTCTTGCTGACGTTCCTGATATCCGGAGAGAAAGTGGTATCATTTTCTGAAATATATCGAGGGTTTCGGGCCTCCTCCTTACAGGCATACCCGAAGATAAAAAGTACAATTACAAGAATAGAAAAACAAAGAGATTTAAAGTTTAACATATTACAAATATTCATTAATTTTACCCACAAATTTAAACGAAATTTATGCCATATTACCATAAAGCAGGAAAAATTCCTGAAAAAAGACATACCCAATTCCGAAAACCCGATGGAAGCCTGTATTCAGAGGAGTTGGTGAGCACTGAAGGATTTTCAAGCACGTATGCATTAGTGTATCATTGCCACCCCCCAACCCTTGTCAAGGCTATTGGTGATCCGATCAATGCAGCGCCTAAGGCAAAGATCGGCAATAATATGCAAAACAGGAGTTTCCTGACTTTCAAGACAGCTGCCAAGGATGATTACCTCGAAAGCAGGGTCATACAACTGTTCAATAGCGACCTCTATATTACCAGCGCTGCACCCCGGAATTCCATGACGGATTATTTTTACAAGAATGCGGATGCAGATGAAGTCATCTTTATCCATGAGGGTAGCGGCATGCTCAAGACCCTTTACGGTACTATCAGGTTTGAATATGGCGATTACCTGGTGATCCCGAGAGGTGTCATCTACCAGTTGCATTTTAATGATGCAAACAACAGATTGTTCATTGTTGAGTCATTCAGCCCGATTCGCCCGCCAAAACGCTACCTGAATACAACAGGTCAGTTCCTGGAGCATTCTCCCTATTGCGAACGCGACATCAAGTTGCCGCAGGACCTTGAAACCCACGACAAGATGGGCGATTTTAAGGTGATGATCAAAAAAGGCAACGAACTTTTCCCGTATACCTATGCCTCACACCCCTTTGATGCGATAGGCTGGGACGGTTACCATTACCCTTATGGTTTCAGCATACACAACTATGAACCTATTACCGGCAGGATACACATGCCGCCACCGATACACCAGACATTTGAGGGACATAATTTTGTGATCTGTTCGTTTGTGCCGAGGCTGTTTGACTACCATCCTTTGTCAATTCCTGCCCCTTATAACCACAGCAATGTGGATTCAGATGAAGTCCTGTATTATGTAGATGGTGACTTTATGAGCCGCAAGCATGTGGAGCGCGGCATGATCACCTTGCACCCCAAAGGCATTCCGCACGGACCGCATCCCGGCACAGTGGAAAAAAGCATAGGCGCCAAGGAAACCAAGGAACTTGCTGTGATGATAGATCCTTTTTACCCTTTGAAGATCACCGAGGCTGCTATGGATGTGGAGGATCCGCGGTATTATCTGAGTTGGGTGGAATGAGGGAATCAAGCATCTACAGGCCCCTACCCGACCTTAAACACTTATAACCGAATCTAAATGACTAAAAATTGCTGGGACTTCCTGGCCGATGCATCTTTGCGACATCATTTAAAATTTTTATGTTATGAACTCTTTAAGAAATCGTGTATTGTTAATCGGCCGCCTCGGAGCGCAGCCTGAAACCAAAATTTTTGGAAATGGAAACGCTGTAGCGCGTTTCAGCATTGCCACCTCAGAAACCTACAAAAATGACAAGGGTGAACGTGTGGATGAAACGCAATGGCACAACCTTGTAGCATGGGGTAAAACAGCGGAAATTGTCGCGAGATTCCTCAACAAGGGCAAGGAAGTCGCCATTGAAGGCAAACTTGTAACACGCCATTATACGGACAAGGATGGCGTCAAGCATCATATTACCGAAATAGTGGTCAATGACATGCTGATGATAGGTCCCAAGCCTGTTGAAAACTGAAACGCTCAGGCGCCCCTGTGGTCAAAATGCCACAGGGGTGACCTTTAGACAAACAGCTAATACTGTTGCAAGTGCGGCTATCAGTGTCATTTTTTTAAAAAATATACTTTTTCAAACTATTTGCTTATTTTTGCACCCTTAAATTTAGAAACACATTTATTTATTTATGAATCATTTAGTTTTATATTTAGTCCCGGCACTTGGTGTATTAGGACTCTTGGTAATGGCAGTAAAATCGGCATGGGTAGGCAAACAGGATGCCGGTGATAAAAACATGCAGGAATTGGCTGGCTATATCGCTGACGGCGCTATGGCCTTCCTGAAGGCCGAATGGAGGGTCCTGAGCATATTCGTTGTGTTTGCAGCCGCTTTATTAGCCTATTCCGGAACTATAGAACATATAAATGGTCATGAGATCCACTCCAGCTGGATCATAGCAATTGCATTCATCATCGGTGCGGTATTTTCTGCCACAGCAGGGTATATAGGCATGAAAGTGGCTACCAAAGCCAATGTGCGTACTACACAGGCCGCACGTACCAGTTTGAAACAAGCCTTAAAGGTGTCCTTCACAGGAGGAACCGTTATGGGCCTTGGTGTTGCAGGACTAGCAGTGCTTGGACTCGGTGGTTTATTTATCGTGTTCCTAAGTGTATTTAACGTAATAGGTGACTCTGGTGTAAACATTATACACATGAGAACAGCAATTGAAGTACTGACAGGCTTTTCATTGGGTGCTGAATCCATTGCATTGTTTGCCCGTGTCGGAGGAGGTATTTATACCAAGGCCGCTGACGTTGGTGCTGACCTGGTAGGTAAAGTAGAAGCAGGTATTCCTGAGGACGATGTGCGCAACCCTGCTACAATCGCGGATAATGTGGGTGATAACGTAGGTGATGTGGCAGGTATGGGCGCCGACCTTTTCGGTTCATACGTTGCAACTATCCTTGCTACCATGGTATTGGGCCAGGAAATGAATGTCATTGATAATTTTGGAGGCATGTCCCCAATCCTGTTGCCAATGGTGATATGTGGCCTAGGTATCGTTTTTTCAATCATCGGAACCATGTTTGTCCGTATCAAGGATGACCATTCAAGCGTGCAGAATGCCCTGAACATGGGTAACTGGATGTCAATCATTTTAACGGTTATCGCTTCTTATTTCGTCGTGATGTGGATGCTGCCCGAAACATTGAATATGCGTGGTTATGAATTTTCAAGGTTAAACGTATTCTGGGCCATTTTGGTTGGAAGCGTTGTAGGAGCCATCATGAGTATTATCACTGAATATTACACAGCCATGGGCAAAACGCCTGTGAAATCCATAGTACAGCAATCTTCAACAGGTCATGCGACCAATATCATTGCGGGCTTGTCAGTTGGTATGAAATCTACTGTAGTCCCTATCCTGACTCTTGCCGGTGGTATCATGGCTTCTTATTATTTCGCAGGCTTATATGGTGTAGCGATAGCCGCTGCAGGCATGATGGCAACAACTGCCATGCAATTAGCCATTGACGCATTCGGACCAATCGCAGACAATGCAGGTGGTATCGCAGAAATGAGTCAATTGCCTCCTGAAGTGCGCGAACGCACAGACAACCTGGATGCAGTAGGAAATACAACGGCGGCAACCGGAAAAGGTTTTGCTATCGCATCCGCTGCATTGACATCCCTGGCATTATTTGCTGCATTTGTGGGTATTGCAATGCCGGACAATCAACATATTGATATTTATAAAGCCAATGTATTGGCAGGTTTATTTGTAGGTGGAATGATTCCTTTCATTTTCTCTGCATTGTGTATACAAGCTGTAGGAAAAGCCGCCATGGACATGGTCAATGAAGTGCGCAGGCAGTTCCGCGACATTCCGGGTATCATGGAATACAAGGCAAAACCTGAATACGAAAAATGTGTGGCGATCTCTACCAAAGCCTCTATACGCGAGATGATGCTTCCGGGCGCTATCGCACTGATTACTCCTGTCATCATTGGGTTTGCATTCGGACCTGAAGTATTGGGTGGCTTGTTGGCTGGTGTTACCGTATCAGGTGTGTTGATGGGAATTTTCCAGAGCAACGCAGGTGGTGCATGGGACAATGCCAAGAAATCATTTGAAAAAGGCGTTTTGATCAATGGTGAAATGTTCTATAAAAAATCTGAGCCTCATAAAGCTTCCGTAACCGGAGATACTGTAGGTGATCCGTTCAAGGATACCTCAGGTCCTTCCATGAATATCCTGATCAAGTTGATGAGTATTGTTTCATTGGTTATCGCTCCATACATCGCCATCGGTGGTGGTAACGGAAACATGGCAGGAGACGATTGCTGCGGAAAAGACAAGATGGCCATGCATGGTGAATGTGGTGATGGTCACGATATGAAACACGGCAAATGCGACATTAATGCATGTGCTACAATGACCATTGGCCAATGCGCAAATATGTGTGACAGCCTTGAATGTGATTCAGCTGAAAGAGCCTATTGCATGAGCCTGTACAATGACTTAGGTGAATTTGTAGGTCCCTGCATGAAATCATGTGGCAAGAAATGCATTTCAAAAGAAGCGTGTATGAACAATTGCGGCGAAGGACATGCTAACAAACACTTTGGAGATGGAGCAGGTTGCTGCAGTGACAAGGACGAGGCACATTGCGAAAAGGATAAGATGATGCACCAGAGCGCAGCTCATGAAGGTTGCAGTGGAGAAGAAGTATGCGCTGAGAAGAACGACAAGACCTGCAGTAAAGGCAAGGCTTGCTGCAAGGCTAAGATATAGTCACCAGATTATCAATAATAATCGCTGCACTGATAGCTGCGTTCAATGATTCTGCACCTCCCAACCTCGGTATGGTGACCTGGTATCTTGCAGCCCTGATAATATCCTTGTGAATACCGTGACCTTCATTGCCTATGACGATTACACCCTTTGTGATTTTCTCTGCGTGGTGAACATCCTGACCATCTAAAGTTGCCACTATCAATGGCAGGTCAACAGCCAGGGAGAGCTCTACAATTTCACTGTAAACAATTTCCACCCTCAGAAAACTGCCCATCGTTGAGTTGATGCATTTTGGGTTATAAACGTCTGTACAACCCTTATTGCAAACCACTTGTTTAATCCCATACCAATCGGCTATCCTGATAATTGTACCAAGGTTTCCCGGGTCCTGCACAGCATCCAATGCAAGTATAAAACGATTCTTCTTATCAGGTTTTGCTGAAGCAGGGATTTTGACAATGGCAAGTACCTTCTGGGGTGCCTGGTGAACAGATACCTGTTTTAATTCTGTAACAGTTACTGCGTCACAAGGTATCTTTTTGATAACCTGCTTGTTATCATCGATCCAATCCTGTAATGCATACAATCTGATGATTTCAAAGTGGCTTGTCAACAATTCGGTAATACTTTTTTCACCTTCAACGACAAAATGGCCATATTTTTGTCTTTGTTTTTTATCTTGAAGACCTTTAATATATTGAATGTTCGCCTTGCTAATCACTGTATTTGTGCTTTAGGTCTGATGGTATTGCTGCTGATGGGTGCCTGCAAAACCACCAAATTAGTTCCCGAAGGTAAATATTTATTGGTGAAAAACAAATTAAAGACAAGCGATTCAGGCAACAGCATCTTCAACAAATTACTCGGCAAGATAGATGATGACAAGGCGCTTTACATCAAACACAAACCCAACAGGAAAATATTTATTTTAGGCAGGTTTCACTTGCAGATGTACAATTTTGGCAGCAATAAAAAACATCCTGAAAAAAACGAGACCAACAAGAAAAGGAAATTTTTGAGAAGTAATGGTGAGGCTCCCGTGATATTGGACACCCTTGAAATTGTACGGTCGGAGGAAAACCTGAAAAACTACCTGTTCAGCAAGGGTTATTTTAATTGTGATGTAAAACATGAGATCAGGTATCACGGTAAAAAAGCAACTGTCACGTATTTCATCATCCCCTCCAGCCCTTATATCATTAACCAGGTAAACCTCTCTGCGGATGATGCTGAAATAGATAAATTCCTGAATGCAAATATGAAGGAGTCATTCATGGACAGTGGCAATATCATAGAGGTTGAAAGCATTTCAAAAGAGCGTAACAGGTTGACCCTCGTCATGAAGAATAGCGGTTATTACGATTTCACCAAGGATTTTATCGACATTGAAATGGATACCATGAGGCAAAGGAACCGTGTGAACATTAACATCTCAGTTGCCAACAAATCAGACAACGAAAGGTTTACCAGGAAGTACATTCACCATGTAGCGGTGATATTCGAGAACGATGATGAAACACAAAGGATACTTCCTCCAATACGCTACGCAGACATGTCCTTTTACATGAATGGCTTCGCGATGAAACCCAATGTGGTTGCAAAGAACATCACCATCAAGGAAGGTGATGTTTACCGGTACAGTGAACTTGAGAATACGTATAATAAACTCAGTGAATTCCCAATCTTTAAATTCATAGACATCACCTTCAATAAATCCATCAAGGATTCTGTGGAGGGACTGGATGCCATCATCACCCTGAAAACAAATTACAGGCAGGCGGTTACCATCGAACCTCAAGGCATTCTTTCCCAACTCAACAGGATACAAAACGTCAATTTGGGCAACTCTTACGGAGTAGCGTTTAACCTGCTTTGGACCAACAGGAACTTTTTCCGCAATGCCGAAGTATTTGAGATCAGTTCCAATACCAGGATTGAAGCACAGTTGTACAGGGACTCAGTTGACCACAAACTTAAAAATTTCTCGCCAGCCTACCAGCAAAGTTTTAACTTATCATTGAGTATGCCCAGGTCTTCCTTCTTGAAACCTTTAGAGAGCTGGAAAAGGATCAAGGTTAAATCCATCAAGACCAATTTCAACGTGTCTTTTATGTACGAAGAAAACCCCGATTATTTAAGGCGTATACTGCCGTTGACCTACCAATACCAGATACTGACAAAGGGCGCGACCTGGTTCCTGAATGTACTTGAAATGTCATTCAGCAAGAACACCATCAAGGATGATATTCTCCTGAATGGCCGCGCTGACAGTGCGTTTATACGGCGACTGTTTTCCAACAACCTGATTACTTCTACAGGTTTAAATGTCCTGTTTACCGACAGGAATACCACCAAAAGCAGGACATTTTTTTTTATCAGGGCCAATATCATTGAGTTCGGTGGTAATATACACAGGATTACCAGGCGCCTCATCGACCAGACCAAAAACAAGGACACATCCTACCAGTTGCTGAAAGTGAATTATTACCAGTACACAAAATCAGAAATCGATGCCAGGTGCAGTACCATTATCAACGAGAACAATTCAACCGCGATAAGGTTTAATATGGGTATGGTCTACCCTTATGGCAACGAGAAGATCGTTCCTTTTGACAAGCTTTTTTTCATAGGTGGAGCCAATAGTCTGAGGGCATGGAGACCACGTACAATCGGACCTGGAAGTTATTATGAAAGCTCCAAGAATTTCAGGATAGACAGGGCCGGAAGCCTGATCATACAGGGCAATGCAGAATACCGTTTTGACCTGATCAACAACAAGCTGGAAGGAGCGATATTTGTGGATGCGGGCAATGTCTGGCTTGTCAGGAACACCCCGAATACAGACCCTGCCAAAATATTCAAAACCGACAGGTTTATCAGTGAAATTGCAATGAATACAGGTATTGGACTGAGGCTTGATTTCCAGTTCTTCCTGTTCAGGTTCGACTGGGGAATGCAAATGCACAATCCTGAAAAACCGCTTAAGGAGCGTTGGGTTATCAGGGACTTTGCAAGAAACCAGTATTTTACCAAGTACTCCATCCTTAATTTTGGTATTGGTTATCCTTTCTAAATTTTACAAATGAGGGTACATAACGGTTTGTGATGACATAAACCTTGGGACCACCAACTAAAAAACACAACAATATCCTTCAAATTGCAAGATTAAATTGCATTTTGGAATAATAATTTTTATATTTGCTGCCCCAAAACATGGTAGTCATAGCTCAGCTGGTTAGAGCATCGGTTTGTGGTACCGAGGGTCGTGGGTTCGAGCCCCATTGATTACCCACAAAAAAAAAGACAGTGTAAAAACTGTCTTTTTTCATGAATCCTGTATAACTATTATTTCTTTTCCGATTCTGTTTTCAACATCATCAGGCCTTTGTCAAACATGTCGTTCATCATTTTCTCACCCATGAAAATTCCAGCTATGGCGTTAAATGGAAACCCTACATGTGCATCCATTCCCCAAGCTACCTTGCTAGATGTTGAATCACCCTCAACGATAAAATAACTTGTTGGTTTGCCATTGTTTCCGAAATCCATATCATAATCCACCCTTTCACCAGGTTTAATGGCCCTGATGGTCTGGCTTCCATTTCCAACATTCTTATGGTCACTTTTCCAGGTTACCTTGGCACCTACTGTTCCATCTGTACCCGTAATTTCAGTTTGCATATTGGGATCCATTTCCTTCCACTGTGACCATTTTTCATGGTTTTTAAACATGATGATATTGTCCCACACTCTGTCTTTAGGTGCGTTGATAGTTGTACTTCTTTCATAATGAAAGTCCTTTTTCATTACTGCGCCGGCTATCAATATGATAACGACAACCAGCAATAATAGCATCCCGATGAATTTTAATATTTTCATGACTGTTTAAATTTAGTACACAAATCAATGGCTAAATTTTTAAATAAACAAGACTAATTTAAATAAGAGGTTTTATTTAGCAAAAGAATACCAGCATTCTTATTGTTAAATACTGATATACAATAAATTATATATTAATTCAACCCCGGCAAACCATGTACTCAGGCCTTTCTGCTGATCACTTTTTCGACTGCGTTAACCACCTCCACTACATCGAGATGATATTTCGCCATCAGTTGGTCGGGGGTGCCACTTTCACCAAATGTATCATTGACACCAACCATTTCAAGAGGTGTAGGGAGATTACGCGCCAATAGCTGACATATACTGTCCCCGAGACCTCCGTTGTACATATGTTCCTCTGCGCTCACCGCACAGCGTGTTTTTTTAACTGATGACAACACAGCCTGTTCATCCAGCGGCTTAATCGTATGAATATTGATCACTTCAACACTGATGCCCTTGTCCGCCAATATCTGTGCAGCCTGTATGCTTTTCCAAACCAGGTGTCCGGTGCAAAATATGGAAACATCGGTACCTTCATAGATAGTCACTGCCTTTCCAATCTCAAAAACCTGGTCAGGGGCTGTAAAAATAGGCACCTTGGGCCTTCCAAATCTCAAATAGCAAGGTCCTACATGTTTTGCGATTGCAAGGGTTGCAGCCTTGGTCTGGTTAAAATCACATGGATTGATGACCACCATGCCCGGTAACATTTTCATCATGCCGAGATCTTCAAGTATCTGGTGGGTAGCTCCGTCTTCCCCTAGTGTCACACCGGCATGCGAAGCGCATATCTTCACGTTTTTACCACTGTAGGCGATACTCTGGCGTATCTGGTCATAAACCCTGCCTGTGCTGAAATTTGCAAAAGTACCCGTAAAAGGAATTTTGCCCGATGTAGCCAGTCCTGCTGCCACACCCATCATATTGGCTTCGGCTATGCCCATCTGGTAAAACCTGTCAGGAAACTCTTTTTTGAAAGCGTCCATTTTAAGTGAGCCTGTCAAGTCTGCACAAAGTGCCACAATCTGGCCATTCTGTTTTCCTGCTTCTAAAAGTCCCGCTCCGAAACCGGAACGTGTATCATTGTTTCCTAAAATGTCTATGGCTTGCATTATATATTTATTTCTGTTGTACTTGCTGAGGTGATGATAAACTCTTTTTCAAATGTGTAAATAGTCCTTGTTTCAGGTTTATTCCTGCCAATCATGAAATATTTACCCGGCTGCATGATAATCGTTTGGTAGTATTCATCGTTGATATCACATACCCACTCCATCTTTCCGTTTTTCAATTGATAAATGGCAGCAACAATATCCCTGGTCTTGTTGATCTGTAATCTTCCGGGCTGAACGACCGTGATTTCGGTCGT
>JANWHK010000191.1 GCA_025450395.1 Bacteroidia bacterium
ATCGCGGTCGTGTATCATGCTGACCGGTGTTCCGGTGCGTCTCAGGACTATCACCTTATCCACGCTGTTGCATTGCACCAGGGCATCATCTATGACAGACTTGAGCGGTATTTCCTTTCCACCCCTGAATCCGCCATCAGCCGTGACCACATGACTGGCCTGGGCATCATTGATCCTGTCTGCGATACTTTGCGCACTGAACCCGCCAAAAACAACGGAATGAATGGCACCTATCCTTGCGCATGCAAGAAGGGCCATAGCCAGTTCAGGCACCATGGGCATGTAAATGCAAACGCGGTCACCTTTCTTTACCCCATTGTGCTTCAGGACATGCGACAAACGGCAGACCTGGGTATGCAGTTCCTTGTAGGTAAGTACCCTGTGAGGTTCTGAAGGATTATTGGGCTCCCATATCAAGGCAGGTTTGTCACCATTCGCCTCTAAATGACGGTCCAGGCAATTTTCGGTGATATTGAGTTTTGCTCCGCTAAACCACTTGATATCAGGATCTTTGAAATTCCATTCCAGCACCTTGTCCCAGGTCTTGCGCCAGTGGAACCCAGAAGCGACTTCTGCCCAGAAGGTTTCCGGATCTTCGATGCTTTTTTTGTAAATCTCTTTATATTCGTCAAAACTTGCTGGGATATGTTTCATTTTTATCCTATTTTTGTTTGGCCAAAAGTACTGTTTTTTTCGTTTTGTTCAATACGCTTATCGAAGAAGTCTATAGAAGCTGATTACGGCCTTATATTTGTATTTAAACTTACGCACAAATATGAAAACAATTATCGATCTTAAGAAACACTTCGGCATAAAAATAATGGACCTTTTGCTCCTGGCCCATATGCTGTTCTATTTCGGGGCGGATGCACGGGTCATGAGACCTGGTGATACCAAAAAATTCTTCGCTGAAAAACACCTTAGTTATAAAGATACCACAATAGTTTCAGGCGGGCGCCCCATGCGTTTTGTATGTACGGGAAACGACACCATGCCGGTGATGTTCTTTATACATGGTTCACCAGGAGCCTGGAGCGATTACAAGGATTATCTTTCTGATACCGCTTTACAAAAAAGGTTTTACATGATATCCGCCGACAGGCCAGGTTATAATGGCAGCAAGGGTGATGCAGTGGCCACACTCGAGGAGCAAGTCAATTGCCTTGAGGGCGTGTTTGCCCTGCGCAGGAATAACAAGCAAATGGTCGTATTCGGACATTCATACGGCGGAGCTGTCAGCGTCAAATTCTCAATCGAACACCGCGACAGGATACAGAGGCTGATCATGATATCTCCATGCCTGGCCCCTGATGTCGAACAAAGGATATACTGGAAAAGGGCTGCGCAGAATTTTACCCAGACCTGGGTAGGTAAAGCCGTCATACCGCGAATATTCAGGAACAGCACCACGGAGATGAAGCCGCTGCCTGATGAGGTGCGTGCAATGGAGAAGGATTATGCGCTGCTGACCATGCCTATTCTTGAGATACACGGTACCTGGGACTGGATGGCCCCATATGGCAATCTTTCTTATATTGAGAAATCATTTCCAAACTGCAATGTGGAGACTGTCACGTTCAAGAACAAGAATCACAAAATTGTATATTCAATGCCTGAAGTGATGATAGGAATTATCCTGAAGGTAGATGCATCGATGGCGAGCCGGTGAAATCGGTAATCGGTGATCAGTAATCGGTGGACCAGAAAATTGTTAAGGAAACGGTCATCACGAGGCCTGTCCTTAGGCCGTGGTGATCTGCCGACGTAACACAAATCTACTTAGCACTGACTCCCAAACCCTCTCCTTCAGGCATCAACAGTTCCCCATTCTGAATATCAATTCCTTTATAAGGATCATCGGCTATATTCAAATGCCCATCCAAATCAAGGCGGTCGAAAAGACTTCCTAAATGGGCAGCGGCAGTTATTGCACAGGTGGACTCTACCATACAACCCAACATGGTCTTTAACCCCAGGTTTTGAGCCAGGCGCACCATTTCGTATGCCTTGCTGATGCCACCACATTTCATCAGCTTGATGTTGACACCGTGAAATAATTCATGTTTGTTGATGATGTCGGATGCAGTCTGTATCGATTCATCTCCGTAGATATCCAATGGACTGCGCGATTTGAGCCAGGCATAATCCGGCTCCATGGAAACCGGCATGGGTTGTTCCGCATATTTCACCTGTTGACCCGATAGCCATTCTATCATGTCAATTGCTGCTTCCTTATCTTCTATTCCCTGGTTAAAGTCAACCCCTATCGGTTGTGATGCATGTTCCCTGATAAGTTCGATCACATGTTTGTTGTAATCTATATTACCCCCTAGCTTGACCTTGATAAATGTAAAATCCTTTGCCTTCTCAAGTTGCCTCCTGATAAAATCTTCCTGCCCTATTCCAATGGTCAACGAGGTATACAGTTTGTTACTGGTTTCGAGTCCCAGTAATTGATAAACCGGCAGACCTGATATCTTGCCCATCAGGTCGTAAAGGGCCATGTCTATAGCCGCCTTGGCAGGTCTTTGGTCAGATGAAAGTGAATCCATATACCTGTGTATTTCATTCAGATGGAATGGGCTGTTGAATGTTTGCAGATCAAGCCTGGATAAAAACCCGAGGTTGACCTCTCTTTTTTCCTTCATGTAAGGTGGAAATGAAGCCTGTCCATAACCAGTCTTGCCCTCATACATTATCTCTACATTAATAATTTCCGTTAGAATCCTTGCATTTGACGACACCTCAAATACTTCTGACAATTTTAATTCACCTGCTTGAAACCTGAGTGTTAACATTCCTATTTTTATGTGATATTTGCGGACGAAAATACTAATAATTCCCGTTTTTAGATTTTAATGTTAAAAATCTCATGAACTAAATGTTAGTATGACAACAACACGTAACAATTAGGAAATAATTAATTAATACCAAGCGATGAAAATTAGTGATAATTTTGAAGCTTCATTTAAAACCAAGGCATTATGATAGCGAAAAAAAAGGAGAAAGGAACAGTGAGTCCTAAAACATCCGGGAAAGTAATTGTTAAAAAACCGTTACCACAGGATATAGTGCAGCGGCTTGAGATCAGTTCATGGCGAAGTGAGATCCAACAAAATGTCCGGACCCATGGAACTACATGGGCTTCAAATTTTTACCTGTCAGGAAAGGCGGCCGATAAATCCTCAGAGGTCACATTATGCCGTATCGGTTTTTTCTCTGATGACCGCAGCATGAAACCCACTTATGCCAACAAGGAGATCCGCATCTATTATCCTTACTCAGCTTACCAGGGCATACTGGAACTGATTACACATGCAAAAAAACTATATGCTGAATTCAGGGAAAAATCCAATGGTGAGATTGATGCCTATATCTTCAGTGGAGAACAGGCCCCGGGCAGTAAAAAACACAAAAAATAAGGTCCGTCTGCCAGCTTAATCAGCAAAAAACTAACTTATTGCGTTGAAAATGGGAAAACATCTCAGTATGTTCTAACCCACTTATCCACATTTTTTCTGCATTATTTTTATCCTTCTGTTAATGAAGATTTTAAATAGCATGTTCTGTGTAAAAATACTTAGGAAAATTTGGGCAAAAACACTCTATTAATCATTGAAAATCAGACTTCTATGTGGATAACTCAGAATGGCCTTAATTGAAAAACAGGAATTGTAAAATTACATTTGCTGCACACAAATACGATGAGCCAGAACACAAAACGTTGCCTTGATATATGCAAGGATCTCAAAAACTATTACACAGAGAACAAGGATAGCATCGAACATTTGAAAGCTATCAGCAGTTTATTACCTTTATTGAGCGAAATGATAGTGATGTATAACCGGGAATTCGAGAATTCCATCGCTTATCTTCAGCTTCACGATGAGGAAAAAGCAAAAAAACGTATTAACCTCGAAATTTGCTGCAACTTTATCTACAATGCCATTCGCCAGCATTCCGAAGATCAACGCAACATGGAATACCTTGAATTCAGGGATTATACTGCGGATGCCATCAAAACATATTGCGACCAGGAACTCTGTGAACGCCTGGGCGTTTTTGTCGAGGTGGTGAAACCTAAAGTGAATGAACTGCTACCTTATGGGGTAACCAATTCAAGATTAAAAGCATTGAGTTTTCACCTGGCAAATTTCCTTCCTGCCTTGCCTGTACACGTTACGGAGATTGAACAGCGCAAGAATGGTTACCGTTCAGCCATCAACTGTATTGCCTCCATTGAGGAATACCTGCTCATGTAAAAGGCCATACTCTTCTTAAGAACCTCGTCATGGCGAATTCCGCCGCTTCGGGTGGAATGTGGCCATCTGCCAATCGTCGGAAACGTCCGTTTTTCGACCATCTGCCTATCGTTTAAACGCATATCTATTTAAGTGTGAATAATGTATGAAATAAACCATATCATGTAACTCTTATACTCCTTATATTTTTCATTTTTGTATCGTGAAATAGAAATAACATAAAACTCCGGATACAAAAAGTGAAAAACAACCATGTATAATATAGTAGGCAAACCCATCAGCATTTTCCTTGCAGACGACAACCAGGGAGATTGCATTTCATTCGGAAAAGCACTTGCAGAAATCAATTTGCATACCAGGCTTACCTTCGTCAATAACGGTGAACAAATATTACAGATACTCAACCTTAATCCATCTATACCTCCCGATATCATTTTCCTGGATATCAATATGCCTGTAATGAACGGCTATGAATGTCTTGAGGAGATACGAAGGAACCGCTTATTGGAGAACACACCTGTAGTGATGATGTCGACCTCTAATGACCTGGAAACTGTGAACAAGGCCTATACCCATGGTGCAAGCCTCTATATATGCAAGCCTAACTCATTCCCAAAACTGAAGGAAATGCTCAATCAGATTCTCTTGATGGAATGGGATATCAGTGTGCGGCAGATCAGTGAAAGCGAGTTTTACATGGCCCTTTAATTTAAGATGAACCTCATTCAAAAACAACATAACAAATAATAACAACAAAATGAAAAACAAGTACAAATTTATGCTGGCGATGCTTATTGGCAGCGTATTCACGATCAGTGCAGTTGCACAGGGACCGTTTGTGAACATACATGCAGGTTATGCATTTTGTATGGCACCGGCCAATCTGCCAGGTTTTTATCACCATACAAACGGTGACAATTTCCACAGTTACGAACAGGTGAATGTTTCACTCAGCAGGGGACTTAACGCCGGGGTTGACATTGGCACCATGCTCGATGAACATATCGGAATACAACTTGGATTTAACTTTTTGGGTGGTGCCAGGTCAAGAGCTACGCTTGTTGAACCAAATGGTCACACAGACATGACTATATGGTCCAACATGATGATGGTCACTCCGGCCATTATACTCGCCACAAATGCCGGCAAACTTAAACCTTATGGCAGGTTTGGCGTCATATTCGGCAGGGGTGCCATACACCGGATAAATGATGAAATAGACGGGAATGACAGAATATATACAAGGACCGTATCCGATGGAGGCATAGCCGTTGGACTCAATTCCGCCATTGGCGTGATGGCTGGCATTGGTACCAGGATGTCGCTCTTTGTTGAACTCAGCATGGTGAATATGTCTTATGCTCCAAAGACAACACGCGTCACTGAAATGACTGTAAATGGTGCTGACGGCCTGCCATTCATGACCACAAGGGAAAAACAAACTGATTATTACAGGGAATATTCAAGAAATGACAATCCACCTGATTACGAACCTACCAAGGCTTTAAAGCAATCCATGCCTTACAGCAGCCTTGGTATCAATATTGGCCTCAATATCCCTTTTTGATGATTAAATGGTAAAAAGAAAAACAGGCTGTCACTTCCATGGCAGCCTGTTTTTCCTTAAACTAAAAACTATCATAAACGAAACTATCTTTTGTAATTGTAATTCATCTTTTTACCTCCCTCAGTAAACTCGGTTTTGAGGGTCTTTTCATCAAGCGTCTTAAGCGCCCATATCGTTGTGGTGATGCCAATCAACATGGCAACCGAAGCCGAATCACTCGTAAAATCAAAGGATCCCTTATCTGTCCAGGTACCATTCTGAAGCATCTTGTAACTACCCTGTTTGGTATACTGGTATTGATCAGTTCCTCCCGAAGTCTTTAAGGTTCCGTCCTCGTATGTTTGATCGAGTGTCCAGGTTTGGCACAAAAGCTCAAGTTGTGACTTTTTGGGAGTGTTGTTGCCGGTGTTGTTGACAGGGTCTGTGCCATCTTTTTTCTTACAGGCGGCGAAACAGATAAGAAGGACCGCCAGGGTGATGAAGTGATTTTTTTTCATATTGGTTTAAATTGATTTTCGCAGCATAGACACTTCAAAAAAGCATCAATTATAGAGCCTTGGAAGTATGCCGGCCTTGAAATGTCTCCCTATCGGAATTTGTCCAAGATCGGCCAGGCTCACATGACTTCCGGAGACGGAAGAGATAAAATCAAGGTTGACAATGTAGGATTTGTGTACCATGATGAACCTGCTTTCATCCAATTGCCTGAAAATGGATTTCATGGCAGAATGCACAACCATCGTTTTTCCGCTTGCAAAATGTATCTTGACATAATTTTGCATACCCGAAATGTAAACAATCTCAGACATGACCAGTTTTTCATACCTGCCATCACAGCGCACAAAAAAATAATCCTTCTTTTCCCTTGAAGGCAACAGTGCGCAGAGGGTATCCAAAGCCCTTTCTGCCGTTATCCTGAAACGTTCAGGGGAAACAGGTTTCAGCAGGTAATCAAAAGCCTTGAGGCTGTAACTCTCAACAGCATAATCGGGATAAGCCGTGGTAAACACGACCAGCGGCATCTTTCCTTCATAAGTTTTAATAAAATCAATACCCGAGACACCCGGCATGTCAATATCGATGAACAAGAGGTCAACCTCCCTGTATGCAAGGAGTTTTTCAAGTTCATCCGCATCTTTAGCCGTTCCGGATACATTCAGGAATTCAACCCTGTCAATAAATTCGAGGATTCCTTTTCTTGCGATGGGTTCATCGTCTGCTACAACACAATTAATTAAGTTCATTTTTTAACAATTTTATTTGGTAAAACCCTGCGGTCTATTGTATTGACGACATCAAACTCCAAAAAGTTGCCTGGTTCAAGTTTTATGACATAAATATGATATTTTTCGCTTGAACCGGCATATTTGAAGCACAAATGGTCCGTGAGGCCTTAAGACCAGTCACGAACCATTTAAGCTAAGACAATTTTAATTTTTAATAAATTTCCGCCACTTTAAAATGAATAAGTGAATTCCTTGTATTCAGAACCTATCAACAACCTGATCCGGACGTTAGCAGGTGGGATGGTATTCATCAACTTGTAATGGTTTTTAATAGCAGACAAGTCAAAACATACATCCTTGGTAAAATACGCCTGGCACGTAATTCCCCTGTCCATATTCACAGCCTTGACATTCCAGACATCAATCGGACTCATCACTGGAACTTGCTCAGCGTACAGCTTGAAATTCGCCTGATCCGGACTGCAGCCTGAAAAACCGACAGTGGCATTCAATGAATTACCACTGATACCTGTTGAACTGATGGCTTGCGAATGCATGTCATCATAGTCAAAGGGGTTGACCAATGTTTCAAAACAGCCTTTCCTGAATTCTTCAAGGCATAATATCATGATACATTTTTTGGGATACACGATACAACCGCCCTCCCTGATTCCGTACATCTTATCACCACAGCCTTCATTGTCTTTGCAGGGCACTTCCCTATAGCCTATCCTATATTGCCTTCCGGGTATCACCTTGCTGGCGTATTGGTTCCAGTTATTGGCATACAGGTAAACATCGCTGTTATCCGGGTTTGTCATCCTGAAATGCCCCCAATAATGGTACTCCTTTTCAACGGCCATTACAGTAAACGGTTTCTTGCAGGGATCTTGAGGGTGTTTTGGTTGCTTCCTGCAACCTTGCAACATAAAAACGAAGAGAATAAAGCTAAAAACACTGATTGATAGAATTGACTTTTTCATAAAATACTTTAATTTAATTTAAGGTTATATCCATAAGACAGGGAAAATCTGCGCTTTGTTGCAAAAGCAGAATTTTTTTTAAAAATAATACCTGGAACCGAAAGAGAAGGTCCAGAAACGCAGGCTGGTACTAATGGCTGCCTTTTCTGCCGGGAACAGGGACATGCCATACTGGGGCCTGAACATTACAGAAACATGTTTGCGCAAAAAATAATTCATTTCCAGACCGGCGTTCATTGAAAGATTGGTATTGCGTATATGGTTTTCACTTGCACTCTTTTGTTTCACGTAAAAGCCCGATTCCTGTTGGTATAGCAGGCCTTTGTATGACAGGAGGAATTGTGGGGTCAGCTGTGCTGTAAGTCCCGCCTGAAACCTGCCCCTTACCTTCAGCTTATAAGTCATTCCTATCGGGATGGCCAGGTATTTATAGCGGTTTGTCACATAACTTTCTACTGTCTCAGTCGGAGGTGGCAGAAGGGACGTGGTATTGATGGTGCGATTCGACATGGCAAAACTATCTGTAGCGTTAAAGTCGAATTTCTTCGGTGTGCCAGCTAAGCCACTGATGATCTCGCTGCTGATGTTCCTGACGGACACCTGGTAAGACAAAACCTGGTATTGAAGTCCTGCAAACAGGTGATAACGTTCCTTCTCAAAACCGAACTGCAGACCAAGCCCCAAATTCCACAACATTTTATCCTTGGCCTTGCGTTCTTCCATATGTGATTTATATGGTTGGGAATCCTTATAGGCATTTTCTATACTTATACGGGATCCTGAAAATGCAGGAATCAATGTCAGTTCAATATATTTCACCTTATGAATCGGTTGTGCGAAATATTCCTTCATGGTATTGGTTTTCACTATTTTCATAACGCTGTCTGCATGTTTTTGCG
>JANWHK010000192.1 GCA_025450395.1 Bacteroidia bacterium
AGCTACCCTCAATAATGGGGGAGGTTTTTATAGAAAGGAATTATATATACACGAGGCGCGCATGAATGGCGCGGAAATAAGACCACCCTGCCTGAACAACAGCGATGCATTGTGCCGGATAAAAGGAAAAACCATCTATCTTGGCCTGGGCATGATCAGTGAACTGGAACAACAGACCGTAGAAGATATTTTGAATGAGCGCCGGCAAAATGGGGCCTTTAAGGATCTCTATGATTTTGTAAAACGCGTTCCTGTTTCCATTGAACAGATGCGCCTGCTGATCCGCGCAAACACTTTTGATTTTACGAACAGGAATAAGAAAGAACTACTTTGGGAAATACATACACTGCTTCAAGCCGGGAATAAAAAAGCAAAGGCAAAGGAGTTGTTTGAGACCAGGCCTGCCGTATGGAAACTCCCGGAATTATTAATCTCAAGGATTGAAGAGGCTTTTGATGAAATAGAACTGTTCGGATTTTCTTTCTGCGCCCCGTTTGAACTCCTGAGGGATCCCATGCCTGTTTCCACTACAGCCCGCCAGCTCAGGGATCATATCAATCGCCATGCCTCCATCGTGGGATACATGGTGAATGTCAAATATACCCAAACCTCCAGGGGCGAACGCATGTATTTCGGCACCTTCATCGACACGGAAGGCCTTTGGATAGACACCGTGCATTTTCCACCCAGCGCGAGGCAATATCCTTTTACAGGCCCGGGTTGTTATGAATTAAGGGGCAGGGTGACGGAGGAATACGATTTTTTGAGTATGGAAATAGATTATATGAAAAGGCTGCCTGTGGTGGATAGGGAGATGGCGGGTAGTCCAAAAATTTAATCTGCACAATGTCTGTCGATTAAAACAATATTTTAATCCAATATAGTACTTTGTATTGCATAGTACTATATAATTACCATATCTTTGTACCATGGATTTGGAAAACACCCAATCGCAGATGCGCAAAGGCGTGCTTGAATATTGCATTTTATGCATCATTGGCAAGAGTGAATGCTATGCCTCGGATATCATTGACCAAATGAAGGAAGCTAAACTGATAGTTGTTGAAGGCACATTATACCCCTTGTTGACCAGGTTAAAGAATGCCGGTTTATTGAATTATAAATGGGAGGAATCCAAATCGGGACCTCCAAGAAAATATTATTCATTGACCGACGAAGGAAAAAGTTTTCTGCAGGCATTGTCAGGCACTTGGGGAGAGTTGAGTGAAGCGGTGACAAGTATCACATCGGGCAAGTAAACAAAAACGAATATTAAAATTATATATTATGAATAAAATCATTACCGCCAACATCAACAGTTTTGTGTTCCAGATTGATGAGGCTGCCTACGAAAACCTGAAAACCTACCTGAACACCATCAGGCAGAAAGTCAGCAACGAAGAAGTGGTTTCGGATATTGAAAACCGCATCGCGGAGCTTTTTGACTACAAACTCAAGAATGGCAGGCAGGCCATATTCCATGAAGATGTGCAGGACATCATCCGGCAGATAGGGAGCCCTGAGCAATTTGGTAGCGAAGAACCCCAGGAAGAGACACAAAATGCGTACTCGACAGCCACGGCTGAACCTAGACGCAAAGGTTATCGCAGGCTTTACAGGAATGACGATGACAAGGTGGTTGGAGGTGTTTGCAGTGGTATTGCCGCATACTTTGATATAGATCCCCTTATACCACGCATCATATTTGCCATCTCATTCTTCTTTTTTGGTTCGGGCTTCCTGTTATACCTGTTTTTAATGATCGTATTGCCAAAAGCCATTACACCTTCCGAAAAGCTTGAAATGCGGGGTGAACCGGTCGACTACAAAAACCTGTCAAAAACAGTGGAGAAGGATATCAAGGAAGTTTATGAGCGATATAAACCGGGCATGAAAACAGGCTTTGAGCGTTTTGCCGAAATTGCTGTCCGCGTAGGAGCGGTGGTATTGATGATATTCCTGGTATGCATCTTTATACCCGGATGCATCGGTGTATTGACCTCTATCGGCGTAGCTTCCTGGTCATTGCCGGTATTGAGCAGCTATATGTTTACCTCAACGTCCGAAAGTCTCATTATACTAGCGGGGCTGATCTTGTTCCTGCTGATTCCGCTGATCGGCATAGGTTATTTATTGGTCCGCATGATCTTTAAGACCAAACAGATGGGCAGGGCCTTCACCATTTCCCTGTCCACACTTTGGGTGATCGGGTTTTGTTTATTGGCCTACAGCACCTTCAATATCGGTCAACAATTCTCGTCTTCGTATAAGGTCACCACTGTAGATACCTTGCAGGAACTCGACAATCAACACACGCTTATCATAAAAGCCAGAAAAAACCAGGAGCATTCTGAATTCAATATTGGAGAAGAAGACAGCCAGGTCATTATCAACCATGTCAATATCAGGTCGAGGCAGGATATCAAGGAATTCCTGGATGAAAAGATCAGCGAAAATATCGATCTTAAAATTGTGAAGGGGATAGGAAACAGGCCAGTGATCAGGGTCAGCAGGCGATCAGCTGGAAAAAACCGTGAAGAGGCAGCAAGCAATGCTGAAAAAATCGGCTATCAATATCTTGTCAAGGATTCGATATTATATCTTGATGATTATTTCAGTCTCGGGTCCCAGCAATTGTGGAGGAATCAAAGGGTGATTGTAACAGTGGAAGTACCGGAAGGATACCGTTTGTATATTGATCCTACCTGCGAAAGCATGTTTGAGAATTCAGATTTTACAAGGCACAACTACAGTCGCCGCCATCATCGTGACGAGGACGAAGTGACCGGCAAATACCTGAGAATTGATGGCAATGGGATAACAGTTCCTGTAGATTGACCGCGGAGATGATGATACACATTTGTATTTATTCAATTCTATATTTTAATCCAAATCCTGCGTATGGAGCTCTATAGCCATGGTAAAAGGATAAAAGATTAATACTTACAAAGACTCCAAACCTATTTGGCCTTTTAAAAAGTCTATATGGTATGTAATGTAATCCTGCTCCAAAACCTAAATTTATACCATAATAGGTAATGATACTGTCATTCTTAAGATAGTTTTCATTTTTAGTTCCTAGAGATAAGCATGTATGTACATTGAATAAAAACCTCTTCCTGATTTTGAAATAGTACTTAAACGTATTGGTTTGATTCCATTCGACCACTCTCAGTTCATTTTTCAAATGGAAATCAGCATAAACCAATCCAGGTGTGTATGAAAATTTGTCCCTAAAAAAATACTCATATTCACCTGTTAAAGCGTAACTATATCCTGCTTTTTCATTGTCTCTTACAAGGGCTACATACCCTAGTCCTATTTGGACATACTTACTATGTTTGCAAATTCGGGAAAAATGCATAGAATCAGAAACCTTTGCCTGCGATTTAAAGACATTTTGCAATACTAAAAACAAAAGAAATAATTTTAGATAATTCAACGGCCAAAGGTACTAAAATTGTTCATTATAAATGTTTGCGCGAGGATTTAAAGCCTTTAAAATCACCCCGCCCAATTCTCCCTGTCCAGGCTGCGGTATTGTATGGCCTCGGCGAGGTGTTCAATCTTGATGTCATCGCTTCCGGAAAGGTCGGCGATTGTGCGACATACTTTCAGTATCCTGTCATAGGCACGGCCGCTTAAATTAAGTTTAGGTTATAATCCATTTCAATACGCATAATTAAATTATGTGTATTATTTATTAAGTATCTAATTCTCAATACTTAAGAAAGTAACTTTCCTGATCTCAGATTTAAAAATAAATCCTTTACTGATAATCCAATTTTCAACAACACTTGCCGGAGTGTTACTATTCCAAAGCACATTTGAAATTTCGTAAGTATCGATATATAATTCAAGATGATCTGGATTGTCGAAAATAAGAATTTTACCGCTATTGGTTTCAATTATATTCAAAATCTCATCTATTCCAGTATAAGTAGATGAGTTTGGATTATTCCAATCAATTTGACTTTCTTTAATTATAAATGAGTCATATTGCAGAGTTACAGTTGTTACCTTCTTTTCTAACTCGATGAACCTGATTTTAACATTAAATATAGCATTTAAATTAACTCCTATTTCCTTCCAGGCCATTTCAAGACTAGAATGATCACTTCTTGAAAATATTAAATCCCATTTATTTTGAGTATTTAAACTAGAACTATTTATAATTCGATATTCACTTGCCTGATTATACGCACATGCATAAATTTGATTTAAGTTTGCATCAATTAAGGTAATTCCAACAGAACTATCTTGAGTTCTGGTACCATACCAAAAAAAATTCGATATGCTAGGGTTAACAGATGGTCTTATGATATGTTGATATGGAATTGGTTCTCCACCTTTAATAAATGAGGTGTAAGCGGGGTCATCCCCAGGACCGAAAGAACCGAGTTCCGGTTTATTTTGACCGTTTTTATAAACAGGTATATAAGTGCCATCAATAATCGATTGTATTAACTCTAATGATAATTGATCAGGTGTTGTTATAAGTTCAATAAAACCATTTGGGTTAATGACAATAGTAGTTGGTAGTCCTATTATATTATATGCTTTGAACATAGATTTATCTGTATCTGAGGCAACCCATCCGGATATTTTCTTCAATTTAATAAAACTATTTATTTTTTCTTCTGATTCATTCGTAATGGAAATGAAACAAACATTTTTGTCACTTAATTTGGACTGTAACTCATTTAAATGTTGAATATTTGATATACAAGGTTTACACCAGGTAGCCCAAAATTCAAGTATTATTACCTTTCCAGAACATTTATTTAGTGTAACATCATGAATGTCTGGTCCTTGAATAATTAAATCCATAGATAATTCAGGCGCTTTTTTTAATACTTGAGATTGTAAATTAATAAAAGTTAAGCTGATCTGTAATATTGCAAGAATTGTAGTTTTTGTTTTCATAGAGTAGTTCATTTAAATCTAATTATTTTTTACGAAATTATCATGTATAAGTTCTCTCACCCCGCCCAGTTCTCCCTGTCCAGGCTGCGGTATTGTATGGCCTCAGCGAGGTGTTCAATCTTGATCTCGTCGCTTGCTGAAAGGTCGGCAATGGTTCGGCTTACTTTCAGTATGCGGTCGTAGGCACGGGCGCTTAAATTGAGTTTCTGCATGGCGGTTTTCAGCAATTGGGTACCGGCATCGCTGATCTGGCATATTTGTTTCACCTGGTTATCCGGCATTTGCGCATTGTTATAAATACCTTTTTTACCTTCAAATCTTTTGGATTGAATATCCCTTGCCTTTTGCACGCGTTCCCTTATCAACTCACTTTTTTCATTATTGCGCTTCCTGCTTGACATTTCCTCAAAACTCACAGGTGTCACTTCTATATGGATATCGATACGGTCGAGCAATGGACCACTGATCTTGCTAAGATATCTCTGAACAATGCCCGGTCCGCAAGTACATTCCTTTTCGGGATGGTTAAAATAGCCACAAGGACAGGGATTCATGCTCGCCACCAACATAAAGCTTGCAGGATAGTCCACGGAAAACCTCGCCCTTGAAATATTGACTTTCCGGTCTTCAAGGGGTTGTCGCATCACTTCCAGCACTGCGCGTTTAAATTCAGGCAATTCATCAAGGAACAAAACACCATTATGTGCCAGTGAAATTTCACCGGGTTGTGGAACCTGGCCTCCACCTACGAGTGCAATATCGCTAATCGTATGGTGAGGTGAACGAAAGGGCCTGTGGGCAAGCAGGCTGGCATTTGAACCCAGTTTGCCGGCGACCGAATGTATTTTAGTGGTCTCCAGGGCTTCTTGCAGGGTCATTGGAGGCATAATGGTAGGCAAGCGTTTGGCCAACATGGTTTTGCCGGAACCGGGAGGTCCGATAAGTATCATATTATGACCGCCTGCCGCCGCTATTTCCATAGCCCTTTTAATATTTTCCTGTCCCTGCACATCGGCAAAATTCACGTCAAAATGATTGACAGATTCTTCAAAATCTGCCCTTGGATCTGTAATGACCTGCTCCAGATGTTTTTTGGCATTGAAGAAGTCAACCACATCTCTCAGTTTTTCCACTCCATATACAGTCAAGCCTTTAACGATGGCAGCCTCACGCGCATTTTGCACCGGCAATATAAAACCCTTGAATCCTTCTTTCTTTGCCTGGATAGCTATAGGCAATGCACCCTTGATCGGTAGTATGCTTCCGTCCAGGGATAATTCACCCATGATGATATAATTGCTGAGTTCTTCGGGATTTAGAATTTGATCATCGGCGGCCAGCAGTCCGGCTGCGATTGTCAGGTCATAGGAGCTGCCCTCCTTCTTGATATCGGCAGGGGCCATATTTACCACTATTTTTCTGTGCGGAAAAGTCAGGTCATTGTTTTTAAAAGCGGTCATGATCCTCAACCAACTCTCTTTCACCGCATTGTCCGGAAGGCCGACAAGATAGAACTTGCCTCCCCCTCCGCTTACATTCACCTCAACAGTAATCGTGCAGGCATTTACACCATAAACTGCGGAGCCAAAGGTTTTAACAAACATGAAGTATCGGGAATAAAAAACAAATATAGTCATTGCAGACAAGTTTAATGGGAAAATAAAAGAGATGGAAATTTTTTCCCGTGACGCAGCATTTAACGGTTTTAAATTGTCTATAAGTTGTAGACTAGTAAATTTTTTCAAACCAAACGGGAAAAGGCATCCAGACAAGATGCCTTTTTTTTATAGTGGTTTTTAGCTATCTTTGCAGTCTAAAATTTAAACAGGGCATGCAGATATATAAGTCTAATCCGCAGAAAATCATACCTTTAATTTCCGGTATGGATGCTTCGTTTATTTTTTTCAGCTAAACATTCCACTGAAATAATCTTAAAAATCCGGGACTGAACAGCCAGCGGACTATTTTTATTATTTGCGAAAAATTAAAAGAACAAGAAAATGAACATAACCGAAACGTATTATCTCAAAGCGCTGAATCATTATCCGCACAATCTGGAAGATTGTATAGAGAACCTGAATTATGCATTGTCTTATGATGCAGAATATGCGCCTGCCTTGTGCCTGATGGGGAGGTTGTATACCCAGGAAATCAAGAATTTCAATGTTGCGGGGGACTTTTTCGACAGGGCATTGGCTGCTGATTTCACATATTCCGAAACCTATATACATTATGCCAAGTTATTATTGACCCTGGAGAAGCCGGATGAGTTAAGCAAGCTCCTGGAACAAGCTTTTAAAGTGCCTGGCATAGATAAATCTGACCTCTACCATACAAAGGCCATAGCCATGGAGCAAAAAGGGAAATTTGAAGAAACCCTGGAACTGTTTCACCTTGCCTTGCAGTTTTCCTTTAATTGTGAAATGGACGAATTCCTTGGTTCCGAGATCAAGCGCATAGAAGGCAAGCAGAAGAAGCTGAAAAAGAAAAAGGCCAGCCAGCCAAAATTCAAAAGCCAATGGGTGAAGACGTATTCTTACTGAAGAGAAGACGACCCGGAATCAGCGGAATAAAGCCCGAGATCCCTCTCCGCCTTGTGCCTCCGCTAAAGCTCCAGCGACACGCGGAAGGCGGACTCGGGATTAGTTCTACTTACAATTTTCCAATCCCGCTCCAGCGGGATTAAAAATTGAGTCTCACTAATTTTATAAAAGATGCCTTTCAATGTGGTCTATCAGGCTGTGAATACACTTGATATGGATTTCCTGTGCCCTGTCGGCATACGGTGAATGTGGCGCCCTGATCTCAATATCACATAAGCCTGCCATGGCTCCTCCATCCTTTCCCGTCAATCCTATTACTTTCATGCCTTTAATCCGGGCCATTTCAATGGCTTTTAAAACATTTTTAGAGTTGCCACTGGTGCTGATAGCCAGGAGGACATCACCTTTGTTTCCAAGGGCTTCCAAATAGCGTGAAAACACAAATTCATAACCATAATCATTGCCTACACAGGTCATGTGGCTGGCATCAGAAATGGCAATGGCTGGAATAGCCTTCCGGTTATCCCTATACCTTCCGGTCAGTTCTTCAGCAAAATGCATGGCATCACACATGCTGCCTCCATTACCACAGCTTAGAATCTTGCCGCCGTTTTTTATGGATTCAACCATCAGGGTACCAGCTTTTCCAATAGCTGCAAAATTCTTGTCATCCGCTAAGAAAGTGGCCAGGACCTCTTGTGCTTCTTCAAAATGGCGCTTGATATTGTTCATTTTCAAGGATTTCTTTTTTTGTATTCACTGACACCGTTTTCAAGGAAATTCAGGAATTCCCCAATGTCAAACTGTTTGCCATTGATCTCACTGCCGACAGGTGTCTGTAAAAGGGATTCTTTCCCATCAAGCAAACAATACAAAGGTTGTGAAGATTTTCCAAAATAACAGATCTCGATTTCCGTATTTTTTTTGCCCAGCATCGTGATTTGCTGGTTGCTGAACCTGCCTGTGAAATAGTTGCTTTCAGCTAGTTTTACCTTTTTGTCATCCACGTATAATGAAGCTAAAACATAGTCCTCGTTCAGGATTTTTAAAACCCTTGGGTCGCTCCATACTTTCTCTTCCATTTTCCTGCAGTTCACGCAACCGTGTCCTGTAAAATCAATGAACAATGGTTTCCTGAGTTCCTTTGCACAGGCAATGGCTTCATCATAATCATAATAAGCATTTAATCCATGTGGTATATGTAACTGATCCTCATAACTCGGTTTTTTACACATATTGCCTTTCAGCCCCTGGGATTCCCTTATGGTCCTGTTAATGTCAAAATCCTGGGTACTCATAGGCGGCAGATAACCAGACAGGAATTTTAAAGGAGCACCCCATAATCCAGGTATCATATAGATCACAAACGATAAGGTTGCAATTGCAAGCATTAACCTTGGAACCTTCAGGAATTTAAGATCGCTGTCATGCGAAAATTTCAGCTTGCCCAACAAGTAGATACCCATCAGGCCAAAAATGACAATCCACAAGCTTAGATATACTTCCCTGTCAAGAATATGCCAATGGTAGGTCTGGTCGGCGATACTCAGGAATTTTAATCCCAATGCCAGTTCAATAAATCCAAAACACACTTTAACACTGTTGAGCCAACTGCCACTTTTTGGCAGACTGCTTAACCAGTTCGGGAATATCGCGAACAGGGAAAAGGGAAGCGC
>JANWHK010000193.1 GCA_025450395.1 Bacteroidia bacterium
GCGCCGATACCAAGCCAACTAAGGACCCTGTTTTCGTATTTCAGGTGGTAGGGCCCTGAACCCGATGAAGTGAATTTTTCCTTGTTTTGGAGAAGGGCATTGACCACATTCCGTGATAAATTGGGAAATCCCACACCAATGGATACGTAGTTTTTTCCAAAAAGGCTGTCCTTTTGTGCATAGCCGTTGGTGAATGCTGACAAAATCAATAGTGTGAAAAACAGTTTCTTTTTTATATTCATAAATCTGATTTCAAAAATTCAATTCTTTTTCCGCCTTGTCCTTCAATAATACGGCCTGCATCCCAGGCCAGGTGACCGTTGACAAATGTCTTGTCGATGGTATACCTGAAAGTGTGGCCCTCAAACGGGCTCCATCCGCATTTATAAAGGAGTTTATTCTTGCTGACCCTATCATCTTGTTGTTTTACGAGTGCAATATCAGCAAAATATCCTTCGCGAAGATAACCACGTTCCTTGATATTGAATAATATGGCAGGATTGTGACACATCTTGGTGACAATCTGCTCCAGGCTGATTTTCCCCTGGGCATAAAAATCAAACATGGCCTGTACACTTTGTTGCACCAACGGACCGCCTGAGGGCGCCTTGATATAATCCTGTTCCTTCTCCTCAATTGTATGTGGAGCATGGTCGGTGGCCACAACGTCGATCCGGCCTTCCAGCAGGGCTTTCCATACGCCATCCCTGTCTTCGGCTGACTTGATGGCAGGGTTCCACTTGATAAAGTTGCCTTTGGATGCATAATCCTTGTTGGTAAACCATAAATGATGTATGCAGGCTTCGGCAGTGATGCGTTTTTTGTGCAGCGATATATTCTCAAAAAGTTCTGTTTCCTTCGCCGTGGATATATGCAATATATGCAACCTGGTGCCATGTTTTTTTGCCATTTCCACAGCCATGCTGCTGCTGAGGTAACAGGCTTCTGCAGTCCTTATCTTGTCGTGGTGTATTGCACTTAAACGCTTGCCGTATTCAGCCTCATACCTTGCAAGATTGTCTTTGACGGTTTGTTCATCCTCGCAATGGGTGGCAATAATGGTAGGCGCATTGGCAAATATTTTCTCCAGTGTCTCGCGTCTGTCCACCAGCATATTTCCGGTACTGCTGCCCATAAAGATCTTGATACCGCAGGTGTTCAGCGGGTCGGTCCGCATCACCTCCTCATAATTGTCATTGGAGGTACCCATGAAAAAGGAATAATTGGCCAATGAATTTTGTGAAGCTATGTCATACTTATCCTGCAAAAGAGCCTGTGTAGTGGCTGGTGGTTGGGTATTGGGCATCTCAAAGAAGGATGTGACTCCCCCTGCGACTGCCGCCCTGCTTTCAGAATGAATAGTGGCTTTATGAGTCAGTCCCGGTTCCCTGAAATGTACCTGGTCGTCGATGGCCCCGGGCATGGCATACATTCCTTCTGCATTTATCTCTGTGGCATTGGCAACGCTGATATGGGTGTCGATCTTTTCAATCCTGCCATTCCTGACAAGTATATCCCCGGTAAATATCCGGTTTTCGTTGATGATATGTGCTTGCCTGATGACGAAAGAATTCATTGCCGCAAATTAAATATATGTCAATTAACAATTAACAATTAATAATTAACAATTAACAAAATTTTTCAAAGATTCCGACAATAGCCTGTATATAGTCTCTCAATTATTCATTATTCATTGTTCACTGTTCATTGTCAATTGTCAATTGTCCATTATCTTTGCCGCTTATTTATGAATCAGGAAGAACTGTTTAAAAATATCATCTCACACAGTAAGGAATATGGTTTTGTTTTCCAGTCCAGTGAGATATATGATGGCCTTAGCGCGGTATATGACTATGGCCAGATGGGAGTAGAACTCAAGAAGAATTTAAGGGATTTCTGGTGGAAAAGCATGGTGCAGATGCACCAGAACATCGTAGGTCTGGATACTGCCATCTTCATGCATCCCACAACCTGGAAAGCCAGTGGGCATGTGGATGCATTCAACGATCCGCTGATAGACAACAAGGATAGCAAGAAACGTTACAGGGCTGATGTCCTGATAGAGGACCATATGTCAAAGATCATTGCCAAGGCGGATAAGGAAGTCGAGAAAGCCAAGGCGAGGTTTGGTGAGACCTTTGATGAAACACTTTACAGGCAAACCAATCCGCGGGTATTGGAATACCTTGGCAAGGCATCAGCCATTGAAAACCGTTTCAAGGCCGCTCTCGAAGCCAATAACCTGGAAGAAGTGAGACAGATCATTATCGATTGTGAGATCGTGTGCCCTATTTCCGGCACCAAAAACTGGACAGAGGTAAGGCAATTCAATCTGATGTTTTCAACCTCCATGGGTTCTGTCACGGAGGATGCGGGAACCATTTACCTGAGACCTGAAACAGCACAGGGTATTTTTGTCAATTTCCTGAATGTGCAGAAAACCGGTCGTATGAAGATACCGTTTGGTATAGCTCAGACGGGCAAGGCTTTCAGGAACGAGATCGTTGCGCGACAGTTTATCTTTCGCATGCGTGAATTCGAGCAGATGGAAATGCAGTTTTTTGTGCGTCCGGGTACAGAAATGGAATGGTACAATTACTGGAAGGACATGCGTATGAAATGGCACCAGGCACTTGGTTTTGGTGATAAAAAACACAGGTTTCACGACCACCTCAAGCTGGCACATTATGCCAATGCAGCGGCGGATATTGAATTTGATTTTCCATTCGGTTTCAAGGAGCTTGAAGGTATACACAGCAGGACTGATTTTGACCTGAAAAAACATGAGGAATTCAGTGGTAAAAAACTGCAATATTTCGATTCTGAACTCAACCAGAGTTATGTACCTTATGTAGTGGAAACTTCCATTGGTTTAGACCGGTTATTCCTGGCAGTAATGTCTGAAGCATACAAGGAAGAAACGCTTGAAGATGGAAGCAGCAGGGTGGTATTGGCCATTCCGTTCCCGCTGGCACCTGTCAAGGTCGCCATATTGCCATTGGTGAACAAGGATGGACTGGCTGAAAAATCAGAAGAGATTGTCAACCTGTTAAAGTATGATTTTAATGTGGCCACTGAAGCCAAGGATGCCATTGGAAAGCGCTACAGGAGAAATGATGCAATCGGAACGCCGTATTGTGTCACGGTGGATTATGAAACCATGGAAAATAATACAGTGACTCTCAGGAACAGGGATACCATGGCACAGGAGAGGATTAAGATTGAAGATTTAAGGCAAATACTTGAGAAATCACTAAGTATGACTACCTTGTTGGAAAAATGCTAGGGGAAAATACGATATACGCCTGTCCGCCTATGGCGGAATATACGATGTATTGGGAAAATGGCCTTCGTATTCATAATTCATCATTCATAAATCATCATTCATAAATCGTTTTTATATGATTAAGCCAATTAAAATGCTATAAATTTATGCCAATTGACTGATCTTGACCTGAATAATTACGAGGAAGTTGCCAAGACGCTTAACCTTAATGGCTCCCAATACTAAATAATCGTAAATAATCTATAAAATGAAAGCCATTCCAAATAAGGATGGCTTTTTTTGTGCAGCGTTACCCCAATTGTAACTTGTAATTTGTAAATTGTAAATTGTCTTCGTCCCTCGTACCTTGTTTCGTGTGTAAAAATTCCTTTTTATGTGAATTATCTGCAATCGGGATTCCCCGACCTTTGTTTTGGGATTATTGTACGTGATCTATGCTATCAAACTATCTTTATAAAAATACGATAGAGGCCGGCTGTGATGAGGCTGGCAGGGGATGCCTTGCAGGTCCCGTATTTGCAGCAGCGGTTATTATTCCAAAGGGTATCAGGATCAAGGGATTGAATGATTCCAAACAATTATCTGAAAAAGTAAGGAAGGAGCTGCGGAAGGAAATAGAAGAAAAATGTCACTGGCAGGTGGCACAACTCACCCCGCAGGAGATAGACAGGATCAATATATTAAACGCATCCATTCAATCAATGCATCTGGCATTAGGTGCAATGTCCGAAACATTCGAACATATACTGGTGGATGGTAACCGCTTTAAGGCTTTTGGTACAATCCCATACACAACCGTTGTAAAGGGAGACGAAAAATTAAAATGTATTGCAGCAGCATCCATTTTGGCCAAAACACACAGGGATGATTATATGGAAAACCTGGCTCTGCAATTTCCGCAATATCTCTGGCACCAGAATAAAGGTTACCCAACGCTTGCGCACAGGGATGCAATAAGGGAACACGGCATTACGGAACACCATCGCAGGACTTTTACATTGCTTCCAGACTATGAACAGATGAGTTTGTTTTGATTCCGGTTTTGAAAGTTTTCTCCCAAAAAAAAACAGCCTTCAAATAAATGAAGGCTGTTTTTGTATGTTTTAAGTAACCTGGTTTTTAATCCACTATGGTGATTTTTGTTGCGGTGGTTATGCCGTCGATCGTAATCTTGACAAAATA
Organism: Bacteroidia bacterium; assembly: GCA_025450395.1. Taxonomy (GTDB): domain Bacteria; phylum Bacteroidota; class Bacteroidia; order NS11-12g; family UBA955; genus JABMMZ01. Next base: position 4,469 of record JANWHK010000193.1, read on the forward strand.
CACGCCTTTTGCAGCATCACTCAAGTCGATCACCAATTCGCCATTATCACTTATGTGACCATATACCTTGCTTCCAAGAACATTGTATACTTCCACCTGCATCTTGCTGTTCTTGTCATTTTTGACTGTGAAAGTACCAGTGTTCGGATTCGGATAGACCATGATGCCATAAGCGCTTTGTACTGGATCGATACCTGTGTGGGCCTGCAGTATTTTGGTTTGTGTACATTCGCATCCTGCAGTATTTCTGGCCTTCAGTGTCACAGTGTAGTACAGTTTATTTTTGTACTTGTAGACAGGAGAAACTGATTTGGATGTTTCACCATCACCAAAGAGCCATTCGTAATATGGATAAGTTCCTACGCTTGGGGTAAACGTGTAATTAAGGAAGCCATGATCCTTGATGGTAAAGTCGCAAATTGGCGATTCAGTCACTGTGATCGTTTTCATGAAGGTATCACTGCAACCTGCAAGATAGGAAGAAACCAATGTCACGGTGTAGGTAATAGTGCTGACAGGATTGAATAATCTAACCGGTGCGGCAGTGGTGGAATTAGTGCCATTGCCAAAATCCCAGAAATATTGGATATTATCCTGGTCTCCCAGAGTTTTATTGACAAAATGTGCGCTCTCACCGGAACAGATATCCATTACTGTGAAATCTGCCTTTGGCTGTATGAGCACAGTGAAGTTTTTAGTGACACTTGCTTCACAACCATTGCTGAATGTAGCACGAAGAGTTGCACTGAATGGTCCTTCATACGGCCAGGTCCTGCTGATATTCTTCTGGGTTGAAGTAAAATTATCGCTGAATGTCCACTTGTAAACCGGGTTTGGCAAGATTTCTACCGTGTTATTGGTGAAAATGGTAGGTATCCTGCTACAGAATTGGTTACCACTAAAATCAGCCGTTGGGCTAGGTTTGATGACCACTGATTTGGTAATGGAATCCTTACAGTCAAACTCTGACACAGCCAACAATTTTACACTATAGGTTCCTGGTCCGGCATATTGGTGTTTTGCATGTGTCATGGTTGAACCCGTTCCGTCTCCAAATGTCCAGAATTGACCTTGGTTGCCTAATGCAATAGTTGATGTATTCAGCAAGTCTACTGGCAGATTGGAACAGGTAGGAATAACAGGGACTACAAAATCAGCTACCGGCCTTGCGAATTGGTGAGCATTTTTAATCAGCACTGAAGCACATCCGCTGGAAGAAGTGACAGTTAAAGTCACCTTATGACCTCCAACAACGCTATACAGGTGGGTTGGATTCAGAACTGTGCTTTTTGGAGAACCGTCTCCAAAATCCCACATATAAGTCATTGTTCCCTTGCTAATGGTAGACTGGTTCTGGAATTCAACCGGTATACCCTGGCATTTGTTATTGACTTTGTACTTGACCTCAGGAATTTCACTTACTTCAAGTACCAGTGTTGTATCCTTGATGATGTTCCACGGGAAGCTCTTGGCCACCAATTTGACATAATAAATACCCTTGGTCTTGTAATCATGGAATGGATTCTCAACATCTGAACTGTCTCCATCGTCAAAATACCATTTATAGGTAGTAAAGCCGGAATGTATAGTTGTCAGGTTTTCAAATACAATGGATTCTCCAAGACACAAGGTATCCTTGAACTTGAAATTTGTTTTCGGTGTTGGAGCTACCATCACCCACCTACTCAAGAATGAATCACAGAAATTAGGTCCCTTGTCTGAGAAATTAATAGTGAAACCTACCAGGCTGTCCAACAATATAGAGCTTGGTTTAAATGTGATCAATCCCGGACCTGAAGCTGAAGGTGTATCTATTGTATACTCTGAAGGTGGAACTGTTGTACCATTACCAGTCTTTACGGAGATGTTTGTTACAGACCAGGTTGAACCATGGCCGGCATTTGTATAACCTACAGGAGGTACCAGTTGGAACATGACCGTATTGCCAACTTCAGTGACATCCGGCACAATCTTGTCACCTGACCTGAATTGTCCCTCGAAGGTTGAACCCTTAACGAGGTCAGCCAATGGACGTGGTTTAACTGTTACAACAAGTGGTGCCCTTGTTCCGTTGGCGCATTGGTTCTTATAGACAAACGCCATTTCAGGGTGCCAGTTGGCAAGCACCTGTGTAGCGCCCCATGCACCAATGATAATGCTTCCGCTTCCTTGTACTGTAATGTCGGCATTGCTGACAGTCGGACCAGCACTCTGGGACATGATTATGTTTCCGCTTGATGTATAAGAAACGTCACTGGTAAGGTAGAAACTGTATGTCTGGCCCCCTTGCAGGAACAAGTTCTTCGCTGAGATCCTTCCGTAGTTTGCTCCAGCCTGGTTAAAGAATGTGACGACACTTGAATTGACCAAGGTCCAGGCAGATGAATTGGTTTCGAATCCGTTGAAAGTTCCGGTCTTGTAATATAATTGATAATAGCTTACTGGTATATTGTCTACCAACCTGAACTGCATGCTGTCAAGCAGTATAGTACTCACTGGGGTCATATTGAGCATGCCACCGTAATTGACCGTCCTGTTAGGATTGACATTTGTATTGCCTACAGGTCCAAACCTGACAGTTTTACCAAACCTGATGCCCTGGGCGTAGAATGTCGTTGTCTTGTTGATATATGGTCCGGTGATCTTGCTGCCTATACCCAGCAATGTTCCACCTGTCGGTGTATTGTACCACGAAATGGAATCGCTTGGAAGGAAAGGTATTCCTGAAAGCACTGGTTTTCCATTTCCACACTGTGAATAAGGTATAGTGCTCGGCGGCGGAGCATTGCC
>JANWHK010000194.1 GCA_025450395.1 Bacteroidia bacterium
AGCCTGGATGCACCAAGTGATATCACGGTACCCACACTTTTGGACTCCATTGGAAATTCTATCATCGATACAACGGTTTTAGGAGGTTTTTATGCAGGAATGTACCAGGGATACAACTCCAGGCCAAATATGGTATTGAGTCTTGGTGGTGCGATTGCAGATACAGCCCTTCTTTCATCTGCAGATGCACCAATTGTAGCCTTCCATGGGATACTGGACCCTACTACACCATTCAACAGGGGTATAGTAAGAAATGCCGGTACAGGAGCTCCGATTGTGACAGTGGATGGTTCCAATAATTTCATGCTTTCTGTCAATAACCGCGGCATCAATGCAAAGGTCAAGGCAGCAGGAGGTTCTGGTGCCAGGGCCGGTTTTTATGCATTTACAGGAGCCGGTTTTGAACCTTACGGATGGTACAACAAGCCACCTCTTTTTGCACCTACTAATCTGCGTCCAAGAGCCATGTTATATATTGATACCATTGTTAATACGTTCACCAATTATGCCATAGGTGTGCTGGACCTGGAAACGAATGAGTTATCCGTTAAATCCATCGTATCTTCCGGGCTGAGTGTATATCCTAATCCCGCTACCGGGCAGCTTCATATCAGTATGTCCGGAGACAAACTTCTTAAGATCAGTATCCTTGATGTAACCGGAAAACTGGTATACACTGTGAGTCCTGATCGCGATGATGTCCTGGTACAAACTTCAGGATTTGTTGTCGGTCCGTATATTCTTGTCATTGAAACAAATCGGGGCACTGTGAGCAGGAAGTTGTTGCTGGAATAAGGATTGTCAGCTACGAAGCCTTTTTAAAAACAGGAAATATCCGTGGTTTTTAAAAGGCTTTGTTAATTTGCATTCCAGACTAATTCTTATTATAGATTTAATCATAATTTAACCAGAAAATAAGTTCATATCAATTATGAAAAAAATCTACTTATTTATTTTTCTGTTGACTTCTGGAATCAACCTGAATGCACAACAGAACCGTTTTAAACAGGAAGTTTTTACAAATAACCAGATTATTGTAGACTCTAACATTGTCTATGGTTCTGCGCTGAATTTCTTTCCGGCCGTAATGGTGCCTTTAAGAATGGATGTATACCACGCGGATACATTGGCTGACACCCTTAAAAACAGGCCAGTCATTATTATCTTCCACTCCGGCAGTTTTCTGCCACCCAATATCAATGCAGGTGCTCCTTCAAATGGTGGCGCTTATTTTGGAAGCAGGAGAGACAGTGCCGTAGTTGAAATGTGCATACGTTTTGCGAGAAGAGGCTGGGTTGCTATTGCAGCCACTCACCGCCTGGGCTGGATAGCCAATTCGCCGAGTAGCAATACCCAGAAAATTACCTTTATGCGGGCGGTATACAGGGCTACGCAGGATAGCCGGACCCTTATACGTTATATGCGCAGGAGTGTGGATTCCATGGGTAATAAATTCAAGGTGGATGGAAATAAAATTGTTGTAGGCGGAACCTCCTCCGGGGCTTATGTCGTGCTGCATGCCAATAGCCTGGATGCACCAAGTGATATCACGGTACCTATACTGTTGGATTCTATTGGAAATGTTATTATAGATACGACGGTCATGGGAGGTTTTTATGCCGGAATGTACCAGGGATACAGTTCCAGGCCAAATATGGTTTTGAGTCTTGGTGGCGCTCTCGCGGATACAGCCATGCTTTCGTCTGCGGATGCGCCTGTTGTTGCCTTCCATGGCGTATTAGATCCTGTCACACCAATGGACAAAGTTGGTATAATAATAAACCCACCACCATTCAGACTGCATGGTTCCGGCATCTTCATGCTTGCGGTGAATAACCGCGGCATCAATGCAAAGGTCAAAGCAGCGGGAGGTTCAGGTGCGCGTGCAGGTTTTTATGCGTTTGCAGGAGCCGGTTTTGAACCTTACGGATGGTACAACAAACCGCCGCTTTTCGCACCGGGCAACCTGCGTCCAAGAGCCATGTTATACATAGATACAATTGTTAATATGTTCACCAATTATGCCATCGGTGTGCTGGACCTCGAAACGAATGAACTATCCGTTAAATCCATCGTATCTTCTGGGCTGAATGTTTATCCTAATCCTGTTAACGGACAACTTCATATCAGTATGTCCGGGGACAAACTTCTTAAGATCAGTATCCTGGATGTAACCGGAAAACTGGTTTATACTGAGAGTCCTGATCGCGATGCAGTCGTGGTACAAACTTCAGGATTTGTGGTCGGTCCGTATATTCTGGTAATTGAGACCGATCAGGGTACAATAAGTCGGAAGTTGTTGCTGGAGTGAAGATTATCAGCTAGTTAAGCTTTTAAAATATCGGTAATTTTCGTTTTTTTTATAATTTATTATTTTGTACCTTTGCGCCACTTATTAAAAAACAATACTATGTCGACAGAAACAAGCACTTACGTACCTTACAAAGTTAAGGATATCTCATTGGCAGAATGGGGTAGAAAAGAAATCAGGTTAGCTGAAGCTGAAATGCCGGGTTTGATGGCGCTGAGAAAAGAGTATGGCAAGAGCAAACCATTGGCCGGTGCCAGGATTGCAGGTTGCCTGCATATGACCATACAGACTGCTGTGCTGATAGAAACCTTAAAGGAATTGGGCGCTGAAGTGACCTGGTCTTCATGTAATATATTCTCTACACAGGATCACGCCGCTGCCGCAATCGCTGCTGCCGGTATCCCGGTTTACGCCTGGAAAGGCATGACCGCCGAAGAGTTTGACTGGTGTATTGAACAGACTTTGTTTTTTGGTGAAGATAAACAGCCTTTGAATATGATATTGGATGATGGTGGAGACCTTACCAATATGGTATTTGATGTGTATCCTGAACTTGCTGCAGGCATCAGGGGATTGAGCGAAGAAACCACTACAGGTGTTCACCGTTTATATGAAAGGATGAAAAAAGGCACCCTGGTGATGCCGGCCATCAACGTGAATGACAGTGTTACCAAATCTAAATTTGACAATAAATACGGTTGTAAGGAAAGCCTGGTAGATGCTATCAGGAGAGCCACTGACATCATGATGGCAGGTAAGGTAGCGGTAGTAGCCGGATATGGTGATGTTGGAAAAGGTTCTGCTGAATCATTAAGAGGTGCAGGATGCAGGGTATTGGTGACTGAGATCGATCCAATCTGTGCGTTACAGGCTGCCATGGACGGTTTTGAAGTTGTTCCAATGGATGCCGCTGTTACCAGGGCAAATATTTTTGTAACTGCAACAGGAAACGTGAATATCATCAAGGACAGGCATTTCAAGGCGATGAGGGATAAATCCATCGTTTGTAACATCGGTCACTTTGACAATGAGATCGATATGGACTGGCTGAATAAAAATTACAGTTCAACAAAATATACGATTAAACCACAGGTAGATGTATACGAGATTGACGGTAAAGAAGTGATCATTCTGGCAGAAGGCAGGTTGGTGAATCTTGGTTGTGCCATGGGACATCCGTCTTTTGTAATGAGTAATTCATTCTCTAACCAAACCCTTGCACAAATTGAATTGTGGACCAATATCAAGAATTATGAAAACAAGGTCTATGTATTACCTAAACACCTGGATGAGAAAGTTGCAGCCTTACACCTGTCACATATCGGTGCCAAGCTTGAGATTTTGGACAAGGAACAGGCGGATTATATAGGTGTGGAAGTGAACGGCCCTTACAAGAAAGATACTTACAGGTATTAAGCCTTAAATGTGAGAAAAACACATAAGATCCTTCTGGTTTTCTTGTTGATACTGCCATGCATGGCTTTTAACAATGATTACCAGAAGGATTCTTCTTTATATAGGGTTGTTGCAGCCAGTAATGATCGCAAAGTCTGCGATTCATTGGTTCGTTTTGCAAAGCGATACCTGAATAAACCCTATTGTTATGGCAGTAAACCTCCTTCATGTTTTGACTGCAGTGGGTTTACCGCATTTGTATTTCACCATTTCAATACAGAATTACCGCATTCTTCCGGCAGTATCGCTTTTTTGGGCAAATTTGTCAGTTTTGCTAATGCCTCTGCTGGTGACCTGATATTTTTCAATGGCCGTTCAGGGGGCAATGAAACGATAGGCCATGTGGGTATCATTACCGAATACAAGGATGGGAAGATCTATTTCATTCACGCATCTGTGCAGGCCGGAGTGATAATATCAGATTCAGAAGAAGCTTATTATAAAAAAAGATTTATGTTTGTAAAAAGAATAAAGCTTTGATTACTGATCTTCATCAGTGGTAGCACACCTAACCCGGACTCCAGTCCGGATACAAAACTAAAAGAATGTCAAACGAACTGACCAATATCACCGAACAGGAATCCCTTTACCCGAATCTTTCAGATCTGGGTATTGAGGAAATCGCGCTGGCCATCAATGAAGAAGACAGGAAAGTGGCACTGGCAGTGCAAAACGAATTAAAATCTATTGCAAACCTTATCCAACAGGTAGTTGAAAAAATGAAGCTTGGCGGGAGGTTATTTTATATCGGGGCCGGCACCAGTGGCAGACTTGGAATACTGGATGCAAGTGAATGCCCACCAACTTATGGTGTTCCGCATGACCTGGTAGTAGGTATCATTGCGGGCGGTGATACAGCTATCAGGAAGGCTGTGGAATTTGCGGAAGATAATATGGAACAAGCCTTCAGGGATCTGCAGGCGTTTGATGTCAATCCTGGTGATTTTGTAGTCGGCATCTCGGCTTCCGGCAAGACTCCATATGTACTTGGCGGACTGATAGCTTGTGAAAAGGCAGGTATAATGACAGGTTGTATCTGTTGCAACAGGGATTCGGAGATAGGCAAAAACACAAGCTTTCCCGTTGAAATTATTGTAGGACCTGAGATCATCACAGGCAGTACCAGGATGAAAGCAGGTACAGCCCAGAAAATGGTCCTGAATATGATCACCAGCACCACCATGATACGCCTTGGCAAAGTAGAGGGCAGCAAAATGGTGAATATGCAATTGTCCAACAATAAGTTAATAGACCGCGGAACCCGCATGGTAATGGAGAAAACGCAGTTGGAATACGAAGCGGCCAAAAAACTTTTACTCGAAAAAGGGACGGTTAAAAGTGCGCTTGATTCGTATAAAAAATAGCTGCTTGTTGGGACAATAAACCGAGCCTGCATCACGTTATACCAACATTGTATTTGGGAGGGATTAAAATAATTTTTTTGTTAAATCATTATTTTACTTTAGGTTTGTACGTTTAGAATCGGGATAGCATAACAAAACACATGAATAAAATTACTATATTTTGGAGTTTAGGTATCATAACATTGTCTTTATTGATCAGTGGATGCGGTGGTGGTGGTGGCCTTGCAAAGGCTGACGAAGCCAAGAAAAGAATGCAATATAAGATTGCAGGAGATTTATATACCGTTTATGGTCCGAAGGTGAAAGGTCCTACAGCAAAGGAAGACCAGAAAAGGGCCAGGGAAGAGGCGGCATTCTGTTACAGGATGGCAAACGAATATGAAAAGGCCATCAAGGCTTACGAAAAGGTCCTTAAAAAGGATCCTAAAAATACGGAGGCTATGTATCAGCTTGCTTCCCTGAATATGAAGATATCCGGTGGCGCTGATTGTGAGCCGGACGCTATGAGGGAGGCCAGGAATTACCTCAAGCAATACCTTGAAGAAGTGCCGAATGATGAAAGGGCGCTTAAAAAACTGGAAGCGATGGACAGCTCCGAGAGCTGGAAAAAGGATGCCCCGCTTAGCCGTTATAAAGTTTCCAATTTCAAGATAGCCAATACAAAGGGTATGGATTACAGCCCAATGATAGCGAGCAAAAAGGATGATGTATTGTATTTCAGCAGTGACCGTGAAGGCTCAGTGTCAAAAAAGAAAGTATATGGATATACCGGAAATGGGTTTTCGGATATGTGGTTCCTGAAAGGAAAAGCTGCAAAAGCAAAAAAGGCTTCTACTAAAACAATGACCTGGGATAAACCCGTGATCGCCCTGGGTACTATCAATACCAAATATAATGACGGTTCATGCACATTTGACCGTAAATACACAACCATATATTATACCCAATGTAACGGCGCTGATGGTAAAACAACTTCCTGTAAGTTGTTCCAGGCCAAATTAAGCGGTACAGAATGGAAAGATGAACAAATGCTCTCTTTTTGTATCAACGATACCCTGGATTATGGCCACCCTGCCCTGAGTGATGATGGAAAGACATTGTACTTCTCAAGTAACCGTGATGGTGGGGAAGGTGGTTATGATATCTGGTGTGCAGTATATAACCAGAGGGCAAAGGATTGGGGGGACCCGTTTAACCTGGGGCCAACAATCAATACAGATAAGGATGAAATGTTCCCGTACTGGAACACATACGATGTCAGCCTTTATTTTTCTTCAAATGGCCATCTCGGTATGGGCGCATTGGATATGTTCAAATCAGAAGGCAGCGGTACAGAATGGACTGCACCTGAGAACTTAAGGGCACCTGTGAACAGTGGTGGAGACGATTTTGGCATCACTTTCGACAACAACAACCCCGACCACGGATTTTTTACCTCGAACAGGTGTGGTGGAAAGGGAAATTTTGATATTTATGAATTTAACGTCATTCCACTGGTTATAGAAATAGAAGGATACGTATATGAATGTCTTCCCCAGACCATGTCGGATGCAAAAAACAGTGATGTTTCCAAACCACTTGTCAACTCGGTTGTTACGATTACCAATGACAAGGATTCAACTAAGATTATTGTAAAAACAGACGAGAAGGGTTATTATGGCAAAATAAGGTTGAAGGAAAAAACCAATTATGAAATCAATTGTGATAACAGGGAACTTTATTATTTTGATGCACCTCCCGTACAACGGACTACAAAAGGCATCAAGATATCTTCCACCCTCAGACAGGATTTTTGCCTGAATTCCCAGATCATTATCGAGACAGTGCCAATCTATTATGACCTTGACAGGGCTGAAATCAGGAAAGATGCAGCCGAAGTTCTTGATAACAGGATATTACCTTTATTGCAGAAATATGCCAAGTTGCGTATGGAATTAGGCTCACATACAGATTGTCGCTCATCTTATGAATATAATATTGATCTGTCACAACGTAGGGCAGACAGTGCAGTGGCATACCTTGTCAGAAAAGGAATAGATCCACGAAGGTTGCTTGCTAAAGGTTATGGTGAATCACAATTGGTGAACGATTGTAAATGTGAAGGCGGTGTAGTTGTGCCTTGCTCAGAAGATCAGCACCAGGAAAACAGGAGAACCACCATCAAGACTCTGGACGTTAATTTTGATCCTAAGGTAAAGGTGATTACCGGCCCTGATTCAAATAATGTAAATGTCAAACCTATCATTGTTAAACTGACTAAAAAAGATGCAACCACTTTCCTTATTTCTACTGCAGCCAATGGGATTGAAACCGCTGGCCCGTCACTCGTGAAACCAGGCCCGGATATCAGTATCAGCTTGCTGGAATTAAAGAGCTTGGTAGCTAAGGGAGTGATCAAGCAGGAACACCTTACCGGCATGACACTTGCTGATGTTGCAGCTGGAAGGATTAAGCCGGGTGCAACGGTTAAATTGAATACATTAAGGTTTGGCGCAAAAGACAGGGGATATACTTTTACAAATATTACTGTAAAGATCACCACGAATCCTAATCCATATACTTTTGGAATTGAGGCTTTAAAAACCCTTAATGGAACTTTGAATGCGGATGAGGGTGAGATGACATTCAAGAATGTGAACTCTGAAGCTTTGCAAGGCGGTCCTATTGAGAGCAATGCTACCAAACCCGGTGGAACTACTCCTCCTCCTGCCAATGGCGCTCCAATTACGCCACCACTGGTTACAGATACTTTAAATTTGACTGATCACCAGCGTATCAACATGATTTCAGAGAATGGCAGTTTGTATGTGCCAACCATGGTGAACGAAAAGGAAAATGTTAACTGGCTGTTTGATCCTAAAAGCAGGAAAATAGAAATTACCGAGGATATGGTTAAACAATTGCTGGAGAGCGGTGCCATTACCAAGAAGAATTTTGATACAGAGGGTGAGAGCATAAAATTAAAGGACGGAACCAAATTGCCTAGCAATACATTTGTCATCGAGAAACTGGAGATAGGGGATGTGGTCATGGAAAACGTGAAAGTCATTATCAACAGCAAAATAGATGAGCCTACAATGGGTGGTGGTAATACAGCAGTGAAAAAGCTGAATGTCGTCGTCAAAGGCAAGATTATGTATATGAAGCCAAAGGAAAAGAAAGTAAAACCGGGTGCCAAGGATGACTGATAAGGTCCGGTACAAATAGCAGATAATTAAAAAGCGCCTGAATATATCAGGCGCTTTTTTTTGGCCTGTTTTAAGAAGCAGCCATGCATGATGGTGATTAAACGAATATTCATCATATTTGCAGTATGATTCAGTTGCGTGTTGAAAACAGTATTGCTACCTTAACGCTTAACAGGCCGGAAAAGAGGAATGCGCTCGATGACCGGATGGCGAGTGAAATCCTCAATCATTTAGATGCCTTAAAAGACGACAAAGCTTGCAAGGTATTAATCATTAATGCCAATGGTGAGGCTTTTTGTGCAGGAGCAGATCTTGAGTATCTCCGGAAACTGCAAAACAATTCATTTGAGGAAAACCTGGCCGATTCAAGAGCCTTGATGGCGATGTTCAGGATGTTGAATAATTTCCCCAAGATCACAATTGCGCAAGTGGAAGGAGCAGCCCTGGCAGGTGGTTGTGGTTTGGCAGGGCTATGTGATTTCTGTTTTGCCACACCCGAAGCCAGGTTCGGGTATACCGAGGTTAAAATCGGGTTTATTCCGGCCATTGTTTCGGTTTTTCTAGGGCCTAAGATTGGTGATAATCTTGCAAAAAGGATGTTGCTTACCGGTGAGATATTTTCTGCTGAGCAGGCCCTTAAAATGCAATTGATTACCGACATCATTGATTCGAAAAGCATACAGGGACATGTTTTGGATTTTGCCAATACACTTGTTAAAACAGTTTCGACGCAGTCCGTGCGTTTAACCAAATCTTTATTGGTATCCATTAAAGGAAAAACGATTGATGAACAACTTGAGATGGCGGCTAAAGCGAATGCTGAAGCAAGAGGTACAGAAGATTGCAAAGCAGGCATACAATCCTTTTTAAACAAGGAAAAAATCAACTGGACCTGAGCGCATGGAATTTGTAGATACCCATACCCATTTATTTGCGGAGGAGTTTATCCAGGAACAAACTGAACTTATCAATCGTGCCGTGAAGGCAAAGGTCAGGACATTTTTATTGCCTAATATTGATGTTGAATCCATTCAGGCCTTGAAGGCATTTGCAGAACTTGCACCTGACAATTGTTTTCCGATGATGGGTTTGCACCCGTGTTCTGTCACCGCAGATTATCTCAATACCCTGGCAGTCATTAAAGATGAATTGTATTCTTCGTACCGTTACTATGGAGTTGGGGAGATCGGTCTGGACCTTTATTGGGATAAAACCAATTTTGATATCCAGGAAAAGGCTTTCCTGACGCAATGTGAATGGGCAGTTGAATTAAGCCTGCCCATATCCATACATACAAGGAGCGCTACCTCTGAAGCCATTAAATGCTTGAAAACAATGAAAAAAATTCCTGCAGGGGTATTTCATTGTTTTAGTGGCTCAAGTGAAGAGGCGGATGAAATACTTAAACTCGGATTTTATCTTGGGATAGGAGGAGTTGTAACATTCAAGAACAGTGGCCTGCAGGAGATACTAAGGCAAGTGCCATTGGACAAGCTCGTTCTTGAGACGGATTCACCTTACCTGGCACCTGTGCCTTTCAGGGGTAAGCGCAATGAGAGTGCCTATATACCTTATATAGCAGAAAAGCTAGCAGAAATATACCAGGTGGATATACAGCGCATTGCTGAGGTAAGCACGCAGAATGCAAAGACAGTTTTCGGGTTGTGATACCTGTCTGGTGTTAAGTATAAAATAAACCAAAAGCACAATAACAAAAAAACCCGGACCTTTATGGGGTCCGGGTTTCTTAATATAGTTTCTTACAGATTATCTTGTAAGTGTAATCTTTTTGGTAGCAATCTGGTTGCCTGCAATCACTTTCACAGTGTAGATACCTGATGCATAATCAGTCATGTCAACTGAAGTGGTATTGCTATAGACAACTATGGTTTTAACCAGTTCGCCCAATGTGTTGTAAACATTCACAGTCATTCCGCCGTTGACCTCAGCAGCCAGGGTGACGTTGAAGATACCACTGTTAGGGTTAGGATAAACAGATACTGCATTGTTCATGCTTTCTGCATTGGTCACATCAGTGGTCAACTGGATACATTTGGTGGCAGTGCACTCACAACCTGCAATATTTCTTGCGGTCATGATGACACAGTATTTACCGGCAGCACTATAGTTGTATTGTGCGCCTTGTCCACTTGAAGTCACTGAATTACCATCACCGGTGATCCAGATATACTCAATACCTGAAGTGTTTCCTCCTGTTGGCACGAAACTTAAAGGAGAGTTTTTAGCTGCATCCAGTTTACCGTTGATGTCAAACGAACATGTAGTAGGCAAAGGTTGGATGGTTATAGTTTTACTGAATGAGTCAGCACAACCGCCGATGATGTTGGCCCTGAGTTTCACAGTATAGGTCTGTGATACAAGTGAACCGTAAACGTGTACCGGAGCTGCAGTGGTTGAAGTATTGCCATCACCGAAATCCCATTTGTACTCGATGGTACCTTGAGAGTATGTGGTCATGTTAGTGAATGGCACTTCTTTACCAGCACACCTGTCTTCACCCTTGAAGCTCACAAATGGCTGAACACCTACGTTGATTATTTTGCTCTCAGATGTAGAACAACCGTTTACTAAATTAGTGGTCAGTTTCACTACCCTTGGACCGATAGAAACCCAGTTCTTGATAGGGCTGTTAGCTGTGGAAGTGAATCCATCACCAAAATCCCATGCATAATCTTTAAGGACTTCGCCGTTAAGATTTGTAATATTGGTGAATGGAGTAGCAGTCCTGCTGCATGCAAACGGATAGGTATAATTGGTAGTAGGTATCTGTTTCACTACGATAGGAATGGTCATTGAATCTGTGCAACCAAATTCAGACACCACTTTCAATTTCACGTTTTTAACGCCTGCTGTAACAAATGTATAAGCTGGCTCCTTTAGTGTAGCCTTGTTGCCTCCATCATCAAAATCCCAAACGCTGCCGAACTGGCCAAGATTGATGGTAGAGTTGTTCGCAAACATGAATTCTGAGTTTAAGCAACTGCCTGACACCTTTGTATAGCTGGCTACCGGTTTTGCAAACTGGTAGACGATTTTGGATATTGTACTGGCGCAACCATCGGCTGTAGCTGTCAATGTCACAAGGTATCCACCCGGGGATGGATATGATTTGCTGATTGGCAGCTGGCTGGTAGTGGTATTGGTTGGGGAACCATCACCGTAATTCCAGTCATAGGTCATTACACCTGAACCTCCATATACTGTACCATTGGTAAGTTTCACTGCTGTACCCTGGCATGCATTGGTGTTGATGACCTTGGCGGAAGGCACCTCGGTGACATTCACCACATAACTCTTGGTAGTCACGAATGTAATTGGATTGGTCGTTGTCTTTAAGATTACCGTATAGGTTCCAAAAGCTGCATATTTATGAACAGGGCTGGCTTCATTGGAATGGGCTGTACCATCTCCAAAGTCCCAGTCGTAATCAATGGAACCGCTGCTGACAGTTGACAGACTCTCAAAATAAAGTTCTGATTTTTCGCAAAGCACAGTTGGTAGTTTAGCAGCGGGAACCGCTTTTGGTGCGATATGCACCCTGCGCAGATACACTGTATCACAACCGGTAACAAGGTCGTTCACCTTGAGGGATATCTCAATGATACTGTCTTCCCAGGCCTTAGGTGCATCCAATGTCACCTTTACACCTGAGCTGAATTTACTTGTCACAACCGGAGCAGGGTAACCATTGATGGTTTTTCCACTAACGGAAACCACCCATTTGTTGCCACCACCCTGACCGAGATAGTCGGAATTTGAATATGGCAATGTTGTAGGATTGCTCAGGTCATAAACTATATCTTCATCAGCGAAGGTAATATCAGGTTTACCTGTGGTCAGGTATTGTGCGAAAGGGGAAGACAAGGTTGAATTATATGACAATGTAGCGCCTCCCGGAGATTTAAGCACATTAAAGTTAAAGGTCATCGTGTCGTTTGCTGGCACGTCATCTGCATCCAAGAGGAAGAATTTAATCTTGTGAGGACCGGCCTGTGAGAATTTAATCGGACCAAACGTTGCGGTGTTTGTGCCGCCGATTGGAATGGTATTGGTCATCTTTGTGGTTGCCTTTATAACACCATTGTCAGACATAGCTACTGTGAAACCTGTTACAGGCTCAGCAAAGTTATTCTTGAATGTTACGGTAGGTGAAGTGGTATACCCGGCACAGACAGGAGAAGGTGGCGCAAATGTATTGGCTGTCTGGGCAATATCCAGTATGCCTTCAACCGCACCGCGGTCTGATTTGGCTGGATTCCTCAGCACACCATACAGGTCTTTGGCACCTGCATTTAAATTCACCACATTGTTCTGGTTGATAAAGCGGATTGAAGCCCAGTTGGTCGCAAAATTATTGCCGCTTGGCATAGCCTGTTCACCAGGCCCGAGGTTTAATGACACCCAAGACGCCGGCGATGTACCAGAGCCCGAAGAAACGGTGTAAAAATACTGCTGAGAAAGACCGCTCGTGTAATACGAATTATCCCTGAATTCCAGCTTCGTATACGTATAGTAATAAAAATAAGCACCGTAACTGTTTTTACATTCAAAAATATTTCCAATCCACCTTACCAAAGCGCTATAGTAAAGCATTCCATAGAAATACGCATAATGTGAAGTATAACCGGTCAGACTGCCATCGAGTTGGAAAGTGTTTTGTACAACGTCAGCTTTATAATTGGCTGTGACAGGCTGATAGAAGTAATATACAAATGTTTGGTAATAACCAATATTGTTGGCAATGAGATTATGGGCAAAATAAAAGTCATTAAAATAATAGCAATACACTGTGTACATATATCCCTGGTTGGAGCCAATACCTGCCTTATTATTGGTAATGGTATTTCTTTGTACATCCATATTCAGGTACCATTGAATATACCATCCATACATATAATAGTTGGATGTGTTGCCATCAAATACGTTGTCATGTATCCTGTAGGTTCCATAATACTGGAAATCGACCATATAGGTATAATTGGTGGTAGTTGTTTGAGCTTTATTGTTTACAACTTTGTTACGCATGACATCCATAGGATAGGTAGCGTTGGAATACTGTGCATAATAAATCTTCATCAGGTATGTATACTGGTAGCCGGTAGTATTATTCTGGATCACGTTGTCATTCATCTCAGTAACACCGCTGGAGGTGGTTGGATAATTGTTATACATTCCATACCAATAGTATCCACCATCACAGTTCTGTATGGTATTGCTGTTGAAACGGTATGAATTATAGGTATAGTTCAAATTCCATCCGTAGAAATATGAAGAAGTATTGTTTAAAGGCACATCATCGTCAGTTGCATTATTGCCTACAAGGTCAAAGAAGTAATTATAATAGGTATAACCCAGGTACAGGTAACCTGAACATCTCAACTTGGTGATGATGTTGTTGCTCACGGAAAAACGGTAGGTGGCATTACCATAGTTATAATAATTATAAATGACATACATGGTGGAAGGCGCACTTGATGTAGTTGCACCATTGAAAGGCCAGTCATGCATGTTATTGCCGTCTAATTTTGTAGAGCGGCTTGCAGCATATGAATAATAAGAGTAGATACCATACAATGTAGAGTAACAGTTGTAAGAAGTGGCATTAGACCTGGAAATGTCATTGTTCAGAATCTGGTTTCCATTGGTGTAATACATATATACCGCCATGTAATAGAAGTTCTGGATCTTGTTATTGCTCAGGGTATTGTTCTGGGCAGTGTTGCTGTATGTGGAATTGCTTCCTGTCATGGTTACAGCA
>JANWHK010000195.1 GCA_025450395.1 Bacteroidia bacterium
CGGAAAACATATTCCGGAAACTTGAAGAAGGTATGGCCATCAAGGATGCTGCCAGGGAAGGATCAAGGGAAATATTTTTTGCAGTAATCTCTACCTCCATCACCCTGGCTGTCGTATTCATGCCTATTATATTTATCCAGGGTTTTGTGGGGAGCCTGTTCAAGGAATTTGGCATTGTGGTGGCGGGGGCCGTCATTATTTCGGCCTTTGTTTCCCTGACGCTTACACCTGTCCTGAACGTATTGCTGAACAGGAAGAACAGGAAACCCTCATGGTTTTATGCGAAGACAGAACCATTTTTTCAGGGCCTTGAAAACGGCTACAGGAAACGTCTCGGCGGGTTCATGAAAAAAAGGTGGATGGCCTGGCCTGTTTTGGGACTGTGCCTGTTGGCCATAGGACTTATCTATGGGAGCTTGCAGACAGAATTGGCACCTATCGAGGATAAAAGCCAGTTCAGGTTCAATGTCACGGCACCCGAAGGGACTGCTTTTGATTATATGGACAATTTCACAAGGCAACTGGGCGATTATTTTTATGACAGCATACCTGAAAGAGCATTTGTATTCGCCTCCACCAATAATTCATTCTCGAGCGGCACTACCAATAGTGCATTTGGAAGGGTTGTAATCTCAAAGCCTGCAGATAGAGAAAGAACACAAGACGAAATTGTGAATGAAACCAATAAAAAACTGAGTGCCTTTAATGATGGCCGGGTATTCCTGATACAGGAACAGACCATCAGCGTGGGTTTTGGTTCCAGGGGCTCACTGCCTATACAGTTTGTTTTGCAGAACCTTGATTTCGAAAAGATCAAGGAAATATTGCCCAAATTCCTGGCTGAAGCCCGGAAAGATCCTGTCTTCCAGGCCGTGGATGCCAATTTGAAATTCAATAAACCTGAACTGCAGGTCAGTATCGACAGGATCAAGGCAAAGGACCTGGGATTAAGTGTGCAGGACGTTGCCCAAACTTTTCAATCTGCCCTCAGTGGTGGAAGGCTGGGGTATTTTTTAATGAATGGCAAGCAATACCAGATCGTGGGCCAGATGAACCGTGGAGATCGCGATGAACCTTCTGACCTTGACAAATATTATATCCGGAACAGCAGGAACGAAAACATACAATTGAGCAGTGTAGTGAACATCAATGAAAACAGTAATCCTCCACAGCTTTATCATTATAATCGTTTTAAGTCCGCCACGGTTTCAGCTTCACTCGCTCCCGGGAAAACTACCGGTGATGGGGTAAAAGCCATGGAGGCAATCGGGAACAGGTTGCTGGATGAGAGTTTCACCACTTCATTAAGCGGGCCTTCCAGGGATTTTGCAGAAAGTTCTTCAAACACCTCGTTCGCATTCCTGCTGGCATTGGTATTGATCTACCTCGTATTGTCCGCCCAGTTTGAAAGTTTCATAGATCCCTTTACCATCATGATTACGGTTCCGCTGGCTTTGGCAGGCGCCTTGATTTCCCTTTGGCTGACAGGGCAAACCATCAATATCTTTTCACAGATTGGCATGATCATGCTGATAGGACTCGTGACAAAGAACGGGATATTGATAGTCGAATTTGCAAACAAGAAAAGAGAGCAGGGCATTCCGAAATTGCAGGCCATACTGGATGCGGCAACTCAAAGGATGAGGCCCATATTGATGACAAGCCTCGCGACAGCATTGGGAGCCCTCCCAATAGCACTGTCACTTGGTTCGGCCTCTACCAGCAGGATATCACTCGGTGTGGTGGTTGTCGGCGGTATTGTGTTTTCACTTATGCTTACCCTGTTTGTCATTCCTGCAGTATATTCGTATTTTTCAGCGGACAAAAAATATTTGAACCATGAATTAAAGGCTTCACTGCCTCAAAAAAATGAAAAAGATGAAAACAAATAAAGCTTCTTTGTTGATATTGTTTTACCTGTTCTGCCTGCATGCATTTGCGCAGAATACCATGACCCTGAACCAGGCCATACAAACGGCTTTGAGCAATAATCTTGACCTGCAGATTGCAAGGAACGACGCGCAGATAGCGCACAATAACAACTCCGCTGGCAATGCCGGCATGTTGCCGGATATTTCCCTGAATGCGAGTGATAATCCTGCCCTTACAAATATCAACCAGAAGTTCGCCAACGGGACAACCATAGAAAGGAATAATGTATTCAGCCAGTCAGCGAACGCGAATATACTTGCTACATATACCTTGTATAACGGGAACCGTATTCAAGCTACAAAAGATAAACTCGAATTCCAGGATATAGCGGCAAATAATGCCTTGAAATCCAGCATACAAACTACAGTCAGCCAGGTCATCATCAGTTACAGCAATGTCATCAGGCAACAAAAGTACCTGCAACTTTTAAAACAATTGAACGAACTGAGCGCTCAACGCCTGGATATTGTCAGGTCGAGGCAACTTGCAGGTCTTGCCAATAACACGGATTTATATCTCGCACAGCTCGACCTGGAAACAAGGAAGCAGAACTTATTATCCCAGGAAGGACTCATAAAAAATGCGTATACGGATTTGAATATGTTGTTAAACATCAAGGCGGACAGCGTATACCTGGTGGAGGAGTTTTTACTTGGAGACAAGGTGCTCGTAAAATCAGAACTGGATTCCATGTTGAAAAGCAATCCCGAACTTCTGCTGGCGCAAAACCAGGTAGATATTGCCTTACAGACACAGCGGGAAATTTCAGCGGCCAGGATGCCCCTGGTCAGGTTGTCTGCTGCCTATGTTTATAATATATCCCAAAGCCAGGCGGGCTTTTCACTGTATAACCAGGGAATGGGCCCACAGGCAGGTATCAGTCTTTCAGTGCCTTTGTTTACCGGTGGAGTCAACAGGAGGAATTATGACAACGCCAAACTGAATGTGCAAAGCAGTGAATGGAGGCATCAGCAAACACTTCAAGCCCTGCAGGGCTTATATGCACAGTCGTGGCAGAATTATATAACGGCACATGCACAACTGCAATCCGACTCATTGGCCATCACCACTGCAAAAAGTTATATTGACCTGATGCAACAAAGATTTTCTGCCGGACAAAATACCATTATTGAATTAAAGGAAGCCCAGAGAAGTTATGAAGAAACCTATTTCAGGTTCATCAGCAACCAGTATATCGCCAGGCTGGCAGAAACACAATTGCTGAGTTTGACCGGGCAATTGATCAATTAAGGAATTGATAATTGATAATGGATAATTGATAATGAATAATAAGCAATTAAGAACCATCAAGCAATAACCTTTCCCCGCTATACCCTATACCCTTGTCCCCATTAACTCATAACTCATAATTCATCACTCATAATTCGTAACTCGTAATTCGTAACTCGTAATTCAAAATAGTGTAATGCTATAACCCTTAACTGTAATTGTATAACATCTTGCATTTTCAAAGGGTTACATTTGTCCACCTCTGTTTGAAAACAGGATAATTGAAATTATATATTAAGTACATGGTAAGTAACCGATGCAAGATGTCGGTGAAAGAAGAATTAAAAAAACTTGGACTACATTTTATCGTTGTTGATTTAGGTGAGGTAGAGGTGATGGAGGATCTTTCCATGGAGCAGCGTGAGGAACTGAAAAGCGGTTTGTTGAGCTCCGGCCTCGAATTAATGGATGACAAAAGGGCTATATTGATTGAAAAAATCAAGAATGCCGTGATTGAAATGGTGCATTATCCCAGTGAAACGATCAAGGTAAAATTCTCCAATTTTCTGAGCGAAAAATTAAACTACGATTATACCTACCTTGCAAACCTGTTTTCAGAAGTACAGGGAACTACGATAGAACAGTTCATTATTGTCCATAAAATAGAAAGGGTAAAAGAATTGATGATTTATGGGGAACTGACCATCACTGAGATTGGAGAGAAGTTGAATTACAGCAGTCTTGCCCATTTATCCAATCAATTTAAGAAAGTTACCGGACTCTCACCTTCACACTTTAAACGATTAAAGGACAAACGGCGAAGCCCGATTGAAGAAATAGGGAATTCAAATGAACCTGTCATAAATTAATGAACATTATTAAATGGAAGAAATAAGAAAACAGGAGTCAGAATACGCCAGAAGTTTGATTGAAGCCAGCCTTGATCCGCTGGTGACCATCAGCACTGAAGGTAAAATTACGGATATGAATGCTGCAAAGGTGAACATAACCGGCATAGAGCGTAATAAATTGATCGGGACTGATTTTTTTGATTATTTCACTGAACCACAAAAGGCAAGGGAAGTCTATCAGGAAGTCTTCGCAAAAGGATCTATAGCCGATTCTCCATTGACATTTCGCCATAAGAATGGCAAGCTGACCGACGTATTATTTAACGGATCGGTGTATAAAGATGATAAAGGAAATGTGCTTGGGGCTGTTGTAGTCGCAAGAGACATTGCAGAGCAAAAATGGGCGACAGAATTGCGAATTGCCAACAAAGAGCTAGCCTTTCAGAACGATGAGAAGGAAAAGCGTGCTGCCGAATTAGGCATCGCCAATAAAGAGCTTGCCTTTCAAAACGATGAGAAGGAAAAGCGTGCAGCGGAGTTAGGTATTGCCAATAAGGAGCTTGCTTTTCAAAACGATGAGAAGGAAAAGCGCGCAGGAGAGTTAAGTATTGCCAACAAGGAACTTGCGTTTCAAAATGACGAGAAGGAAAAACGTGCAGAAGAATTGCGTATTGCCAATAAGGAATTAGCATTTCAAAATGACGAAAAGGAAAAACGCGCGGCAGAGTTAGGCATAGCGAACGAAGAACTCGCCTTCCAGAACGATGAGAAGGAAAAGCGTGCTGCCGAATTAGGCATAGCAAATAAAGAACTTGCCTTCCAGAACGATGAGAAGGAAAAGCGTGCTGCCGAATTAGGCATTGCCAATAAAGAGCTTGCCTTTCAAAACGATGAGAAGGAAAAGCGTGCAGGAGAGTTAGGCGTTGCCAACAAAGAGCTGGCTTTTCAAAACGATGAGAAAGAAAAGCGTGCGGCAGAGTTAGGCATTGCCAATAAGGAACTGGCCTTTCAAAATGACGAGAAGGAAAAGCGGGCAGGAGAGTTGGGTATTGCCAATAAGGAACTTGCCTTTCAGAATGACGAGAAGGAAAAACGTGCTGCAGAGTTAGGCATAGCCAACAAGGAACTTGCTTTTCAAAACGATGAGAAGGAGAAACGTGCTGCAGAGTTAGGAATTGCCAATAAGGAACTTGCCTTTCAAAACGATGAGAAGGAAAAAAGGGCAGGAGAGTTAGGTATAGCCAACAAAGAGCTTGCATTTCAAAATGATGAGAAGGAAAAACGGGCGGCAGAGTTGGTGATTGCCAACGAAGAACTTGCTTTTCAAAACGATGAGAAGGAAAAACGTGCGGCAGAATTAGGTATTACCAATAAAGAACTTGCTTTTCAATACCAGGTGAAGGAAAAACGTGCAGCAGAGTTAGTGATAGCCAACGAAGAACTTGCTTTTCAAAATGATGAGAAGGAAAAACGCGCAGCTGAGTTATTCATTGCCAATAAGGAACTTGTATTTCAAACCGGAGAAAAGGAAAAGCGTGCAGCAGAACTGGTGATTGCCGACATAGAACTTGACTTTCAAAACAAGGAGAAGGAAAAGACTAAATTAGCATCTCAATATGCAAGAAGTCTTATTGAGGCCAGCCTGGATCCATTGTTTACAATCAGTCCAGCCGGAAAAATTACGGATATGAACAATGCCTCGGTGAATATCACCGGGATATCAGGCGAAAAATTGATTGGCACAGATTTTTTTGATTATTTTACGGAACCTGAAAAAGCGCGGGAAGGCTATCAACAGGTTTTTGCCAAGGGTTTTGTGGCGGATTATCCGTTAACCTTAAGGGATCACAAGCTTACAGATGTGTTATTTAACGGTTCCATATATAAAGATGAACAGGGAAATGTGCTTGGGGCAGTTGTAGTGGCCAGGGATATTACCGAGCAAAAGCGGATTGAAAAGGAATTGATAGAGGCCATAGTGTCTGCTGAACTGGCAACAAGTATTGCCGATGAAGCAAAAGACAAGGCCGAAAAAGCCACACGTATAGCGGAAGATGCGGTGAAAGCAAAACAACTGTTTCTGTCAAATATGAGTCATGAGATTCGCACACCGATGAACGCCATCATCGGATTTACGAAAGTGGTGCTGAGAACTGAACTGACAGCCAAGCAAATGGAGTATTTAACCGCCATCAAAATAAGCGGGGATGCACTGATAGTATTAATCAACGACATTCTTGACCTTGCAAAAGTAGATGCCGGCAAAATGAAGTTTGAACAGATACCTTTCAAAATGACAGCGTCTATTTCGGCAATGCTTCATTTGTTTGAAACAAAAATCCAGGAAAAGAACCTGGAATTGGTAAAAGAATATGACGACAATATACCTGAGGTGTTGGTTGGGGATCCAGTGCGCTTGCACCAGATAATCCTGAATCTTGTGAGTAATGCGGTAAAGTTTACGGCTAAGGGGAAAATTACGGTAAGCGTTCATTTGCTGAATGAAAATGAAGATATGGCAACCATTGAATTTGCAGTAAAGGATACCGGAATCGGTATAGATAAAAATAAATTAAAGAATATTTTTGAAAACTTCCAGCAGGCCACCAGCAATACTTCAAGGCTATATGGTGGCACAGGGCTGGGACTTGCCATTGTTAAACAATTGGTGGAGCCACAGGGTGGAAAGATCACTGTAAAAAGCAAAATAGATGAAGGCTCAACTTTTAGTTTTGTTTTGACTTTCCAAAAAACAAATGCAAAAATTGAATTGGATATGGGACTGGTAGAATTGGATGGTGAAATTAAGAACATTAAAATATTGGTTGTTGAAGATATGGCACTCAATCAATTGCTAATGAAGACACTGTTGGAGGATTTCGGATTTGAATGTGATATAGCCGGTAACGGAAAAATAGCCGTCGAAAAACTTGAAAATAACTTCTATGATATCGTTTTGATGGACCTGCAGATGCCCGTAATGAATGGGTTTGAAGCTACAGAGTACATTCGCGACAAAATGAATTCTAAAATCCCGATTGTCGCTTTAACTGCAGATGTCACCACCGTCGATTTGGCAAAATGCAAATCTGTCGGCATGAATGATTACATTGCAAAACCTGTCGACGAAAGGGTATTGTACCGCAAAATACTCGGTTTGGTGAATAAGCCAATGCTGGAGGAATATGACAGGGATAAAGGAAATGCAAATAGTAAAAAAGCAAAATGCATTAACCTGGAGTATTTAACCAACATTACAAAATCTGATTCAAAACTGATGATGGAGATGATTTCACTTTACCTGGTCCAAATGCCACCTTTAATTCGCGTGATGAAAGAAAGCTCAGAGGATAAGGATTGGAATTCCTTATACGCGGCGGTCCATAAAATGATTTCCTCATTTTCAATCATGGGTATAGGTAAGGAATTTGAGAACATGGCAAAAAAGGTTCAGGAATATGCTGGTACACAGCAAAATATACATGAAATACCCGCCTTGGTATCACAACTTGAAAACGTTTGTTTGCAGGCCTGTGAAGAATTGGAGGAAGAATTTAATACAATTAAGAACACTGAAAAATGAAAAAAGACAATAAAATCAAGATTTTCCTTGCAGATGATGATGCTGTGTTTTTAAAAGCATTGGAAATAGAATTTCTCCAGAATGCCGACTTTACCATTGAAACGTTTGCCACAGGCGAACTTTGCATTCAAAATTTATCACATAACCCTGATGTAGTCATTTTAGACTATCACCTGGATGGCATTGATGAAAACGCGATGAATGGATTGGAAACACTGGATAAGATAAAGGCTTTCAACCCGGATATTCCGGTAGTGATGCTGTCCTCCCAGGATAAGATTGAAGTGGCGGTCAACTGCATGCACCATGGGGCTTTGGATTATGTAGTGAAAAGCGAAACTGCATTTTTACGCCTGAAAAAGATCGTCGCGGCAAGTTTGCGTTACCAGATCATGCAAAAAGAATTAAAGTGGTATATGGAAAGAATGTAATTGTGTGAATTACGCAACTTATTTCATAATTATGCAACAGTAGTTTGTTTAAAGATGTGCAACTTTGCCTTCTTGAAAATCTATTCAAATTCTGTGCTATGCAAAACGAAAATAAAATTAAACTATTCCTGGCAGATGATGATGCCATGTTTTTAAAATCAATGGAAATTGAATTCCTCCAGAATGCTGATTTTACCATTGAAACGTTTGCTACCGGCGAACTATGCATTGAGAATTTATCACAGAACCCGGACGTTGTTATTTTAGACTATCATCTTGACGGCATAGATAAAAATGCGATGAATGGATTAGAAACATTGGATAAAATAAAGAAATTCAACCAGGACATCCAGGTTGTGATATTGTCTTCCCAGAATAAAATTGAAGCGGCTGTGAATTGTTTACACCATGGTGCCATTGATTATGTAGTGAAAAGTGAAACCGCATTTATACGCCTGAAAAAGATTATCAATGCAAGTTCGCGTTTGCAAAATCCTGCAAAAGGAATTAAACTGGTGTATGGATCGGATATAATTTATTGTCCCTGATTCCGGTTTTCTGAATTGTCTCCCGTTTCCTTTATTACCTTTATTCATCACGTTCGTTAAGTTACTGGCTTTCTCATGAGGTCGCTAGGTTAAGTTGTTCCATAAAATCATCAGATTGTCAGTAAATTTTAATGTGTGAATTACATAACATATTTCAGAATTTTGCAATACTTACCTTTTTTATTAAGTGCAATTTTGTGCCGTGAAAATGTACTCACAATCTAAATCAACATAAAATGAAAAATAAATTATTACTTATTCTGATAGCCGTTTTGCTATTATCTTTCCCGACAACAAATTTCGCCCAGGCTCCCGGCTTGGGAAAAACTTCCACTTTTGTATTATTCACGGCAGGTGGGTCATTTACCAATACCGGTGCTTCTTATGTAACCGGTGATGTAGGCACTGACAATGGTGCGTTTACCGGTTTTCCTCCAGGAACATTAGTTGGAAATTCCAATGTGGCTAATACGCTATCTGCACAGGCAGCGGCAGATATTGGCACTGCTTACAGCGATTTAAGTGGTGTTACCTGTGGTAAAGTTATTGGTGTTACAATGGGAAACAGCCAGGTATTGACCCCTGATGTTTATTGCATAGGCGCCGCCACTACCATCAATGATACACTTTTCCTTGACGCAAAAGGTGACCCCAATGCCTTATTTATTATTAAGATAAACGGCGCTTTAGCTACAAGCTCACACGCACAGGTTGTCCTGATAAATTCAGCCTCCTTGTGCAATGTATATTGGCAGGTAAATGGCGCATTCACTTTAGGAGACAGTGCTGTTTTCAGGGGTAATGTAATCGGAAATGGAGCCATCAGCCTCAACACGGGATCTGCACTTTACGGAAGAGGGCTTACAACTGCCGGAGCAATAAAAATCTCTACAGTTACTGCTGAATTACCTTCCGCTTGTTCATCCAACTCTAATTGTGCTCCAAAAATTACCGCCGCACCTGTCAATCAAATAACATCTGACGGAGCTTCTGCAAGTTTTTCTGTGACCGCTACAGGCACAGCCCTTACCTATCAGTGGAGAAAAGGAACAACAGACCTGTCCAACACTGGAAATGTTTCCGGTGCGACTTCTGCTACCCTTACGTTGAACCCAGTGGATATATCCGATACTGCATATAATTATAATGTTGTCATCAGCGGAACATGTTCCCCGGGTGTTACTTCATCAAATGTATCTTTAACAATCAACAACGCTCCCAATATCAGTACAGAACCTGCCAATCAGGCTGTATGTGACGGAACTGCAGCGAGTTTTTCAGTTGTTGCAACAGGAGTAGGCCTTACCTATCAGTGGAGAAAAGGAACAACAGACATAAATGACGGAGGCAATATTTCAGGCGCAACTTCAGCCACACTTAAGTTTGGTTCTGTTACTGTCTCTGATGTTGCATCGGACTATAACGTTGTGATTTCCGGAACATATTCCCCGGTGGCCACTTCCACAAACGTGTCTTTAACAGTTAACACGGCTCCAAGCATTACCACAGAGCCTGTCGATCAATTAGTGTTTGCTGGAGTTTCAGCAATTTTTTCTGTGACTGCAACAGGATCAGGACTTACCTATCAATGGAGAAAGGGAACTACAAACGTAAGCAATGGCGGAAACATTTCAGGCGCGACAACAGCTACACTGACAATAGGTTCTGTGACTATCGCTGATATTGCAACCGACTATAATGTAGTGATTTCCGGAACATGTTTGCCAAATGATACATCCGTAAATGTTTCTTTAGACATTAACCTTAATATTCCACCGGCTATTATCACGCAACCTGCCGATCAGGTAACATGCAGTGGAAACTCAGTGAATTTTTCAGTCACTGCAACAGGTGCAGGCCTTTCCTACCAGTGGAGAAAAGGAACTGCCAACTTATCCAACGGAGGAAATATTTCCGGCGCGACTTCTGCCACACTTACAATTAATCCAGCGACTGTCTCCGACGTGGCATCCGACTATAACGTGGTGATCAACGGAACTTTTTCACCTGCTGTTACCTCAATCAATGTTTCTTTAACAGTTAACACGGCTCCAAAGATTACTGCAGGACCAGTTAATCAGGCAGTATGTGGAGGAAACTCAGCGAGTTTTTCAGTTATTGCTACAGGAACTGCCCTTACCTACCAATGGAAAAAAGGAACAGCCGACTTAGCTGATGGAGGCAATATTTCAGGCGCAACTTCAGCAACGCTGACGATTGGTTCTGTAACTCTTTCCGATGTTGCATCCGACTATCATGTAGTGGTTAGCGGCACATGTTTGCCAATTGCCACTTCGGCAAATGTTTCCCTGACTTTAAGCATTGCCCCCCGCATTGTCACCCAGCCTATAACTCAAATGGCGACTAATAAAGGTACAATAAGTATTTCAGTTGTTGCTACAGGAACAGGTCTTAGCTACCAATGGAGAAAAGGAACAGTCAACCTGGTCGACGGAGGTAATATTTCAGGCGCAACTACTGCGACACTGACCATCAATCCAGTGACAAAATCCGATACTGCCTACAACTATAATGTTGTAATCACCGGAACATGTTCACCGGTCTTGACATCCAATGACGTAACCCTTTTCGTATGTGTATGTCCTTCCTCAGGCATTAATTCCTTGAATGGGAATACAGATGCAGCGGTTTCCATATACCCGAATCCTTTTACAACGTCCATAAACATCATTTTAAATGATGCATCACAAATGAATTCACTTCAGGCGGATGAAATACGGATATATAATGTCATGGGAGAATTGGTGATGCAAGCAATCATCACAAATCAATTGACCACCCTTGAAACAGGTGATCTACCTTCCGGGATTTATTCATACCAGGTTATCAGCAATGATAAAACCATACAATCAGGTAAACTGATTTCACAGTAATAACAAGTGTAAGAGAAGTAATAGTGTAGTGTAATTGTGTAAAAAGATCCCCTATCCTGGTAACAGGGTAGGGGGTTTTTGTTTTAAAGAAAACTGAAGTTTGATATGAATGAATTATGCAACATATTTAAGAATTTTGCAATACTTGCCATAACTAAAGGGTTCATCTTTGCACTGTGATAATGTTGTCACAAAAAATATATAAAAAAGATGAAACTAATAAATGTACTTACCGTAACAGCGATATCATTCGTTGCATTAATGGGCGCTTGCAAAAAAGACCAGTTTAAGGAATTCCAGGATTCTAAAGGCATGTTGGGAACAAATTCAAATGCCTCAAAGACGAAAACCGGAGGATTGTCCAGGGTTAATCTTGGTGTTGCTGGCGAATTTGTTATCCTGTCAAAATCAGGAATTACGAATGTCTACAAATCAGTTATTACCGGTGATGTCGGATCAAGCCCGATCACAGGCGCAGCAATTGGCGTAACATGTGCTGAAGTGTCCGGAACAATATACTCAGTGAATGCAGCCGGTCCGCTTCCATGCAGGGTGACCAATGCCAGCAGGTTAACCACGGCAGTAGGTGACATGCAAACTGCATATACTGATGCTGCAGGAAGGTCTAATCCCAATTTCCTTAATTTAGGTGCTGGAAACATCGGAGGCAAAACGCTTACTCCCGGACTGTATAAATGGACCACCGCGCTGATCATTCCAACTAATATTACCATTTCAGGCGGCCCTAACGATATCTTTATTTTCCAGGTTGCAGGAACCCTTACAATGAGTTCTGCAGTAAGAATCACCTTGAGCGGAGGTGCACAGGCAAAGAATATTTTCTGGCAGGTAGCCGGTGCTGTCACCTTGGGAACAACCAGTCATTTTGAAGGAATCATTTTGGGCAAGACAGGTATTAACCTGCAGACAGGTGGAACCATCAACGGAAGACTGTTGGCACAAACTGCGGTAACTCTTCAAAAGAATACCGTTACAAAACCATAATAATTATTTTGTAAAGATGGAATGCATTGCGGGTAGAGACGCAATGCATTCTGTTTCTGCAAAACGGAATACCTTTTTCACCTCGATTTTAATAAAAAGCAACAACCAATGAAAAAAGAAAATAAAATAAAACTGTTCCTTGCAGATGATGATGCTGTGTTTTTAAAATCCATGGAAATTGAATTCCTCCGTCATGCTGATTTTACCATTGAAACGTTTGCCACAGGTGAGCTTTGTGTTGAGAATTTATCTCACAACCCTGATGTAGTTATATTGGACTATCACTTGGATGGCATTGATAAAAACGCGATGAATGGGATGGAAACATTGGATAAAATAAAAGCGTTCAACCAGGATATTCCGGTCGTGATATTATCCTCCCAGGATAAAATTGAAGCGGCGGTAAACTGTATACACCATGGGGCTTTGGATTATGTAGTAAAAAGTGAGACCTCGTTTATACGTCTTAAAAAAATAATTACGGAAAGTTTACATTACCAGGTCATGCAAAAGGAATTGAATTGGTATATGGATCGGACATGATCCGCTGTTGCATGTCAAGTCGTTTTGACTTGATTTTTTTGAACCTTTCACGTAAGTCACTAAATGTAAAAGCCCTCAATCCTGGCAACAGGTTTTAGGGTTTTTCTTTTATGGAAAACAAGCAAATTGCAATGTGTGAATTACACAAGTTATTCTAGAATTTTGCAACGTGTGAATTACACAAGTTATTCTAGAATTTTGCAACAATTACAGGTATGGATTAGTTCACCTTTGCTCCGTGGTAATAGTATCACAAAAAAATAAATATAAGATGAAACTAACAAATGTACTTACAATGTCAGCAATGCTGTTCGTTGTATCAATGAGCAGCTGCAGAAAAGAGCAGGATGCCAAATTCCAAAACAATGACTTATCTAACGGAAGGTCTTCTTCGACGGCAGTTCAGACGGGACTGACAGGGGTAGATCTCGGAGTTGCAGGCAACTTTGTAATCCTTTCAAAAACGGGGATTACTGATGTCTATAAATCCACTGTAACAGGTGATGTCGGAACAAGCCCTATCACAGGTGCAGCTCTTCTGCTGAGTTGTGCAGAAGTAACAGGTTCTGTATACACTGTAGATGCTGCCGGTCCTGCCTGCAGGATTACCAGCGCAACCATGTTGACTTCAGCCATAGGTGATATGCAAACTGCATTCACTGACGCTGCCGGACGTGTCGATCCTGATTTCCTGAATTTAGGAGCAGGTGACATCGGAGGCAAAACGCTTACACCAGGTCTGTATAAATGGACTAGTGCATTGGTTATCCCTACTGATATTGAGATTTCCGGTGGTGCTGATGATGTATTTATATTCCAGGTTGCTGGTACGCTTATCATGAGCTCTGCGGTAAATATTACCTTGAGCGGTGGTGTACAGGCAAAAAATATTTTCTGGCAGGTAGCCGGTGCTGTTACTTTGGGAACAACCAGTCATTTTGAAGGAAACATTTTGGGACAGACAGGTATTAATTTGCAAACAGGTGCATCCGTTAATGGAAGGTTATTGGCACAAACTGCTGTAACACTTCAGATGAACACAGTTACACAGCCATAATAAATTATTTGTGTTTTTCAGTAGAGACTTAATGCGTTGCGGGTAGAGACGTAATGTGTTTCGTCGAGAGAGGTTGACCTGCCAGGTCAGCCTCTTTTTTTGTATAGGTTAACGCATATAAATAAACAAGCCCCCATCCAATAAAGGACAGAGGCTTGTTATATTTTGTGTATCTACACGAAAGAAGCTTATGTATTTGTGTAATTAAGCGGACCAGAAACGACCCCCATTCCATCTTTGGACGGGAACGGGGAATCATTTTGGCTTTTTTGTATTTGTGAAACTAACACTTTGTCAAATGGGTAATAGAATAATGTGTTGTATGTATTCAAACCGGGGACAAACCTCTGTTCCAATCGTTGGACAGGAACTGGAGGCCGCCTGGTTTTTTATGCATTTGTGAAACACGTTTATTCTGATATTTTTAAGAACTTTTTGTAATTGCTTACACATTATATATTACAAATGCCCGGCCGTTAAAATATCTATTGTAAATCAGCCATTTATGGTGTATTTTCTCATTTTTTACTCTCATATTGATGTGAAAATTCTCAAAATGAAAAATTATAGAACAATTTTATATTATTTAGTGTTTAAATAATTTAAATTTATTTTATTTGAATAAAAATAGGATGGATTTCGTGTTTATATGACGACGGTCATATAATGGAAATATTAGCGGATCTTGACCACTGTCACACCATCTCCACCCAATTGTTCCGTTTCATGTTCATGACCTTCGACAAAAGGAAGGGTTTTCAAATGTTCGATGATCAATTTGCGCAAAATGCCGTGACCTCTTCCATGTATGATCTTTAAGGTGAACATGCCTAAAAGGTGTGCATCATACAACCAGTCATCCAATTGCTTGATAGCTTCTTCGCCTCTTACACCCCTGATGTCAAGTTCAGCCCTGAAGGTACTTTGTTTCTCGAACAGCCTCGCGTTGAAGGTGGC
>JANWHK010000196.1 GCA_025450395.1 Bacteroidia bacterium
CCATCCTTGAAATGTGTGAATATTACAACATTATAAGAAAGTTCTGTAATAATTCCCAAAAGGGTTTGAACCACCTTTGTAACTATGAAATCTGATTCCATATACAAATCAATACCTGCAAGCTTCCTGGGCATGATTTTTTTGTTGTGCACCTTATGGATATCACAACCATGTTTTTCACAACTGCAGGACAACCGCGAGGATTTCCGTATAGGTTTCAAGGCAGGACTCAATCATTCCAACGTCTATGATGAAGCAGGTGAAGACTTTGTCGCCAATAGTAAATTGGGTTTTGTATTCGGTGGATTTATGTCCATACCTTTCGATAAACTTATTGGTTTCCAACCGGAGATACTGGTATCACAGAAGGGCTTTGACGCCACAGGAATGTATTTTGGCGGTCGCTATAATTTTACCAGGACAACAACCTACCTGGATATTCCATTACAACTCCAGATAAAACCGGCCGGTGTATTTTCATTCGTGATTGGTCCGCAGTTTTCCTATCTTATGAAAACCAGGGACGAATTCAAGGAAGGCAGTGATAATACTATTACCGCGGTGCAGGAAGAAGAGATAAGGAATTACAATTACCGCAAGAACATCCTGGGTGTTGTCTTTGGAGGCGATATACATATCAATTCCTTGGTACTTTCAGCCAGGGCCGGATGGGATATCACCGCAAACCACGGGGACGGAACCTCAAGCAACCCAAGGTATAAAAACCACTGGCTACAACTTACCGCAGGCATTGCATTCTAATTCATAAGAAAATAAATACATAATCAATAGTAATTAAAAACAATATAAATATACACAATCATGAACACAGCTAACACAACAAGAAATGAGAAAAAACAGTCTCACATCATCATTGAATTGATTGAATGTCTCCCCGACTCTAAAGTGTCGACGACCGTTATTAAAAAATCAAATAACGTGGTAGACATGGTAACCTTCAAATCCAGCGAGGATACAGTTATAGAGTCCTCCCTGTTTGACACATATGCCATGGTTCTGGAAGGTGATCTTTTTCTGAAGATCAATGGCATATCCACTATGATTCATGCAGGAGAAGGAAAGGTATTACCAGCCTTCAATTCATACTACCTGAATTCAAAACACCATTTTAAAGTGATGCTGACAACCGTTATAAAGGGCGGTTATTAATAACTAAAT
Source organism: Bacteroidia bacterium (assembly GCA_025450395.1). GTDB lineage: Bacteria > Bacteroidota > Bacteroidia > NS11-12g > UBA955 > JABMMZ01. The sequence goes on from JANWHK010000196.1 coordinate 1,180, forward strand.
ATTCAAGAATTAACAAACATTCAAAAATCATGAACTCAGGAAAAGTTTTATTAGGCGTACTTGCAGGCGTAGCCGCAGGTGCATTGGTGGGCATATTATTCGCCCCCGACAAAGGATCTGCAACCCGCAAGAAAATTGCCCAAAAAGGGAGTGATTATGCGGACGAACTCAAGAATAAATTCAATGAGTTTATTGAATCCATCACAGACCAGATTGACACTGTAAAAGAAGATGCCGAAGAATTGGTAAGAACAGGCAAGGCAAAAGCCGACCAGGCAACCCGTTCATAAACAACTGAAAGTTTATCAGGCATTTAAATCTTTAAAAACATTCAAACCAGACTTCACCCCTCCGATCCTGGAGGGGTTTTGAAGTTTAAAGGAACTTATCTCTACATAAAAAAAATGGAAGACAAATCACCTTCTCTAGAAGCGCTATATGAAAAGACGGAACAATACGCCAAAACAAGTGTGGAGTTATACAAGCTCAAAGCACTCGGCAAGTTGGCAGATGTCGTTTCATCCATCATTTCAAATATGGCAGTCATCACCTGCGTTTCCATTTCCTTTTTAATCTTCAATATAGGATTGGCAATATACATAGGTGAACTTCTGGGTAAGACCTATTATGGTTTTTTTATTGTCTCAGGTTTTTACGCGTTGATAACACTGCTGGTGTATATCTTTCGTCATCAATGGATCAAAACACCGGTTAGTAACACCATCATTGAAAAGTCCTTAAAACAAACGACATGAACCACAAAAATGCCATTGAAGCACTGAATGAAAATATCCGTTTAATGGAGATAGAACAGGCTAAGGCATTGGTGTCTTTAAAAGAGCAACTTCATGTGACAGGGGAACTATTGACCCCTGCCGGCTTTATCCGGAACATGCTGAAACCTTCAGCACCTGAAGCCGATGTAAAAATAAATGTATTGGATGCAGTCATTGGAATTGCCACCGGATTCCTGACCAAAAAAGTGCTTTTAGGTTCAACCCACAACCCCTTGATGAACATTGCCGGGACCATACTGCAAGCCGGGGTCGCCACTTTTGTATCACAGCATCCCGATCCAATTAAAAATGCAGCCTCTAAACTAATTGACCGCATTTTTACCAAAAAGGACAAGCAGGAGAAAAACGAAGATGAAACCACTGAAAAATTGAAAAATGAGTGATACATTAAAATTTCCGTTTTACGCAAGGTTGTCATTTGTCTTATTAAGTTTCTGTTTAATATTATTCATCGTATACATCGGCCAGCATATACTGATCCCCATATTGCTATCCTTTCTTTTTGCAGTACTCCTGAGGCCGGTTGTGGTACTCTTCAACAAAAAATTCATGCTCCCGCATGTTATCGCAGTAGTTCTGACCGTCATTCTGAGCCTTGCCATCGTTATCGGCATCATTACATTTGTATCCTGGGAGGTCGGTGATATCGCGCAGGACTGGGATAAGATCAAGCAAAATTTTTCTGTTCATTCACACAATATTCAAAAGTGGGTGAAACAAACCTTTAATATCAGTTACAGCGAACAAAACAAATACATACAGGAGGCCAAACAGGAATCCATAAATGGAAAGGCATTAATGGAAAGCACCCTGCTCTCCTTTACGGATATGCTGTTTAATTTTGTACTCATACCCTTCTATACCTTCCTTATACTCTTATACAGGAATCTTTTCATTATATTTCTTGCCAAACTGGTCAATGAAAAAAATCACCAGAAACTACAGTTGGTAATGTTGCAGGTAAAGGGAGCGGTACAGAGTTTCCTGGTGGGCCTGATGATAGAAATGGGGATCGTATCTTCGCTCACATGCATCGGCCTGATGGTGGTAGGAATAGAATACGCGGTTTTGCTGGGTGTCATCACCGGCATACTGAACCTGATCCCATACATTGGAATCCTGGTTGCGGCAGTGTTAAGCATATTCGCCACACTTACAAGTTCTACTGACGTTTCGATAGTTATAGGGGTTATCTCGGTCAATATCATTGTACAGATTATCGACAACAATATACTTGTGCCAATGATTGTAAGCTCTAAGGTGAAGATCAATGCCTTTGTCTCCATTGTAGCTATTGTTATCGGAGGAGCCATTGCCGGCATCGCGGGCATGTTCCTTGCCATTCCCATTGTCGCAATTTTAAAAGTGGTATTTGACCATATTGAAACCCTGGAACCTATTGGTTTTGTAATGGGAGACGACCTTCCCAAAACATTTAACTGGAAAAAGATAAGATTACCCATGCTTGATGCAGGCGGCTCAAGCGATATAGGACTCTTTAAAAATAGCGTAACGACCAATACAAATGAAAATGACGAAAAGACGGATAACACAATACACAAATCTTAAAATCAAACAAACCATAACATGAAACCAAATATAGGCCTGTCAGAAAAAAAACTTGAACAAATTACAGATGTACTTTCAATCGTACTTGCAAATGCCATGACACTTTATGTGAAAACCCGGAAATTCCACTGGAATGTGTCCGGAGACAGTTTTATGGAAATGCATAAATTATTCCAGTCGCAATACACGCAGATGGAAGTATCCATAGATGAAATTGCCGAGCGCATCAACAAACTTGGAAGTCCTGCCATAGGTACCATGAGCGAGTTTGCCAAACTGTCATCCATTAAGGAATCACCCGGAAAATATCCTTCTACAAAAGACATGATAAAGGAATTACTTGCTGACCATGAGGCGGTCGTTGTTGCATTGCGGAAGAACATTGACGATTGCAGCGAAAAATTCAAGGATGCAGGAACGGCTGATTTCCTGACCGGTTTATTGCTGGAACATGAATCAACCGCATGGACACTCAGGAGATACTTCAAGTAAAAAAAAACAAGACAACTATGCACACCGGAGAAAAAATCAAGAATTTCGCAACCGAGCGATCTATCAAGGTCACCGAAAAGACCATTGAAAAGGTTAGTAAAATTAAAAAATTCCTGATAGAATTATCTGATTTTTTCCTTTTTATGGCTTCTACATTCAGGGCCATGTTTTCAAAGGGATTTGAATTCAAGGAATTCCTTCGCCAATGTTACCAGATTGGCAACAAGACCCTGCCATTGATTTCCATCACGGGTATTATCATGGGCCTGGTACTCACGATTCAATCACGACCTATCATGGTAAAATTCGGAGCAGTGGCCATGTTGCCGGGCATGGTGGCCATATCCATCATCAGGGAAATGGGGCCTATGGTAACCGCCTTGATCTGTGCCGGAAAAATAGGGTCAGGCATAGGTGCTGAGCTGGGCTCGATGAAAGTGACCGAACAGATTGAAGCGATGGAAGTTTCGTCCACGAATCCAATGAATTTTTTAGTTGTCACCAGGGTTTTGGCTTCCATCTTCATGATACCGATACTTATACTGTATGCTGATGGCCTTGGTATTATTGGCAGCTGGATGGGCATCAATATCAAGGGAGATGTGAATATTGTCCTTTTCTTATCGCAGGCATTCAGCCGTGTGGAATTTATAGACTTTATTCCGGCATTTATTAAATCCTTCTTTTTCGGCGCAGTCATCGGTTTGGTAGGAAGCTACAAGGGCTACAATGCCGGAAAAGGAACCGAAAGTGTTGGGATTGCAGCCAATTCGGCCGTGGTACTCTCTTCATTATTGGTCATCATAGTTGACATGATCGCAGTACAAATAACAGATATGATATAAAAGATGGGTACAACAGACACACAAACAGAAAGGGAAATAAACCGCAACACTACACCCGCAGTTGGAAATCAGCAGGTGGTGGTGGAAATCAAGGGACTCAAAAAATCATTTGGAGCCCAGGAAGTCTTGAAAAACATCAACCTTGAGTTGCGCGATGGTGAAAACCTGGTCGTACTTGGCAAGTCCGGTTCTGGAAAATCAGTGCTCATCAAATGTATGGTGCGGCTGATGCAATCTGATGCGGGTTCCATCAATATACTCGGAAAGGATGTGAATACCCTGAACAAGAAAGAATTAAGCGAAATCAGGCAGAAAACCGGTTTCCTGTTCCAGAGCGGTGCACTATATGATTCCATGACCGTCAGGCAAAACATCGAATTTCC
>JANWHK010000197.1 GCA_025450395.1 Bacteroidia bacterium
AACCGTTCACAACTGATAAATACCGAAAAGGGAAATACAATCCTCTTGGATGCATACAATGCCAACCCCAGCAGTGTTGAAATGGCACTCAGTAGCCTTGAAAGAATGGAAGGATACAGGGTGGCCTTACTGGGTGATATGTTTGAACTTGGAAATTATGAGGAGGCAGAACACCAGAATATTGTCGGGATAGCCCAGGGTCTTGACATTCATGAATTGATACTTGTAGGCCTGGCTTTTTACAAGACAAAACTACCTGCTTCGGAAACCATGAAAAAATTCAAGGATAAGGAAGATGCCATAAGTTGGATCAGGGAAAAGAATTATAGTAACTGTACAATCCTGATAAAAGGATCCCGTGGAATGAAGATGGAAGATCTTCTAAAAGAATTTTAATCCTCGTAATCATCAAGGGGTTTATCCTTGCTGTACTGGTCATCGTTATCGTCATCATCAGAAACGACCTCATCTTTCTCTTCGTTGCTGAAATCCATTTCTTCTATATCCAGGTCATCGAACATTTGTTTGAGCTGGGAAGAGACCTTGATCAGGAAAATGGTGTCATCCGTTTCAACCCTTACCGCAGAAACCAGTTCACCTTTGGAATTAGGAAATTTGATTACATCACTTTCGTATCCATGTGGATACAGTTCTCCCAACTTATTCAAGATGTCATCCGGTACATTGCTGTAATCTACTATCCTTCGTTTTTTGTCCATTAATTGTGAAATGATTTCACTGCAAAAATATATTACCCATTGATATGTTTTTAATTTTTTTTTCAAAAAAAACATTTTTTTTTTCTGAAGGGCAAAATTCCTAGGTTTTTATACCTGCTTTTATGCTTTATCTGTGGAAAAAATAATGAATGAAAACAGAGCTGCTGATTTTCAATATGAATAGAATATTTTGTGCGTCGTATCAGGCAATCATCATCATAAATGAAGTATTTTTACCCTGTTTTCTAAGGAATAATAGTAAGCGTTCGAAGATCGTATTACCTGATCTTGTAGGTGATACCCAAATTGATCATTTGTCCCCTCCTGTATTGAAGTAACTGGTGATCTGTCCTTTCTTTTTTATAATCGATCATTCCATCGTTATTGGTATCCTGCCATAACTGGTGTTTGTAATTCAACAGGTCACTCACGCCAAATTTAATGTTGAACTTCTTGTTGATTTCTTTTGTGATGGTGAGGTCAAGAGAATGTCTAGGCATTTCATATACGGTAGGGAAAATATTATTTCCGACATAGATGATGCGTTTGCCGAAGATGTTATAAGCCACGTTGATGGTTAACCCGCTGTCGTTCTTGTATTGCACTGCCATGTTCAATATATACGGCGATTGTCCCTGTAAAGGCCTGGTCCTCGCCTGGCTTAATGTACTGTCTTTGCCCAGGTCGACCTTGCTGATAATGTAGGAAGCATTGAGTACCAGTGAAAGTTTTTTGATGAAACGATTCTGTGAACTTTCTTCAAATGATTTTCTGAGCTCAATTTCCATTCCCATGTTTGTGGCGCTCTTTGCATTCTTCAGGTAAAACTGTTGGCTTAATCCCACCGGTTGTACATAATTCTCTATCGGGTTGAGAAAACGTTTGTAAAAAAAGCCGACACTTACGGTTTCGTTTTTGGTCGGATAATTCTCGAACCTGAAGTCGATATTATCGATAGTTGCAGATTTCAGGTCAGGGTTACCCACAATGTTCACATCATACATAAAATCGTAATATACAAAAGGAGCCAGTTCCCTGAACTCCGGTCTGTTTACGGTTCTGCCGTAAGCGAGCCTCAGCAGGTTCTTCTTGTTTAGATAATAAGCGGCGTTCAATGAAGGAAGTATATTGAGGTTTTTCAGGTTGACATTGACCGGTCCGTTCTGTGTGGCGCTCACCAATACCTGCTTGAAATACTCAGTCCGCACACCCATATTCAGGTTGATATTGCTGAAAGGAATAGATGCATTGATGTAACCGGCAAGCAAGTCGTTGCTCGCGGTGTATTTATCGCTTGGGTTGGTGCCTTCCACAGGTTTGAACCCGCCCGCCGTATTGATGTTTTCTTCACTGAATATCCTGTCCACCGGCTGTTTCAGTAAATCGTCCTTCCTTGTGGGGTCGCCGGTATAGCTGTAACTGATCCACCGGGCATTGAAATCCCTGTTTTTGGTTTCTGCATATGAACCGATCCTGAGCACGATGTCTTTGGCGGAATCCATACGGTTGATAAAGTGCTTTTCAAAGTTGAGGTTTCCGGCGATTGTATTTTCATTGAGTTTGGAATAGAACCTTGCAGCATCAAAAAGACTTGCACTGGGAGGGTCAATCATGGTATAGTCACTGCTGCCTGCACTTCTGTAAGTCCTGAATCTCCTGTAATCGGGTTCGTTCCTTGATATGTTACTGTACCCTAGTGTGTAAACAAACTTGTCGCCTTTGCGCCTGAGTTTATGTGCACCTTCAAACTGGCCGAAATAAATGCTTCTTGATGTGTAGTGGTAAGCGTAGTTCCTGAATTCATCTGTTGGCCTTTCAGTCAGGTTGACACCTGTTCTCACCGTGGTTTCATTTTCACCTATCTGGTTGAAGATATTCTTGAATGAGAAACTCGTGTTCTTATTCACTTTCAAGATCCAGTTACTCAGGATGCTGAATTTTGACTCGGTCGAGAAATTGTCATCCCTGTAATTGAACATCTGCCTCACGTAATCTGTCTGGTCGTTCTGGTAACGGTACCTGTTCATCGCAGCATACTGGTAGTTGGTGGAATATCCGAAATTATTAACTGTGAACAGGTTCATTTTTTTTATCTTGATGTTTTTGCCGAATCCAAAACCAAAACCAAAATCAAGAGGCGTGTTGAATGGACGAAGTGAAAAATTATTCTTAAGTGATTTGCCGATGGCTACAGACTCGCTTGAATTCATTTCTGAAAGTGATTGCGGGAAACCGGAGGGAAGTCCCCTGTTACCATTGTCAAAGCCCAGGAGGTCTGTTGAAGAGCCAACGCTGTTGTTGTCATGGCTTGACAAGGATGTATTGACCCTGTATCCGAAACCGAGATTGACTGAGAAGAAATCCTTTTCAACCTCGTTTTTGGTTTGAAGCTTGATGACACCGCCAGCAAAATCTCCTGCAAGATCGGATGAAGGGGATTTGTAGATGGCAATCTTGTCCAGCATATTTGAAGGGATCAGGTCAAATGAAAAGGCCCTGCGGTCAACTTCTGTACTTGGCGCATTGATGTTGTTGATCTGTACGCTGTTGTATCTTTGGCTAAGACCCCTTAACATGATAAACCTGCTTTCCATCAGGGTTACACCGGGTATCCTTGCAGCGGCCTTGGCGGCGTCATTGTCCTGGCTTTTTCCCATTTGCTCTGCCGTTGTTACATTCGATACCACTTCCGCTTTTCGCACTTCCTGTATACCTTCACTGATCGTGTTTTTAGGTTTTTTGGCTACTGTCCCGAATTTCTTGAATGTTGTAACTTCCACTTCCATGGCCATGATTCCCAAATCAACAGTCTGGCCATTGCTTATCGTAATTGTTTCAGTTCTTGTCTGAAGTCCGCTGGATGAAATACGGATTAAATATGTGCCATCGCTTAAATTGCTGAGGATAAACTCACCTTTGCTGTTAGTGACCGTATTTTTGTTGCTGCCATCGATAATGATGGTGGCACCCTGTATGAATTCGTTTTTTAAGGTGTCCTTGATGATGCCTTTGATGCTGCCAGTGGATTGTGAAGATACATTTTTAATGAGTCCGGTGAATACAATAATGAGGAATAATTTGTGCAGAAAATTCATGCTGCAAAAATTCATTTGCAATATTAAGTTTACCTTAATTACAGATGAATATTAGGTTAGAATGTTAAGGCCTTTTTAATGGCGGTTTTTAAGGTTCACACTTACAGTCACATGGAATAGAGTGTTTTTATATTTTTGAAGAATTAACAATCATTTAATATTGGGTTCTTTTTCAGGTAACCATTTCTTCGTTATTTTGTCACATTGAAATACTTCATCATTATATTATTCTTGTTCTGTAACCAAATCTTCGCATTTGACCAGAATGGGGTGCAGGTCATCAGGGTAACCGATATCAACAATGAATTGGTCACCGGCGCTAAGGTTGAGATTCCCGGAACCAATTATGTCTATTATACAAATATAAAGGGCGAATGTTATATCCCTTCCAATATTTTAAGACAATACAATTTGGTCAGCATTCATAGCATATCTTATAAATCACTGAATATCAATACAAAAGATATTTCTTCAAAAGTGATTCTGGAGTTTAGATAGGTTACCCCCCATACAATTTTCCTGATTCAAGAAGGAACATCTGTGCAAATCCTGTGTAAAACCGCATATTTCTAAAAATAATTTTGGATATTAACGATTTCTTTTCTTACCTTTGTTAAGAAATTGTTAAGTTGCCATGAAAAAATCATTAATCTTCGTCATTGCTTTAATAGCCACCCTGTCAATCAATGCCCAAACCAGCGACATTGCTTTAAACAGCCAGGGAAAATACATTGATGCTTCAGGAGACCTGCTCAGCGGGAACATTGAGTTACTTTACCTGAACGGCCAGGTGGAAAGCATCTATGAAATTACCGATGGTGTCAAGGACGGCAAGATATCGGTATATTACATGAATGGCAAGACCAAGGAGATCGGTGCATTCAACGACGGGCAGAAGAATGGTGAATGGGTCAGCTATACCGAGACCGGCAATATCCAGTCAGTGGCTTTTTATAAAAATGATGTGAAACACGGCACCTGGAAAGTATGGGACGCCAACGGCACCCTGCGTTCTGAAATGCATTATAAAAACGGCAAACGCGCAGGTACCTGGAAAACCTACGATGAAAACGGCAAATTGCTGGAATCCGTCACTTATTAATTAATATTAAGTAGTTCCCTTACTTTTAACCGGTCTGTTTTTCCGCCCTCATTCAGTGGCAGCGGATTCAATTCTATAATTTCCTTTGGTATCGCGTAGGGACTAAGGCTCTGCAGGAAACTAAGGTTCATCTCCTCAAATTCTTTTTTGCTCTCACACACCAATACCAGTTTCTGACCAAGGGCGTCGTCTTTTTTTGACGATATGATAAAATATGAATGTGTGCCTGTAGCTTCATATATCTTTTGTTCAATAACTTCTGCCTGTAACTTGATACCTCCACTGTTAATAATAAAATCCTTCCTTCCCATGACCTTGAAGGACCCGTTCTTGTGCAGGGTGATCACATCATTTGTTGACAATCCTTCCGGATGGAAAGGGGTATGTATGACGGCGCATTGAGATTCATCCCTTGTAACGTTAACATCCGCAAAAGGGGTAAACCACTCTGTAGCTTTGATGCTGTTCATGGTCCTCAGCGCTATATGCGAATAGGTTTCAGTCATCCCGTAACTGTGCCTGAAAATGGTCCCTGTTTTAAAGTTCAGTATGGCCTGGTTCAGTGTGTAGCTGATTTCTCCTCCGCCTACCAATACTTCCCTGAAGCGCAAAAGGTTGTATAAACTCACCGGGTTGAGTATGATATTGTACAGTTGGAATGATGTGAGTGAAATAATACTTGCATCACTTTTCTCAATAAGCGGATTTGCTATAGGTTCAATGACTTCAACAGGGATATGCCATTCAAGCGACCTTGCCAGCATCATCAGCCCTCCAACACGGCTGACCGGTAAACAACACAATATCTTGTCCGTTTCCTGCGGCTTGATAAAAGCAGCTGTCCTGGCCGCACTCCATTGCATCCACTCTTTATGCAGGACAATGGTCTTGGGCTCGCCTGTGCTGCCTGAGGTCCGTATCATGAATTCAGCCTGGCCATCTTCCCATGACCTGATAAATTCATTGGCTGCATCCCTGTTCATCTCATTTAAGCTTTAATGAACTTGTCCGTTTCCAGCAAAAAGGCATCAATGTCCTTGAATGAATTGTAAATATGTGTAGAGATGCGGAGGCAATTGATATTGTTTTCAGCGACATAACGCGTCGTGATCTGTTTTTCCTGGCATTGGGCCTGTAGCTTGGTCACATCCTTTCCCTTGATCTTAAAGGATACCTGGGCGGCTTTGGAGATACTTTCTGTCGGAGTGATCATCTCCACATCCGGACTGAGTTTCATAAGGTTTTCCTGCAGGTAGTTGGCCAGTTGCCTGACCCTGTCTTCAATGCGACTCCTGCCGATCTGGTTTTGGAATTCAATGGCCTTTGTGATACCCTTGAACAATGAGGCGTTCTGGGTTCCGTAATAATACCTGTGCCCGTTGTTTATATAACCTTTCAGTACAGGTGGGTTGCTGAGCATGTCCCAGCCATTGTCGAAACCACCGCCACCATAATATACCTGCAAGGTATCGCGCATGTTTTCGGATACATATAAAAACCCGGTGCCTTTTGGTCCCAGCATCCATTTGTGGCAGCAGCCCGCGTAGAAATCACAACCTATATCCTTGATATCCACTTGCAACATTCCGGGGGGATGTGCTCCGTCTATCATGCTGAAGATGCCTTTTTCCCTTGCCATTTTGCAGATTTCCTTTACCGGCAATACCTGTCCGATCGTACAGGGGATATGGGGTATACTGATGGCCTTGGTTTTTTTATTGATGGTATTCCTGATATTATTCAGGGTTTCCTCTGCAGTTTTTCCGAGCGTTACCACCCTTATCACGATGCCGTGTAACTTGGACCTGTTGAGCCAGGGTGTGGCATGTCCTACATGTTCATGGCCTGTCATGATTACTTCATCACCTGCCTTTAAGGGCATGCCCCAACAAGCCACATTGATACCTTCCGTTACATTGCGCATCAGGCTTATCTCTGTATCCTTTGTATTCAGGAATTCGGAAAGGGCTTTGATGGCAGTGTCTTCGTGACCTCCGTACCTGCCTGTTGTTTCTATGTCCAGCATGTCCTGTTGCACTTCATGCAGCACCACATAAGGAGAAGGACCTACGGTCCCGTTGTTCAGGAATATCCTGGAGTGACTCAAGGGGAATTGGGCCCTTACAAGTTTCCAGTAGGCCTCATCATCAACGGCTGCTGAAGGTAAAGGCGGTACAGCCTGCAAGGCCCTCGTGCCTATGCCTATCGCTCCCGCCAATAAAATGCCATTTTTCAGAAAGTCTCTTCTATTGCTCATGATGCTGTTGTTTTATTTTTTATTGAGTAGCAAACATAATTAAAAATCCATGCTTGTGAAATAAAACTTAATACCAATACTTAATCCTCATATGGCGGACATATTTGTCCCGTTCAGGGACAACATATGGGTAACAAAAAAAAGCCCCCGTCTCCGGAGGCAAATTTATTGTGCTTATGAAAAATGGTTGTTTAGTTTTAGTATTGTAATATTAGTATGGCAACAATTGTGGGTTGAAGTTACTCCAGTTGTCAGTCCAGTCAGTTCCACCGAAGGCTCCCTTGAATGTTGTAGGCGTAAACCATGAAGATACTTTTGCATCTGTAAAGGCGGCACCGTTTTGTGTCGCACCTGTAAAGGTAGCGAAGTCAGGATTGGCAGGATAGTTACCTGTGGTAGCACCAGCGGTTGTGTTGTAACCCATCATCAGTGATACAGGAATACCGGCATCCTGGTATGCCATGGCATACACCGGAGTACCTACCTGTGTCATGCCCTCAGTGAACACCATGTTTGACTTGGTAGCCATCCAATAGCCTGCAACTGTTGCACTGGCTGAAGAGCCATTAAAGAATGGACGGCTTGCCTTGCCTTTTACACCTGGGCATACCAGGATATTTTTGTCCAATACACCCATGCTGCCTGTATAATTAGCCAGGGTGCCATCCAGGTTAAGTCCGATCGGGAAGCCTGCAATTACGGAGTTGAAAATAGATATTTCACAATTCCTTCTCAGGTGCATGGCAGCCATATAACTGCCGCTCATAGTGGCTTTTAATGAATCATATACAGGACCTAAAATAGTCACGTTAGAGAAAATAGAAGCTGTTTTTGGAGTATTTGTAGTTCCGGATGCATCGTTGTCAACTTCAAAACCATTGGAACCAGATTGGTCAGCACTGTAAGGGTCACGCACTGCAAGTGCAAACTGTACTTTTCCGCTGAACCCGAAATCATTGTCAAAATCGTCATCCCATGCAGCATAAGATACAAGGTGTGTACAGTTGACAGTTCCGCCAAACCACTCAAAGTTGTCGTCACCACCGTAGGTAGCCTGGACATAGTCAATGGTTGTTCCGCTTCCTACTGCACCCATGGTCAGTGAATTGGTTTCGTTGTTAGGCGTCAGGGCAATGCCACCATATTCTATCCTTACATATCTCAATATGCCACTGTTGTCATTGTCGTTTGCAGTGCTTTGGAATGAACCATAATTAACAGATGGTGAGATGCCTTCAATTGCAGGGTTGTTCATGTTCACGTTGGCTTTACCTAAAAGGATAATGCCACCCCAGTCACCTTGTTCTCTTTCACCCGGATCCTGGTTGCTGGTGAAAATAATAGGTTTTGACTCAGTACCATCAGCGATGATCTTGCCACCTTTTTTAATGACAAGTGTACCTTTTGATTTTTTCTCGCCGAATATCATGGAACCTGCGGGGATGGTCAATGTAGCACCATCGTCTACAACAACAGTTCCTTGCAGGAGGTATCTTTTTGAAGCATCAAGGGTCTGTGTGCTTAAGGAACCGGTTAATACGGTGTATTTTTCAGGTGTTGGCTCAACTTTAGGAGGTTCAACTGTTTTTTTACAGGACGTAAAAATCGTACCCACAGATAAAGCGGCAATAAAGCTTAATTTAACTAATTTTAAATTCATGTTTTTTATTTAATTTGATAGTGCAAAAGTGGACCGGCAGTATTACGCTTATATTAATACACCTTTAAATAAAAATTATTGTTTGCACTTTAATGTTAAGGAGATATACGATTTACGACATACGACATACGATGTGGATGGACGATGTGGGGCAATTATGAATGATGGGAGCGCGGTCCTTAATGTTGTTCCCGTTAACCGATTGGCAGATCACCACTGCCTGAGGACAGGCCTCGTGATGACCGTTTCCAAAACATTTTTTTCAATAGAGAAGGAAAATCCATCTTATGGAATCGGTCATGGCGAATGAAACCGTTTTGGGTTTCATGTGGCCATCTGTAGTCGTATTACAAAATATTCATAGAATAATACTGATCACCGATTACCGGTTCCAATACATTGTACATTGCATCCGGCTCCCTCCCTAAATCCTAGCTCCTGTATCCTAGCCCCTCAATACACATATTCCATTTCATCCGAGCTGCCCATTTTCTTGATCTTGTATATCAGTGTCAGCATGAAATATTGCTGCAGGCGGTTACTTTGGTTGATATAGATAAAATTATCAGAAGCATTTCTGGTGATGTTCGTGTTGCGTTTCAGGATGTCATAGGCCGTCAGTTTCAGGTTGTATGTGCCTTTTTTGTCAAGTGGTTGTTGTATATAGGCATTCCATATAGGAATGATCTTTCCAATGGAGGGTACATTCCTTTGGTCGCTGATGTCAAGACCTGAACTGATCTCGGTACCGGTCTTGAATAAGGCCCTGACATTGATGTTATATCTATAGGTGTTCTGTTTGAAATTCAACTCTCCGTTCAGGGAATTCCTGTAATCGTTATAATTGTAACTCATGCCGAGTGTGAGGTCAAGGCTGTCGGCCTTTGTGAAATTAAGGCCCGGACTAAATGACATCGAATTGTTGGTGCCGAATGCGTGTTTTTCATTGATGATAAGGGGATTCCTGTCTGAGGTTCCGCTGACAGATAAATTGAGGTTCAGGACTTTGGTCAGTTTTTTGGAGAAGCTCAGCCATGAACTGAATTCTTTTTGCCCTTTTGCATTTTCGGGACTTTTAATGATGATCCCGTCTGCATTTTGCCTGTTCACCCATATTTTGGCATTATCGGACATGCTGCCATTGGTAGATATCGCGAACCACTTGAATCCCTTTAGTTTTTGCAGGCTGATATAGGCCCTGAATGCGTAGTTGTCCTGTGGGTTCAGGTTCTTGTTTCCGGTCATTCTTTCATAATTGTTCGCGATGTTCAGTATCGGTAACAATTCTGAAATTGTTGGAAATGAGGTCGATTTGTATGCTGTTAAATAGATGTATAGTTTTTCCGGGTAATATTGTAACTGGAAATAGGGGAGTGACTTGGAATAATTGGTGGATATCACCTCGCTGCTGTCCCTGAACTTGTTGGCGATGTTCAGTTTCATAAAAGTAACCCCTAATGCCGTGTAGAGGCTTTTTTTGCGGAGACTCAAAAAAGGTTTAACCGTATACTGTTCCATGCGGTTGTCCAGTTCTATGCTCAAGGTGTCTATCCTGTTCTCGTAACTTTGCTCAAACTGGCTGGAATACCTGTTCTGTGCGCTCCTGCTGAGTTGTTCTGATGCGTTATTCTGCAACCACCTGTCGGCAGACAGGTTAAACGACAGCTTTTTGTATATGGGCATCGTGCCATAGCCTTTCAGCAGCAGCTCATTGCTCTTGGTGATCCGTTCGTTCAGGTTGTTAAAGGTATCCTGCGTGTTTTCGAGAAACTGGTATGAACTGTTATTGTTATCTGACATTCTATAACTTGCATGAATAGAAAACATGTAACGATTATCCTTCCTGAGCGTTCTTCTGTAATTGCCTATTAAACCTATTTTTTGGTTTTCTGCTGTATTGCGTATTGAAGAAATACCCTTGTTCAGTATCATGTCATTCAGCCTGATGATGTTAGTGGCGTTAGTAGTACTGCTGTTATTTGACAATCCTGTGCTGAAACCAAAATCATACCGGCCGGTAGAGTCGATGGCTTTTGAATAATCCACTTCAAAATAACCGGACAATGTCTCTCCGTTCATTACGCTGGAGTCGGTATTGCTCCTTTGGGTGCTGTCGTTGATGGGGTTGATGCTCCTTGAAGCTTCTATGCTGTTGTATTTGTTCCTGTTGCCATAGATGTTGAATGACAATTTCCTTTTTCTTGAAAATTCATTGAAATAGGTAAAACCTGAACTTAACTTGTTGTTGATGTTTCCTTCACCACGGCTATTGTTATAGGTGTAATAGTAGAAATCATCGTTGGCGGATCC
>JANWHK010000198.1 GCA_025450395.1 Bacteroidia bacterium
AGGCGGGCAAAACTTTCGCCATTCATGATCCTTTCCTTTAAAAGGTCGATCTGTTCTTTGGCAATTTCCTTCGCTTCAATTGAATAAGTGGGTTTTATAACAATTTGCGCCACCTCCACTTCAGAAGAAATAAAAGGCAGGCTGTCTACCGGGATTTTATTATAAAAGTCGCGTACCTCCTTTGGCGTGATCTTGATATCACCCTGGATCTTCTGTTCCATCTTATCTTTCAACATCTGCGCCTTCACCTTAGGGAAAATCTGCTTTTTATATTCCCCAACACTCATTCCAAGGTATTTTTCTACATTGGCACGACTGTTCATCTGGCGTTCAAAGAAACGGATATTATTATCTATACGGTCGTTCACTTCATCATCTGAAATAGGTAAACTATCAATTTCAGCCTGGTGAATAAGCATTTTATCAATTAACAGTTTTTGCAATAAACCACACTTGATATCATCCGTTACGATGATCTCCGGATCCAGCTGTGAAATAAGAATATCGAGTTCCGAACGCAGCACATGGGTATTGCCCACAACCGCTATCACTTCATCTATAATCAGGTTTTTCTGAACTTGGGAATACAATCCCGGCAATACACCCAGGAAAACAATCAATACACACGCTTTAATACTTCTCATTTGTTTTTAATATAATACTTTATTTCCCCCTTTTGTATAGCCTTTTCAACAAGCGACTTCTGATTATTCTTCAGGAAATCCAGTTTGCGCCGGTATTTAATAATATCCTTGATCTTGTCTTTTTCGAATTCAATCGGCGAAGTGGCATTCCTGATCCTGAAATCGATAATATACAATAGGTATAACATGCCGTTTTCCTCAATGCTGATAAATTTATTATTGCTCAAAAACCTTTGCTGATTGTAATTTTCATCAAGTGGGATCTCCTTGGTGATATCATCCAGGTAAAGCCAGTTGCTGTCGACATAAAAATTATCGGCTTCCTTCTCCGCATATGCCTTCAAGAGTGAATCATTCACGGGAGACTGGGTCTGCATGAGTTTTTTCAATTTGCCGATATCCGCTTTGGTCTTATGTATCTTGACGTATCTTATCTTCACGATATTCTTTCTCAACTGAAAAGTTGAGATGTTATTTTCATAGAACGCAGTGATCTCCTGTTCTGTTACTCCGGTATCCATTTTTTCTTTCACCAGTTTCTGGTGGTATTCATAGATCAGAAGTGAATTGCGGTAATCCTCTATCAGTTTTTCCTTGTCCTTTTCCTCATCTGTCAGTTTTTCCTCTGCAGCGTGCACAAGGACCTGGTTTTCCAGCCATTTGTCAATGAAGGATTTAAGCAGGCCGGAACTATCTCCCTGGCTGAATTTTTTCCATATGTCCTCGGGAATATCTGACTTATACAAGAAATTGCCGCTGTATTCAGCCAACGCACCTTCCTTTTGATCCCCGGAACCGTTTTTGCAAGAAAACAAGACAAGAGATATGAGAAGTATGGCGAACTGGGGAAAGGGCATCAGGATTCTTATTTTAAATTGGTCATCCTCGCTTTTATTCTGTTAAAAGCTTCAGTATTAACCTGAATTGGATATTTCAGCATTAATGAGTCAATCCATTCCTTCTCCAGGTAATTCTGGTAATCACTCATAATGGATCCCCTGGCCTCGTTCAGCGTTTTTTTGCCGGCGGGAATAAACTGGTGTACCTGTATGACTACATATCCACCTTTTACCTTTGGATCTTCAATGATGAGGTATTTAATATCACTCTTGCCGGTCTCAAACAGGAAATTGGCATACATGTCATTTCCGAGTTCAAATTTACCAGTCTTTGGATTTGAAACATTCAGTGCATTGCTCCTGTTGGTTTTTCTCATGATGGAATCAATGGTCAATCCCAATTCAAGATCTCTTTTCACAGCTTCAGCTATGCTTTTGTTGGCACACCTGAAAATGGTGGCTTCATAGCGATCCTTGAAAACATATTTATCAGCGTTCTGGGCATAGAATTTTTTAAGGCCTGTGGTATCCTCCACACTTCTGCTCCAAACCTTTTTATCCGTCAGCGTGAAAAGCAGAATGCCTTCCTTGTATTCCTTGTATAATGCCGCAAATGTATCATTGACATTTTCAAGATCGCTCTCATAATAATCCATGACGGTCTGCAACCTATAGACTTCGTAATAATTGTTGACAATGCTCATCAAGGCCAATGAACTGGATGGTTTCTGCACCTTTACCAGCCATCTTGCAAAATCCTTTAACAGGTAATCCTTCTTTACTTTTTTCAAGGAGAACAGTTTTGCGGAATACAATTTATTATTCACCAGTTTCATGGTATCAAATTCACCCCTCAGGAGTGAACTGTCAATTGTACTGAATATAATTGTCTTGTATTTTTTGTTTTCCGTGAATTTATAGTATTTCTTAGCATTCT
Source organism: Bacteroidia bacterium (assembly GCA_025450395.1). Lineage (GTDB taxonomy): Bacteria > Bacteroidota > Bacteroidia > NS11-12g > UBA955 > JABMMZ01. The sequence goes on from JANWHK010000198.1 coordinate 2,421, forward strand.
CGTACAATGCCTGGGTATTGCGGTATTGCCTGCTATCCCTTCCAATCTTGTTGAGAAGGGTTGACTTTAGCTCAGCGATCGGTGGAATCGGTTTTAATGAAACTCTCTGTATGATATAAAATCCCGCAGGGGTCTGTAAAGGCTTTGTATAATCGCCATCCGCCTGTAAGCCAAAGGCGGCTGTTTTATAATTGTCGTACAACCTCACATTGGTCATTGAAAAAGGAGCCATTTCACCATTCTTCAACACTGTAGAAGCATCTTCTGAATGTTGTTGCACCAGGGTGATGAATTTTTCACCCATCTGGAGCTTTTTGTATACCTCGTTGATCTTCGCTTCCGCTTCCGCAGTCTCTTCCTGGCTTGGATTGGGATTGGTCTGTATCAGTATATGCCTGACCGTGATATCTCCTTTTGACAGGCGTTTGTCAAATACCTTGACGATATGGTAACCGAATTCGGTCTTAAACACCTTTGAAACCTGTCCGACCGGGGTATTGTAAGCGTGGTTCTCAAATTCATATATCATCTGGAAGGCTGTGAAATATCCAAGGCTGCCCTGGTTATCCGCTGCAGAAGGGTCTTCGCTATAGGTCAATGCTGCCTGTTCGAAAGTGATCTTGCCGCTTTCAATGTCCTGGCGCACCTGTAAGAGTTTGTTATAGGCTTTAAGGGTATCTTCAGGAGACGCGTCGGGACGGGCAAAAACAAGGATATGACTTGCTTTCACTTCATACTTGATCCTGTCATAGGCCTCGTTCAACAATTGGTCGTTTACCACCTTGACGGTCATGTAAGGCTTTGCAATCTGCTTGCGGTATGAAGCCAATTCAGTCTTAAAGCTTTCTGTAGTATCAAGGCCTTGATCGTATGCATCCTGTACCTTCAGCTTGAATTTTTGGTAAAGTTCAAGATACTGGTCCACTTCAGCCGGCCTGGTGATAGAGTCTTTATGTTTGTTCTTGTTAAACCCTTTGTAGAATTCCCTTGTTGTTACTTTTTTGGTGCCGTAAGTGAACAGTGTCGTATCCTTTGGATTTTTACCTGCTTGTAATAATGAGGTGAGTTGAAGTATGATTACTAGCAATACAATTCGTTTCATATAATATGTTGATAAATTAAAATAGCGTACAAAAATAGGTTTTTTTTACATTAATTTTGCAAACTTTATTTAGACATGGAATCCTTTAAAATATATGATACCTACACAAGAGAAATCCGTTCTTTCGCCCCACTGAATCCTCCATTTGCAGGGATCTATATCTGCGGTCCGACAGTGTATGGACACCCCCATCTGGGACATGCCAGGGGACCGATTGTCTTTGATGTATTACACAGGTATTTAACCCATCTCAATTATAAAGTGAGGTTTGTCAGGAACATTACAGACGTAGGACACCTGGTGAATGACGCGGATGAAGGCGAAGACAAGATCGCCAAAAAGGCCAGGCTTGACCAGGTGGAGCCAATGGAAATTGCGCAGTTCTATACGGACAGCTATCACAGGATGCTGAATGCATTGAATGTTTTGCCTGCCTCTATAGAGCCAAGGGCCAGTGGGCATATCATTGAACAGATAGAGATGATACAGGTCATCATGGATAAGGGGTTTGCTTACGAATCAAACGGTTCTGTTTATTTTGACGTGCCAGGTTACAGCAAAACACATGATTACGGCAGGCTTTCGGGCAGGGTGCTTGAAGAACTGATCGCGGGTGCCGGCAATGAGGCCAGGGAATTGGAAGGACAGGATGAAAAAAGGAATCCCGCGGATTTTGCCCTTTGGAAAAAAGCTGGACCTGAACATATCATGCAATGGAACAGTCCATGGAGCAGGGGTTTCCCCGGTTGGCACATCGAATGTTCAGCCATGAGCAGGAAATATCTTGGCGATACTTTTGACATCCATGGCGGCGGGATGGACCTCCTTTTCCCACACCACGAATCGGAAATTGCGCAATCCATGGCTTGCAACTCAAAACAGCCGGCGAAATACTGGATACATCACAACATGATCACTGTGAACGGGCAGAAAATGGCCAAGTCACTGGGCAATGGAATTTCAATAGATGAATTTTTCAGCGGTGAACACACCTTGCTTGAAAAGGCTTATTCGCCGATGACGCTTAAATTTTTTATCTTACAGGCGCATTACAGAGGCACACTGGATTTCAGCAATGAAGCCCTGCAAGCATCTGAAAAGGGACTAAACAGGCTGTTAAACGCCACGGAAACCTTAAAACAAATCAAGGCCTCACCAGGTTCAGGCGTTGATGCGAACGCCCTGAAACAAAAATGTTACGACGCCCTGAATGAGGACCTGAATACGCCCATATTAATCGCGAACCTCTTTGAAATAGTCACCCTGGTCAATAACCTGGCTTCGGGAAATGAAACCATCGACGAAAATGGCCTTGAGGTATTGAAGACAACACTCAATGCGTTTGTGTTTGATATTTTAGGCTTAAAAACAGAAAAACCTGTTCAAACGGACAAAATAGATGGATTGATGCAATTGCTGATTACGATGCGCAATGACGCGAAAGCCCAGAAAAACTATGCATTGTCGGACGAGATCAGGAACAAGCTGGACGAATTGGGCTTTGAGATCAAGGATGGCAAGGAAGGGACGAGCTATTCGATTACTTCTTAATCAGCGCCTTAAATTCATTCTTCAGGCCGCTATAGGACGTCAGGTCTACCTTGATGGATCCCACCATGATTTTTGCCTTTACACGGATAGGTATCTTGTTTTCATCATCGCTGACCCATACGGTCATATCGTCCTGGTCTTTAAACACCCTGTCTACGACCAGTGTCGGTATGAACTTAATACATTTTACCTTGCCCACATCCGTATTCAGGGTTTCTTTTCCCATATACTTGAATCCAAGGTTGTATATCTTGTTATCCAGGTAAACGTCGATGGGAAATTTATCGCCAATCTTTGATTTGCTGAAATCCAGATTCCTGACATAATAAAGTGAAGAAATGACATCATGTGTATACTCAGGCATATCCATGACACCTTTCACACCGTATAGTTTTTTCTTGTTGTGCTTAAAACTTACCAGGTCATTATCCGTATAGTTGTCTTCCTGTACACTCTTGTTATAACTGATTGGTACCAAGGCTTCATTATCTATGAACGACTCAAATTTATCACGCACCTTATAAGCCCAGTCAAACGATTTAAGTGTTTTCCCCTCTGCCTTGATATTATAACATTTCCTTTCATTTTTATCGATGAATGCACCTCCCACTTCCATTGAAATGGAAGCCGCGTTGATGACGCCATAATGGACCCTGTAACTCAGTTTTTCATTGAATGTAAAGGCGTTATTGGCAATCTTCCTGTAAACGAATTCGTCTTGCCCTGCACTTTGTGGAACAGATGGAGAAACATGCGTAAATGAACTCAAGACAGCGCATGTCATTACAACAGTTCCAAATACGGCTGTTCTTAAGATATTCCTACTGCATTTCATAGTGTTTATTATTTTTTTTTAAACTAAAATCAATAATCGTTCCAAAATATTACATTTGAAAACTATTCAAATGAACGGACACACTGCAAAAATAACACTTTTACTGCTTTTAATAACCTGTTTAAGATCACCTATACACTGCCAGCTGCTCAACAGGGTTTTTGAACAAAAGGACTCCCTGATCCCCAATGATACACAAACCGTCAGGTTACATGTGGAATTATTCAACTATTACAGGAATACCGAATATTTTGGCTTTGTCGAAAAAGGCCAGACCTATTTTGGCAGTATGCTGCAAATGCACCTTAGTATACAGCCCTATAAAAATGTATTGTTGAAGGGTGGTTTGCAAACCAGGCAGGATTACGGAAGTACAGGATTCATTACTGTGCAACCCGTATTCAGTGTTTCCATATTCAAGGATAAATGGCGGTATAACCTTGGGATGCTGCAGGGAACCACCAATTATGGTTTTATAGAACCGATGTATAATATTGACCGGGCCATTACCCACAGGGTCGAAAACGGTTTGCAGGCCATATACAGAAGCAGGACATTTTATCACAACAG
>JANWHK010000199.1 GCA_025450395.1 Bacteroidia bacterium
AAAAAAAGGGAATAATCGATTGAAAATTAAAGTGCCGTGAATAATAAACTTGTTTTTTTCTGAGGATTATGTGTTATTTTTGCAGTAAATTTAGTATTATTTTATGAAAGTTTATATTAGTCTTATTGCCATCGTTTTATTATTTTCCAGATGTAGAGAGTGTTCAAATGACATTAATTATGGCGAAAGAGTGTTGATCCCGGTATCGTTTGAAGATTTCACCGTCCAGGAAATTAATGAAATGAATGTTTACAGGATTGACAGGACCACCTTTAAAAGAGATACGTTTAAACTGCCGCATTTAATGGCTGCTTATGGAGCATATAACTACTCCACCATGATCACGGACCGTGCTTATAAATCAGATTATGGATATTATGACAGTTACCTCAACAATTCAGACCTGATCCTGGCATGGAGTGGTGGAAGTGATACCATGTCCAATATCGTGATTAAGAAATCCAAGGCTGACGGGGATAAATGTCACAAGGATGACCCGAATGTAAGGGTGGATGAGATATCGTTTGTTTGGAGAAGCAAGGCCTATCACAAAAATGAGATCATCCTGATGACCAAGGATTAATCTCACTTGGCAAATTCCGTTGATTTCCTCTCCCCGATCTGTTGACGCCACATCGCATAATACAGGCCTTTTTCTGCAAGTAATTCTTCGTGCCGCCCATGTTCGATGATGGAACCCTGTTCAAGTACATAGATCCTGTTGGCATGCATGATGGTACTCAGGCGATGTGCTATCAGTATCGTAATGCATGACTGGTACATGTTGATTTTCTTGATGGTTTGTGTGATCTCCTCTTCCGTTAAACTGTCGAGTGCTGAGGTGGCCTCGTCAAACACCAGCAACTGAGGTTTGCGCAACAAGGCCCTGGCAATGGATAACCTTTGTTTTTCACCGCCGCTGACTTTCACGCCACCTTCACCTATAATACTGTCAATGCCATTGTCTACCCTGGACAATAAGTTCTGGCAACTCGCTTTTTCCAGTGCGTCATATACCTCCTCATCCGTCGCCTTGGGGTTGACGAACAACAGGTTTTCCTTAATTGAACCCGAGAACAATTGGGTGTCCTGTGTTACAAAACCGATATGCTCACGCAATTCATCGAGGTTGACTTCCCTGGCATCGATACCTTCATACAGTATATTGCCTGTTTGCGCCTGGTAAAGTCCCACCAGGAGTTTTACAAGGGTGGTTTTTCCTGAACCGGAAGGCCCGACGAATGCGATGGTTTCACCTTTGTCCACCTTGAAACTGACATCCTGTAATGCGTATGTTGAGGCGCTTTTGTGCTTGAAAGTGACATTCCTGAATTCAAAATGTTCCAGGCCTTTCAAGAGCTTGGGTTTATCAGGTTTATAGTCAATCGGGGTCTCCATCAGTTTCTTGAAATTATCAAGTGATACTTCCGCCTCGCGGTGTACCAGGATGATATTGCCTAACTCCTGCAATGGATTAAAAAGAAAGAACGAATAAAACAGGAAGGTAAAATACTGGCCCGGCTTGATGGTGTCGTTAAAGATCAGGTATAACAACACCATGATCATTACGCTTCTCGTAAATTGTACTGTCGTGCCCTGCAGAAAGCTAAGGCTCCTGATATATTTCACCTTCTTGAGTTCAAGCCCGAGTATCTTGTAAGTGGTTTTATTGAGTCTCTCAATTTCCTGGTTTGCCAGGCCCAGGCTTTTTACAAGTTCGATATTGCGCAGGCTTTCGGTTGTGCTTCCTGCCAGTGCAGTGGTTTCACCTACAATGGTCTTTTGCATCACCTTGATCTTTTTGCTCAGCAGGGAACTGATCAGGCCGATGACAATGATAGAGCCCAGGTATACCAGGGTCACCGCATAACTGACATTAAGCGTATAGATCAGGATAAAGATAATACCGACCAGGGATGTAAATAAGATACCAATAAAAGAGGTGATAAGCCTTTCAGAATCGGTCCTTACTTTCTGCAAAATGCTCAGTGTTTCACCGCTTCTCTGGTCCTCGAATACCTGGAAAGGTAATTCCAGTGAGTGTTTCAGTCCATCTGCAAAGATTTGCGCACCCAGTTTCTGCACGATCACGTTGGTGTAATAATCCTGGAAATTCTTGGCTATGCGCGACACCATGGTAACACCTATTGAAAGTGCTATCAGGTAAATGGCCTGGTTGATGTAGTGCTGTTTTGATAAATTATCCTTTTGGATGATCACTTCATCCACTATCCGCCCTGTAATTTGCGGATCAAGAAGGGAAAAACACTGGTTGATAGAAGCTAAAAATAATGCCAACAACAGGATTGGCCATTGCATTTTCAGGTATTTGAACAGTATCGACATAAAAAAGACGATGCAAACTTACAATATTGAAAAAGGATAATGATTCTAATTTATATATTTTTTATTTATATCATGATTTGTTCTTAAAAACATTGTCATGGTGAGGCACTCGAACCATGATCGCAATACAATAATCCCTTAGAAAAATTGAAATTTATTATCTCAGCACCACAATCTTTTCAACCCATTTCTCGCTGCCTGAACGCATCAGCAGCCAATATATCCCTGCAGGTATCTGATTGAATGTGATGCGGTAATTGCCATCCCCCATTTTTTCGGAATGCTGTATACCCAGGGGAATTGTTTTTCCTTCCGGGTTGAGCAACCGGAATTCAGGTGTTATTGCCTGGTCGCGGTTAAGCGATATCATAAGTGTCTCACCGGATAACGGGTTGGGATAAGCTTCGAACTTCAATTCCTGTTTTACATTGTCAACAGAAGTGATTTGCCAGTCGTTGGCAATATTCGCACTGTGCATACCATAACCATGGGTAGCAGCCACAATATAAAAATCCTTGGGTCTTGTGACAATCATGGGCACAATATTTTTCCCGATGCCATTCGGGGATTGCAGCAGCCATTGGGTTTGTAAACCAGCCAGGCTGTCCGTGGCAAAGAGTCCCACGCTGGTGCCGACAAACCATGCGCGTTTTCCACTTGCGAGGGGCATTACAGCAGCCCAACGGCAACTTGGACCTGCTCCCGATCCGTTGATATTTTCTTCAAGGTTGCCTGAAACATTTGTCCAGTTAATACCGCCATTTCTTGTTTCATATAGGCTGATGACATTGTAATTGGAAAATACCACCATGATGCGGTTGCTGTCCAATGGGTCAAGGGAAATGCAATTGATATTACCGCCACTAAAGTTCGATCCGCTGATATCCTTGGGAGAGGGGTTGCCGATGTGCGCATTGTTTACTTTGTATAATTTCCCTTTATCAGTGGCATAATAGAGTGTATTGGGATTTGTTTTTGAAGCGATGATAGATGAAAACTCATGGCTGGCCGGCGGGATGCACAGGGTTAATTCTTCCCAAAGCGGGGTGGTCCACCTGGTGCTGTCATAAGTCGTGCTAAGCACCTTGGATTCTATATCCGTATTCCTGAACAACCTGCGTTTGGCCGGCAGGTAAAGTATTTTCTGGTTGTTGGGATCCAGTGCAAATGGATTGATAAAATCATAATTACTGCGATAGAGTTGTGAGGGATCTATCCTGGCATATTTTAAGGGTTTACCGCTGGCATCCACCTGCAGGTGCATGATACGTCCCTGTTGTGTGCTGGCATAAATATCGGAACCGCCATCCTTGATATAGCAGTATGAACCATCAGAACTCAGTGACATATTCCATGGGCCCATGCCATACTGGTCTGTAAAATGTGTTCCGTTATCCTGCAAACCGCCAATGACCTTGTTGTCTAAAAGAGAGGCCTGGTCAATGGCTACCGTATAAAACTGTGCAGTGACATAATTATTGATCCTGGATTCCCATACCACCTGTGGCGCAGCAATATTATCTGTCCAGCTGATTCCTCCGTCATGTGTGCTGTATGCCTTGATGGAACTACCCGGGAAAAACACCAGGTTGTGGTTGTCGGGGTGATGGTTGGCATACATCTTAAAATCCGGACGAAAGGTATTGACGGCATAGCCACCAATCCAGTCCACCTTGTCTTTTGTTTTAAAACCGTCGGTGCTTCGCCATAGATTTGTGGCACCAATGAATACAATATCGGGGTTATCCGGCTTAACCCTTACATATAAGTCATAACCACCCTGGGTACTGAAATAGCCGAAATCACCTCCCTTGTCAGGCAGGTTCAGGCTTCTGTCCTCCCAAGTCCCGCCGGTGCCTGAGCCATTACCAGATACATAATTGTATTTCCAAAAGCAGTTCCATTCCTTAACGCCTAAAAAATTCGTGCTGACAAACCCGAAATTGGTTGTGTTGGTGGCCATGATATAGACCTGGTTCTGGTCAGAAGGAGCGATGCCTATGGTCATCCTGCCATAAATGGAAGGGAAACCTGCCGGCAGAATGCTTACCCATGTTTCTCCATCCGTGCTTCTCCAAACGCCTTTATGGGCACCTTCACTGCTCAAAGTTGCATAAACAGTGCCGTCGGTCGCAATTGCCACATCTGTATAGTAGGAAAAAATTCCCGTTGAACCCGGACGTTTATTTTTCCATGTTGTACCTCCGTCATTCGTTTTATAAATGCCTGCATGTGTAGCAGCGTAAATTTCTGTTTCTGTTAAATTGGAATTGTCTATCACGAGGTTCCAGACACCATCAAAATCGGTGTCGAAAGCAGTTGCGCTATTTCCGCCAGTGGAAGGGATGACGGTCCATGTATTGCCATTATCAGTGCTATGGAGTATGCCTCCACCATAATAATATGCTCCGTTTGCAGTGCCGCTGCTGCCTGACAGTTCCCCTGTTCCGGCATACCAGTTATTTGTTTTTCCCGGTCTTTGGTCCTGCACCAGGCAAGTGATAGCATTTATGGGACACTCCATTTTAGTCCAGTTTTTGCCGGCATCAGTGGATTTAAATATACCCCCTGTAACAGAACCTGCCAGTATTTCATTGGGATTGTCCTTATTGATGCCAAAAGCCCTTGTGCGTCCCCCAAGATTATTGGGCCCCCTGGCTTTCCAAACCTCAGCGCGTTTAGTTTCCTGGTTCACCGGCAATTGACTTGCGAAGGCCATTTCCATTGCGTGAATATTTTTGGGTATCTTACCAGTTGCAGGATCAGCCAGCAAGCTTCTATAATATTCGTCCAGGCCGGTCTGGTCGTGTTCCATGCTTTCGGTAACTGATTCCTGGTTTCCGGGAACTTTAGTGAAGAAAAAACAGAAGAAAAAAACCGAAATGAGAAAAAATGCCGTTAGTGTGATTTTTTTAATCATTATGTTTCAAACTTAACAAAAATCCAAGAATAAAAAAATTATTGATTTTATAGCGCTTTTTAATAGATATACTTATGTTTGCGGGGTAAGTGGTTTCAGGTAATAAAACGATATACGATGAAGCATCCCTGGTGAACCTGTTAAAACAGCAAAGCAGGCCTGCATTTGAATATCTGTACCACCAGTACAGTTCAGCCTTATTGGGAATCCTGTTAAAATCCGTTAGAAATGAAGATACAGCGAACGACCTGCTGCAGGATGTATTTGTAAAAATATGGAAAAACATTGGTTCATACCAGGCAGAACGTGGCCGCTTATACACCTGGATGCTGAATATAGCCAGGAATACCGGAATTGATTACCTGAGGTCAAAGCAATCAAAAAAGGAAAATCAAAACCAAAAGATTGAAGATGTCGTATATCAGGTTGACAGCAAAAACCAGGTGAACCAGCAAATAGATGCAATCGGCATAAAATCAATGCTTGACAAGTTATCAGCCGAACAACAAATGGTATTGGAATATGTCTATTTTATGGGCTATACACAGGATGATGCATCAAAGATATTAAACCTGCCATTGGGCACGGTCAAAACCAGGATAAGAGCTGCGATTATCGAATTGAGGAAGGTGTTTAAAGAAGAAACAAAGTGAATACAAGGGAATATATAGAATCGGGTATTATTGAGCAATTTGTTTTGGGTGAGACCAATAGGGAACAGACACGTGAAGTGATGGCCTATGCCAAACAATATCCTGAAATTCAAGCTGAAATAGAAGCTGTGGAAAATACACTCATCGATCTGGCAGAGCGCAACAGCAATGCCCCCAAAGAAAGAACCCGCGAGCAATTGTTTGATAAATTGTTCAACGGGAATCCTGCAGTTAACGCAAAAGGAACAAACACGGCATCTATTTCAAAACCAATGACCATGAATAAAAAGTATCTGGTGGCAGCTTCTGTGGCTTTGCTGGCCAGTGCAATATTGAATATATTCCTTTATATGCGTTTAAAGGATTCTGAAAATGAATTAATGGTTCTTAACTCTGAGAAACAGCAATTTGCCACCATCATGGCCTCTGAAAAAACCAATTATATGGCACTTCAGGAACAGATGGATAAGATGAATTCAGAGGATATGATACGGGTGAAACTTTCGGGATCTGAACTTATGCCCGATGCCAGGGCCATGGTATATTATAATATGCAGAATAAGGAAGTATACCTCCATATCGGTAAATTGCCCGCCGCACCTGAAAACAAGCAATACCAGCTATGGGCCATAGTAAATGGCATACCGGTGGATGCAGGTGTATTTGATGCAGAGGGCCTCAATGTTCCATTACACAAAATGAAAAACAGCAATCCACCTGCGGCATTTGCAGTGACCATAGAGAAAAAAGGAGGAAGTGTCAATCCAACATTGGAAAAGATGGTTTTGATCGGCAATGTCTCTTCTTAGTGGGTACTTTTGTGTTTTATCTTAAGGATTGTAATGTCATCATACAGTCAATTTAACTAAAATGAAATCCTTTAAGCAACTTTTTGACCTAATTTTGTGTCCATATAGCATATATATATTAAAACTATGGACACTTTCTACACATCCAAACTCAAAACGACTTGTTTAAATCCAGCCTTTAAATGGTCTTGTTTACTCTTCTTTTGTATAGGCTTATCCTATCATGCAAATGCCTGCAATGCATACACCAATTTTTCGTATTCAGTGACCAATAAAACGGTGACTTTTACCAACCTGAGTACCGGCGTCAATAAGTATTCATGGTCCTTTGGGGATGGTGGTTCATCCAGTGCGCAATCACCCGTGCATACATACTCCGCTTCCAATCGGTATATGGTGTATTTGTATGCGTACGATACGACCCTGAGCAATTGTTATGATACCACTTCCTTCGAGGTATTGATACCTGGTTGCAGTGTGCACGCCGGTTTTGGCTATTCGATATCCGGTAATGACGTTTCATTTTCAAATTCTTCTACCAACTACCTGGGACTTTCAAGCAAATTCAGTTGGGACTTTGGGGATGCTAATACTTCCAATTCCGAACACCCTGTTCACACTTATGGCGGAACCGGCCCTTACACTGTCATGTGTGTAATTTATGACACTGCCTATAGCAACTGTTCGGATACGCTTTATCACACATTTTCGCTCGACGATTGTGATGTGACAATAGATTTTACATATACGTTTACAGGGCCAAAAACCATCAAGGTGACAAACACCTCTGTTCATGCAAACTATTTCAATGTAACTTTTGACAGTAATGGAGAATATATATATACCTTCCCATACCCCGGGACTTTTCAATTCTCCCTGTTTGGAAGGAATACCTGGTGTACCGGGTCCAACAATAATACCGACACCACAAGCAAAATAATTGTAGTCCCCGGCTGCCACGCGGATGCACGTTTTTCATTCGGCAGGGATACCAACAGCACATTTGCCGGAATCCTTTACGATTATTCGACCTTCAGGGCGGGAGCCACCTATAAATGGCATTTCGGAGACGGTGACAGCTCCTCTTCCATGACACCCACCCACACATATCCCGGACCAGGAAAATACAACCTCTGCCTGACCATAAGGGACAGTATCTGCGTGTCCACCTATTGTGACACAATAGAATATGATTCCAGCGGAAATATGGTGGGAATGACCGTGCCATTCAGCCTGCAAGTCATCGATGCGGTATTGTCGGTAAAAGAAACACAAGTCAGGGAAGACAATATTTCAGTTTATCCAAATCCAGGTAATGGGGTATTCACGATTGTGAAAGATATACATCCAATCCGCTCAGTCAGGGTATTTGACCTGCAGGGCAAACTGATCACAAGTGAAAAGTTTGATGATCACAAAGTCTCATTGGATCTGTCAAGTTTGACGAATGGGGTTTATATGTTCGTAATCACGGACAATACTGGCATCACCAAAGTGGTGAAAGTAATGAAGCTATAAAGATAGTGACGCACTATGAAAAAGCAGGGGAGTATATCTTCCCTGCTTTTTTATTTTAGTTGATGGCCAGGTTTTTTAAGAAAGTGATTTCCTAAAAGTATGCATTGTCAATTATCAATTGGTTTCCTCCCTATATCCTAGCTCCTATATCCTAGTTCCTAGATTCACATCACCACATTGATGATCCTGCCTTTTACGACAATGATCTTCTTCGGGGCCTTGCCTTCGAGGTACTTTTGGGTTTGTTCGTTTGAGAGCACTTCCTTTTCAATTTCACTTGTCTCTTTATCCAGGGCAAAATTCAGGTTGAACCTGACCTTGCCGTTAAAAGAAATCGGGTAAAAAAATTCGTTTTCTACCAGGTATTCCGGATTAAATGCAGGCCAGGGTGTCAAGGCGATACTTTCAGTATGTCCGCATAGTTTCCATAATTCCTCGGCAATATGCGGGGCGTAAGGGGAAATCAAGATGCACAATGGTTCAAGTACTGAGCGTTTATTGCATTTGGCATCCTGCAATTCATTCACGCAGACCATAAAGGCGCTAACGCTGGTGTTAAAACTGAAATTATCAATGTCTTCAGTGGCTTTTTTAATAGTCTTGTGCAGAGTTTTCAGTTCAGCTTTAGAAGGTGTTTCATCCGACAGGAAAAATGTTTCTTCAGTATTGTTGTGGAACAGGCGCCAGAGTTTTCTCAGGAATCTGAGGACGCCTTCAATACCTTGTGTGCTCCAGGGTTTGGCATCCTGCAGAGGTCCGAGGAACATTTCATAAAGACGCAGCGTGTCGGCGCCATAATCATTGCAGATATCGTCTGGGTTGACAACATTATGCCATCTTTTTGACATCTTGCCGGTTTCGGTTCCACAAATGAGTTTTCCATTTTCCAATTCAAACTCAGCATTCATAAATTCCGAAGGACGCCAGGTTTTTAGTTTTTCAATGTCCACTTCATTATTTGAAACCAGGTTAATATCAATATATATTGGAGTTGTTTCGTACTGATGTTTCAAGTTGACAGATACAAATTTATTGCTGTCATTAACCCTGTATATCAAACATGAAACGCCTTGTATCATCCCTTGATTGATGAGCTTTTTAAACGGTTCATCAAAAGGCACAACATCAATATCCTTTAAAAACTTGCACCAGAAACGCGCATACAACAAATGCCCTACGGCGTGTTCAGTGCCACCGATATAGAGGTCCACATCACGCCAGTATTCTATGGCTTCTTTTGATGCAAGTTCTGTATCATTTTTAGGATCCATATACCTTAAGTAATACCATGAAGACCCTGCCCAACCCGGCATGGTGGTAGTCTCAAGCGGCAAACCTTTATAGGTCCAGTCCTTTGCCCTTGCCAAAGGTGGTTCACCGGTTTCGGTCGGCAAATATTTATCAATTTCCGGCAGAATAATTGGCAAGTCCTGCTCATCAACACATTTTGGAATATTGTCAGTGTCATACATTGGAATTGGCTCGCCCCAATAACGCTGCCGTCCAAACACGGCATTGCGCAACCTGTAATTGGTCTTGCCTTTACCAATGCCTTTTTTTTCTATTTCTTCAATTGTTTTTTTAATGGCATCCTTGACTTCCAGTCCATTTAAAAAATCAGAGTTGATCAACTTGCCTTCTTTGGCATCATAAGATTCAACCGAAAGATCGCCACCCGTTACGACTTCAATAATAGGCAGGCCAAAATGTTTTGCGAAAGCGTAATCCCTGCTGTCGTGCCCGGGTACAGCCATCACAGCCCCTGTGCCATAACCTGCCAGGACATAATCGCCAATCCAGACAGGTATCGGCTGACCATTGAAAGGATGTTCAGCATAAGCCCCCGTAAACTGCCCGCTGATGTTTTTTATATCTGCCATACGGTCGCGCTCTGAGCGGTTTTTCGCCACGGTGACATAAGTATCTACAGCTTCTTTATATTCAGGTGTTGTAATTGCAGACACCAATTCGTGTTCAGGTGCAAGTGTCAGGAAAGATGCACCGAAAATGGTATCGGGACGAGTCGTAAAAACTTCAACATTTTGTTCAAGACCCTTAAGTTGAAACCTAAGGCTGGTTCCCACGCTTTTTCCAATCCAGTTGCGCTGGGCTTCCTTGATACTTTCGGTCCAGTCTATTGTATCCAGTCCCTGTAATAAGCGTTCAGAGTATGCTGAAATACGAAGGCTCCACTGTGTCATCAGCTTGCGTTCGACAGGGTAACCGCCACGCTCACTTACACCATCCTTCACTTCATCATTGGCAAGTACAGTGCCCAAAGCAGGACACCAGTTCACCATCGCTTCACTTAAAAAGGCCAGCCTGTAATTTAAGAGTATACTGGATTGTTCTTTTTCTGAATAGTTTTTCCATTCTTCAGCGCTGAAAACCGCGGTTTGTTCGCATGCAGCCTTTATTTGGCCATTTCCCCCGGTTTCAAATTCTGAAATCAGTGTTTCAACCGGTTCAGCCTTATCTGAAGTCAGGTTATACCATGATTTGAACAACTGTATAAAGATCCACTGGGTCCATTTGTAATATTTGGGATCACTGGTCCTTACCTCCCGGCTCCAGTCGAACGAGAAACCGATGTTATCCATCTGTTCTCGGTAGCGCTTGATATTTTCTTCCGTCGTGATGGCCGGGTGTTGTCCTGTCTGTATGGCGTATTGTTCGGCAGGTAAACCAAAGGCATCAAATCCCATCGGATGCAAAACATTAAAACCCTTATGCCTCTTGAACCTTGAAACAATATCGCTTGCAATGTATCCCAACGGATGGCCTACATGCAGACCCGCACCACTTGGGTATGGAAACATGTCCAATACATAATACTTCGACTGATTATTGGTATCCCGGGCTTTAAAGGTCCCATTCTCCGCCCAGTATTGTCGCCATTCCTTTTCTATTCTCCTGAATTCGTAACTTGCCATATTAAAACTTTGCAAAAATATTATAATATATCCATCAATGGATAATTAATACAAAAAATAAGATTTAAGCGCCTGATTTAAAGCCGTTCTTCGCCACAATAATAGAAATATTATGGTTTAATAATGTAAAAGGTTAAATTTGCACCCTTTTCTTATTTAATAACACAGATAAAATGAGTAACGAAACCATACAGCACAGCAATCTGAATCCATTGGATTCCATGATGAAACGTTTTGATGAAGCAGCTAAAATTATAGGTTTGGATGAATCAGTCTATGATACTTTAAAATTTCCAGCGAAAATTGTCACAGTGCATTTGCCTGTTATACTTGACAACGGAAAGGTACAGGTATTTGAAGGACACAGGGTACAGCACAGCACAACGCTTGGTCCGTCCAAGGGTGGCATAAGGTATTCAATGGATGTTTCACTCGATGAGGTGAAGGCCCTTGCAGCCTGGATGACCTGGAAAACTGCAGTTGTAGGTATTCCATACGGTGGCGGTAAAGGCGGTATCAAATGTGATCCGAAAAACATGAGCAAGGGAGAACTCGAGCGTTTGACCAGGGCTTACACTGCTTCCATGAGTGATGTTTTTGGTCCGGACAAGGATATCCCGGCTCCCGATATGAACACCGGTCAGCAGGAAATGGCGTGGATAGTGGATGAATATTCCAAGATCAAGGGTCAATATACACCGGCGGTCATCACTGGCAAACCAATTTCAATGGGCGGTTCACTCGGAAGGGTGGAAGCTACAGGAAGAGGTGTCATGGTATGCACCCGTTCGGCTTTGGCCAAGATGGGCCTGAAACCTGAGGAATGTACCTGTGTCGTGCAGGGTTTTGGTAACGTGGGTTCCATTTCAGCTAAATTAATCGAGATGCTTGGTGTGAAGATTATCGGTATCTCTGATGTGACAGGTGGATACTACAATCCAAAGGGTATAAAAGTGGAAGAAGCTATGACCTATTCGAAAACCAATGGCAACCTTGGTGGATTCACCGGTGGTGAGAAGATCAACAATGCTGAATTGCTGGAGCTGGAGTGTGACATATTGGTCCCTGCAGCAATGGAAGACCAGATCACGGATGCAAATGCAGCCAATATAAAGGCGAAACTGATAGTGGAAGGTGCCAATGGTCCGACAAGCGCCAATGCAGATAAGATATTGAATGATAAAAAAATTATCGTGGTTCCTGATATCCTGGCCAACGCCGGCGGTGTGACTGTGTCATATTTTGAATGGGTACAGAACAGGATGGGTTATTTCTGGACTGAAGAACG
>JANWHK010000200.1 GCA_025450395.1 Bacteroidia bacterium
GCCTGGCTAAATTGGCCGGTGGTGTAGCTGTATTGTATATCGGTGCTGCGAGTGAAGTGGAAATGAAGGAGAAAAAAGACAGGGTGGATGATGCATTACATGCAACAAGGGCCGCTGTTGAAGAAGGCATTGTGCCGGGTGGAGGCATAGCCTATATCCGCGCTATCACTGACCTGGATAAACTGAAAGGTGATAATGAAGACGAGAATACCGGTATCCAGATCGTTAAACGTGCTTTGGAAGAGCCATTGCGCCAGATCATCGCGAATGCAGGTGGCGAAGGTTCCATCATCATCCAGAAAGTGAAGGAAGGTAAAGACGATTTCGGTTACAATGCACGTACCGAACAATACGAAAACCTGATCAAGTCTGGTGTTATCGACCCGACCAAGGTAAGCCGTGTGGCTTTGGAGAATGCCGCTTCAGTAGCAGGTATGATCCTGACCACCGAGTGCGCCCTGGTAGACATCAAGGAAAAAGAAGCTCCACACAGCCATGCACCTGATATGGGTGGTATGGGTTACTAGGAGGAATCAGGTGATCAGTAATCAGTGATCAGTAATCAGTGATCGGTGATCAGTGCGGTTTAATTGCTGATTAGATTACAGAAATATATATTGGAAGCCCTGGAGAGATCCGGGGCTTTTTTTGCGCCTGATACTATAAAGGAGATATTAGCGTTATTTTTGTGTGGTGAAATTTGTGTCTGTTTTATGCTTTCTTGGATGTTTTAGTACAGCTTTGGCTGTAAATGATAGCACGCGTTGGGATTTCAGGGTGAAGGGAATAGATATTGATTTCGGAAGGTATCATGTCAAAACAAATAAAAAACAGAATGTGAATTTGTTAAAAGCAGTTACACCTGCAGAAGAAAGAACAAGATTTAACTATAAGGATGTTATTCTAACAAATGGGGAAGAATCATATCAACCATTATATATCCATCTTTCTGTAATATTTTCCAATAATCAAGATCAATTCAGGTACTTTTTCAGTAAAAAGGAACTCAAATTTGGTATTGGCTATGAGATATCCAATGCGCGTTCCAATTATAAAACATTTGACAGTATCCGGCTTGCGCAATATCCCATGGTATCTGCCAGGAAAGCCTACATGGAGTATGCTTACCAATGTCAGTATATTCTTGTTGGTTACCAAGTTGCATCGAAACCTTTTTTCAGGTATTTTGCCATGTTTGGAGGTGTGGATGGACGTTTTGGAATGAATACATATAAACAAATTCAAATGGAAGACTATTATACTTCGCTAAATGGTAAGGTCGAAGAAAATTATAATGTGGGTTATTTTTCATCCGGCATTCACCTGGGCTTAAAATACAATTTCAGTTGCGACCTTAATTTTATGGTTCAATATGAAACAGGAATTAATTTTTATGGAAAGGATATTGGCGGATCTGCATACTTTTCAGGAGCTGGTTTTGGCATGCGCTACAAGATCATCGATGAGCAGGACAGGCCGAAATATCAACTGATGAAATACTGGTGAGAATGACAAAAAAAAAGTGCACCCATTTAAGAATGCACCTTGATTTTATTTTTATTAGTTATTAATCCAATTCTTTTATTGCATCACCACCTGTTTGTGTATCACTGTTCCGCCGGAAATGAGTTTGATGGTATAGATACCCGCTGCATTTCCTGTGAGGTCGATCTCCACTTTGCTGCTGGCTTCTTTCATGGCTTGAGTCATGACGTTCTGTCCAACTGAGTTGTAAACTTCTATCATAATATTCTGGGCCAGTAAACCCTTCAGGTCAATAGTGAAAATACCAACTCCCGGATTCGGATAGATACTGACAGATTCTTCAAGTGTTTTTACCTGGTCGACGCCAACACTGCTATTGGTGCAATTTGGCCAGTAGTTATAGATCACGTTCCTGGTAAAGTCTTCAGAAGTATTGTCGCTTAAATCGGTCACCCTGTAGGTGATGGTATAAAAACCTGGCTCCATTGGGTTAACATCCTGGAATACAATCTGGATACGTGGTTTCAACTCTGAAGGAGTGTAATAATTATCAGTGGTGCTGATTTTCCACATTGGCCAGATGGTCTCACCGACACAGCCGTGGATGGTTGGTCCGGATATTTTAGGCGCCTTGGTGTCCTGTACAATGATGGTCCTTGTTTTTGTAGATTTATTGCCTGAGGCGTCTTTTGCTGAAAACACTTCCTGATAGGTACCAAGCACATTTGGATTTAAATTGGTGGTAGGAGCAGAGACACTCACATTGGTTCCTGTATAATAATTATCAGTGACTGTCACGGGAATAGATACATAATTGTCGTGGACCTCCAGATAAACCACAGGTAAAGTATTCAATTCAATAACAGGAGCTATATAGTCATCTACATGGTACGTTCTTGTCACGACTGTATCATTGCCGCTTTGATCAACAGCCCTGTATTCGATGGTATAGTCATTGATGAGAGTGGTATTCAGTACTCCGTTCACATCCCATGTTTTAGTGAATACCGGATTGTCATCATACTCGTCAAACGCATTGGTGTTATCCACCCAAACGGAACCGACCTGTATGTCTGTTGGACCCAGGTCCCTGATAATAGGGGACTTGGTATCCAGTACGCATACATTCCTGCTGACATTGATGGCCATATTGCCAAAAACATCTTTTACCGAATAGGTCAGGGTATATACACCGATCTTCCTTGTATCAACCGAGCCGGTGACCTTAATGGAAGAGTTCAGGTTGAATGGCGCCCTGTTATCGGTTGCAGTTGCACCTGGGTCAACATAAGGGCTGTTATTCCTGTTTGCTTCAATACATCCTGGCGCTCCTGGATTAAGCGTGATAATGGGCTTGGTCAGGTCACTCAGAACGTAGATATGCCTGGTGACAGTGGCCGCCTCGTTTCCTGATTTGTCTGTGACATTATAGACATACGTATAATAGCCGATTGTATTCACATCGATATCAGTGCTTGAGACTATGCTGCCGGAGATATCTCCCTCAGAAGCATCGATTGCTATGGCTCCGGAATCCTTATAGACAGAGCCCACCTCTACAAATACGGTGTCATCGCCCTTCAGGGTGATGACAGGTTTGGAATTGTCTTTTGCAAGCACAAAACCATAATCTTCATATTCACCAACTGTGACAGGTCCGCAAATAGGTGCATTGTCCTGGTCATAGCTGATGGCAACACGAAGCCTTGTGGAACCCTGTAGTGATTGGGCCAGTGCAGGAACCTTGAAGGTTGTTGTGTAGTTTTTATTGTAGGTACTTTGTTCGAAAAAGATCTGCTCACCAGTATCTGAATAGTCTCCGTCAAAGTTCCAGTCCACCCAGCCTCTTCTGTTGGCCGGATCCTGGTTGTTGTCCCTGTATAATTCCAGGGTATAGGTTTTGCCATACGTCAGGTTTGCTTTCTGCGTGGTGCTGAAATCAGAATAACCATCTATACCCGATGTGGAAGTATTGTCGATGAGTGAATTGTTACCGTCTCTTACCACCACCCTGTTAATACCCACATCCTGACTCAGGATAAATGAATTTGGCTTGCAATATTCTAGTACGCACACATAATCGATCTTGAGTATGGAATTGTCAGTATTCACTGAGTCCAGGGAATTCCAGGCTTTCAGGAATATGGTATAACATCCTGGTGCATTGAATTTGATCTGGGGTTGTGGAATGGTATTGTTTGGATTTGAATTATAAGTGATGAAACCTGAGCCCGATTTGGAAGGGAATGTCGGCGGGTTCACCAGGGTATAGGTAATTGGTGAAATAGACCATTCAAAACGGTTGGCTTTGTCTGTAATGGCTTTTAAAGTCACTATCTCTGTCTTGATGACAGGCCTGAAATTGGATGCTGTAAAATCAACAAGGGTCTCTGTATTAGGTGTAATGACATCTACTGTATCACATGATTTTTTGTTACCTATACATGATTTTATTTCCAGGCATACCTCGTATTCACCATCGGTGGTAAAAGCATAATTCAGGTCTTTCTGGGTTGACCCGGTTGGTTCAACGCCATTGATTGTCCAGGTCCATGCCGGGATACCCACCAGGTTCTGGGTGGTATTGGTGAAGGTGCCGGGAGTGGAATTATAGAAAAAAGCAGGTAAGTCGAAAGTCGGGGTAGGAGGTGAGGCCGGCCCGAGTGTTGACTTGTATGTGCCGGCAAAGCCTTTTTCAGTTCCACTGCTATTGGATTCAAAAATGATGTACATGCTTCCGCTTTTAGCGTTAACAACTGCCGGGGCAGTTGAGGCGTTGTTCCAGCTTGCCAGTAATTTGCCGTTTGCACTTGTCCCGTCGTAAACACTTAACTTGTCACCTGCATCTGCAAAAATAAGTTGTGTCATCGTCAATTCGATATTGGTCGCATTGCAGGGTGTGATCAGCAGGAAAGATCGGCTTCCCAATCCCTGGGTATTCCCGTAATTGGCATTCGGGCCTCCATTGTCATAAATGGTACCGTTGGGTGTGCCGACATTGTTATCCGAATTCGGGCCATAAAGTCCAAATCCCAGGTTATATACAGTAGAAGACGAAACATTGATATACAATGTCTTTTTATACAGTGGTGATGAACCTACATCATTTCTAGCTATCAGTGTGACCGTGTAGACACCTGGTTTCTCAAATGAGAATTCGGGGTTCATCGAAAATTCATCATTACCATTCGCCAGCGGATTGGAGACAACCTCACCGCTTGCCAGGCTTGGATATATGCCTTGTGTCGCATACGTCACGGAATCATAGACATCCCAGGTCCATTGATAGGCCCCATTGGTGGACAAATCAAATATCTTTAACACATCGTAGATCTCAACAGCCGTTTTGGCAGCCACAAAACCGGCAACAGGAGCGGCTGTGGGCACAGTCACGTTGAAACATTTCACCATACTGTCACTTCCTGCGCAGTTGCTGCTTTTCAGTTTTACACATTTATTGCCAGAAGTTGTCCAGGTATAGTTGAAGTTAACGCTGTTGGGAGCTTCAACGCTGCCATCATTATTGGCATCCCATGCATGTATATAATTGCCGGTTGCATTGGCATTGATGAAAGTGGTTACTTTTTTTATCCAGATCGTATTTGGCACAAGAAAATTAGCGGTGACATTTCCCGGCAAATCCAGTTTTACAGTGTAATCCTCAGTTTCACCCCAAAGATAGGTTCCACATGCAGAAGCCGGATTGGTGAGCGCACCCTCTATAAGCACCACACGCATCCTGGTGTTGCCACTGGTGATATTGCAGGGAACAGTAAATGTATAGTTGAATATAAACGGACCCAGGTTGCTGAGTATGGTGCCGGTGGCGCCTGAAACAGCCTCAGCAGCTTCGAAAGCGTTGTTCTTGTTGTAGTCTATCCATGCCAGAACCCTGTGGGTATAATTGCCGCCACAGGTTTTTGACTTGACCGTAATGGTATATTGTGCGCCTGCAGTCAGGTCAGGTACAGCGATTGCACTGGTATAATCCGTATACAAGGCACAAGGGCTTACATTCCCTGAATAGTTGTCAAGGGTAATGGTATTACCTTTCAGGAATACATTTTCAATATCCTCATCCGCAACGTTTGTTGCAGCGGATGCGCAATATTGTCCTTGTACATTAACTGTACTGAAAATTAATGTTAGAAAGAAAGACTGTAACATTAATTTAATAAACGGTGGTTTTGTAAATGATTTTTTCATACGAAAGGAATGTTAATCTTGAAGGGTGTATAGGTTACAAATATAATTTTTTATTGAACTAAAAAAAAGAAAGAATAAAATTATGATACAATAGTGACAAATTAAGTTTGAATAATCTCCACGCCTGACGCTAAGCTTGATATGGAATGTCATATTTGTGTAAAAACAAACAAAAAAAAATTAAAAATTTAATGTTTGGAAATAAAATTTATTACATTTGTAAATTAACAATTCAAATATTCAAATAACTAA
>JANWHK010000201.1 GCA_025450395.1 Bacteroidia bacterium
GAAAAATTACTTGTCAAGTGTTCTCCCATGTACGATCATGAAATGGGAGCGAAGGAACTAGGTAATATTACGGATGTATATATTATCAGCTACAAGGGAGAGGTTAAGGAAATGTTATTGTGTTGTGACTTCAGCATTGCCGGTGGGGAAGATTTTAATATCCATTGCACCGAACTGGATAAACAATCCGAAATGTCAGTTTCATTCAGGCATGCCGACCACGATATTCCGGATATCGCCCAACATGTCAGCGGATATTTCTATGAATCCTCAGCGGGCATCATCAAGGTAAGGAAACATCATCATTATGCTTCCATCAATGGCCTGGCCATGATTGACAAGTCTGTTCCCTTCTATTGTTCGGAAGAATTCAAGACCAACTTTATGGGACGGTGCTTCAGGATAGTCCACAATATGCCCTTTCAGTCGAGAGCATGTATTGATTACCTGGCGGAAAACAAGATCAAAAAAGCAAATATCAAGGCAAGAGGATTGAAGTTCAATACTGCAGAGGCCTATAAGAAACTGGGATTGAAAGAAGGAGGGGAAGACTACCTGTTTATATTTCCATACAAGGGTAAATCATTCATGACCCATTGCAGGTATCAGGCGTTTACGCCCTTGATGTAAATTTCAAGCGCCTTAACAATCGATGAATTATCTTTGGTAGGAGCAGGTATATTACAAACCAACTGGTATTCTGTTATGGCTTTCTGGGTACTTTCACCAAAAGCTGCCAGTCGTGTATCATTCTGCTTGAAATTAGGGAAATTATCAAATAAGGACTTGATGTCTGCCGGGCTGAAAAAAACAATGACATCATAAAAAACATTCTCCAGGTCACTCAGGTCAGCAGAAACTGTTTTATACATGCAACTCTCAACAAAGTTAAGTTTATGTTTCTTGAAAAAATCAGGTATGGTTGATTTGCGGATATCTGAGCAGGGAAAAAGATATTTCTCAGTCTTGTGGTTTAATATCAGGTTCAGGAAATCCACTTCCAGGTTTGATTTAGGATAAAACACCTTTCTCTTCCTCAGGAAAATATATTTCTGGATATAAAGACCAATGCCTTCCGTGATGCAGAAATACTTCATGTCCTGTGGTAATTCCACCCTTAATTCATCCACCACCCTGAAGAAATGGTCGACCGCGTTCTTGGAGTTAAATATTACTGCAGTGTGATTCAGGATATTCACTTTGTTGCGCCTTACTTCCCTTCCCGGGATAGGTTCAACCTGGATAAAGGACCTGAAATCCAATTTGAGTTTATACTTTACTGACAAGTCATCAAAAATCGATTTTTTTCCGGGCTCAGGTTTGTTCTGAGAGATGAGTATTGTCTTAACTTTTCCTTCCTTAGTCATATTACGAGCAGGCTGTTGATCCATTTAATTAATACCAAAAGAGGTAAAATTTCGAAGGCGCAAAGATACAAAATTAAAATGAAATTTGATTGGTTTTGTAAAAAGTGCCCTGAGAAAATAAATTTGATCAGGCTGGCACCGTAAACTACAACAATATAGACCACTAACGAAACAACGCTCGCCACCCTGATATCCCATGCGCCATTATAATAGACGTATAATATAACTGGTACCAGGAATAAGGAAATCATGTAAGACTGTATCCTGAAAATAATAGCATAATCCCTGCTCAATGAGGGCTGGTAAAATGAAAAGGCAAAAACAGTTTTCAGCCATTGATTTGCCATGAGCAATAGTATAACACCCAACGAAATGAGGCTTACAAGCTCAAAATCATTTATACCCACCTCTATCCCTGCAAACCTCAGAACAATATCGTCGTATTTAGTCTTTAAAATCACGAAAATACCCAACGACATCGCCTGACTGATAATGAACCAGGTCAGGAGTTTGCTGTTCTTAAACACGGAAGTCTGGGTAGAAAAAAACTCATTAAAACTTATATTGCTTATCCAGGACTTGTTCAACAGGCGGTATTGCAGGGCATAGTTTGACTTGAAGAAGATGATCAACAGACTGATCAACAGAGCCCATGCCAGAACCATCCAATTGTCAAGGTTTTTCCTTACCGGCGGGTTTTTTGACGCCAGCAGGGTTTTTCTTAAATTAGCCTTTGAATTCCTGTAAATGATCTTATCATACCCGACGAATTTTTCATAAACAAGGGTATCCCTTCTTACTGAATCCATGGAGTCTATCATCATGAAACTGTCCATTTTTTCATAGAACATGGAATCATTTAAAAAATCATGGCTGGGTCTGGAGGTATCATTTTGTGCATATATACCACAACAGAGGATAAAGATGAGCGATATAAAAAACGGTCTAAAAATAACTGCTGATCCCAAAATGAATTTTACCTGTCCTTAAATCAAATGAATTGGTTTTTTCTTTACCCAGGGCATACATAATGGATAATATACCTGCCCCCGTTTCTATATTTCCACCCACCCCAAAACCCCAGGGTGTATCGTACACATTCTGTGTCCTGCCATAACTTACATCTTCGTAATAGGCTCCGTTCCAAAAGACCTTAAAATAGGAATTGAGGCCAAACAGGTAACGATATTCCACTTCCAGCATATTAAAATTAGTTGCAAATATACTCTGTTCATTAAATCCTTTTAAAGAATTAATACCACCCTCACGCAACAATTCATTAAAATAAATCCTGGGAGCAACCAATTGGGCCACATAAACGCCCAACTTCACAGTGCTTCTCAATCCTGTCTGGAAAAATTTATCGATCTTTATTTTCAGCTGGTACTGGTTTGTCCTGAGGATATTTGAATCATACAAGGTGTAACGGGAACTTCCAAACTTCAGTTCTGAAATCGTATTGTCCCTCAATACCTGCTTGCTACCGGCCGATGCATAGGCATCTATCTGCCAACCCTTCCGCGGGTTAAACCTGTAATCCAGCAAATTAAAATTAGCCATTAATCCGTACTGTTTTATTTCTACGGAGTTAATAGCCGGAAATTCCCTGGAACTCCTGATGGCATTGGTATCAACTGAATTCAGGTTGGTAGTACTTACCTGGTAAAAAGCCTTTATGCCGTTAATTCCCGATGTATAATACTGCAATCCGATCTGCCTCATCCATGTTGAGTACAATGTGTCGTACTTTACAAATTCAAGGGCGATATCCGCCCCTATCGGTCTTCCAAGGATATATGGATAACTAAAAGAAGTCTTGAGTTCCTGTGAACGCGCCCTGAAACTCCTCCAGTTGATGCTCAGCATTTTTGCACTTCTGAATAAATTGTTGAGCTTCAGCAGGAATTCACCGGTAAACACCGCCTTCTGGCTCTGGTTCGGTCCAGTCCCTGTTGAAGCTGGCGCAAGACCAACAATACCATTAACCTGGTCAGATTTCTTCTTTTTCAGGTACAGGTATGGTTTCGCCTTCCCACCATAAATGAATACCATCTGTGGAGTTCTTTCTGAAATAAGGAATGGGAGCTGGTTCAATTTTCCATGCGCCTTCCTGTAAAGGGCTTCATTATAGGGAGTTCCTTTCTTGAGCCCGGTGTATGCTTCCAGGAATGATTTCCTGACGACGGCATCTCCATCAACATGTATGGAGTCGAATGCAAAATACTGTCCCCTTTCAATACCCAGTTCATATATTATCTGGTCATCACTGACACTTGTAATAACCTTCACGCTGCAAAAAGGAAATCCGTTGTTTTCGCTGTTCGTCAAGATCTCCTCCGCCATCTTATAGACATTCGCAGTATCATAAAACGTGAAAAGGTACTTTGTTTTAATATTCTCATAATTCCTGGCAAAACTGTCATTGACAATATTCACGGCACCAATCCTGTATTGTTTGCCAATAAAAAGAAAGGCATAAACCTCACGCTTTTGCCATACCACACTGTCAATGTTAAAGGCAATATATCCATTGGCCAGGTATTGGTTTTTAATCCTTTCGAGTGTATAGACGTGCTGCATGCTGTCTCCTGTGGCGCTGTACCTGATATTCAGGGGATTCGAGGAGATATTTAACCTGATAGCCTGCGCGTTGACACAAGTAAGCTCTACTGATGCCAGGAGGAGAAGAAAACAATATGTGAAACGCGTACTTGACAATAAAGATTACAAAACTAACTGTATTCAGGCAAAAATATTTTTTGAAAGCAAAAAAAACCGTGCTTTTTATACTAATTTTAACAACATATACGAAAAGGCATGATTATTGCGTTTTCCTTTTATTAAAGATTTTATTTATATTTGCATTATGAAAAACCTGAAAATCACCTTCATCATACTTACCCTGGTCGTTTTAGTGTTCTCCTCATGTGGCGGGGCAAGAAAATGTAACGGTAGCAGGGGCACCAGTACGGACATGGGTACCATGTAGTATTGTTTGAAATAAATCATCCTCAAAATTATTTTTTTCCTAAATTTGCCAAGTTAAGCCTTGACAAATTTTACCTTCTATACCCATGAACGTATTGTTTATCTGCCTTGGCAATATTTGCCGCAGCCCGATGGCTGAAGGCTTATTTCTCCATCATTTGAAACAATTGAATGTTTCGGAACAGTTTTTAGTGGATTCCTGTGGCACCGGGGGATGGCACAGTGGTGAAATGGCTGATGAAAGAATGCTCAGGACCGCGTCCGGGAATGGCATCACGTTAACCCACAGGGCGCGCCAACTTCGACCCGAAGACCTTGATGTGTTTGATTACCTGCTGGTGATGGACCATCAGAACCTGAAAGATGTCTTATCATTATACCCTGATCAAGCCCATAAAGTTAAACTGATTACAGACCTAAGCCCTGCCCACAAAAACCAAGTCATACCGGATCCATATTTTGGAACCATGAAGGGATTTGAAGAGGTTTATGAATTATTAAACCAGGTTACACTCCAGGTTGCCCATCACATCATTAAAAAGCACCTGTAGTTGACCAGAATTATGCAAAAATTGACATATTTTGAAACCCAAAATGGTATTACCTTTGCTGCGATGAATTTTGAAAATTCTATTTCCTTTGCGAAGCATTCAGATGAAAAGGATGAATTACGTCATTTCAGGGATGAATTCTTTATTCCACAACACAATGGAAAGCCCTGCCATTATTTTACAGGCAATTCATTGGGATTACAGCCAAAAGCAGCAGAGAACGCACTCAGAACCGAATTGGAAGACTGGAAAAACCTGGGAGTTGAAGGACATTTTCGCGGGACAAATCCATGGATGTATTACCATAAATTCGTATCGGACCATGCCGCACTTATAGTAGGTGCCAAACCCATTGAAGTTGTGGTGATGAACCAGCTGACATCCAACCTGCATTTCCTTTTTGTCAGTTTTTACCGACCTACATCAAAAAGGTTCAAGATCATCATGGAAGCGGGCGCTTTTCCAAGCGATATGTATCTTGTAGAATCACAGGTGAAGTTTCACGGTCTTAATCCCGGAGAAGCCATCGTAGAAGTGAAGCCAAGATCCGGAGAACAGGGACTAAGGCATAAAGACATATTACAGGCGATAGAAGACCATAAGGATGAAGTGGCCCTTGTGTTTTTCAGTGGTGTCCAATATTATACAGGCCAGGTATTCAACATACGTGAAATCACGCTAAAAGCACACGCTTGCGGTGCTATAGCAGGTTTCGACCTGGCACATGCGGCGGGGAATATTGAATTGCATTTACATGAGTGGGGCGTTGACTTTGCGGCCTGGTGCAGTTATAAATACTTAAATTCAGGCCCCGGAAGTGTAGCGGGAGCATTTGTTCATGAAAGATATGCTTCAGATACCAGTTTGCCAAGATTTTCAGGATGGTGGGGGCACAATGAATCTGAACGTTTCAAGATGTTGAAAGGGTATATCCCTGAACCGGGAGCGGCCGGATGGCAAGTGAGCAATGCCCCGGTTTTAAGCATGGCGGTACACAAGGTATCACTGGAGATATTTGCCCGGGCCGGTATGGAAAAACTCTTCGCAAAGGGTAAACAATTGAATGCTTACCTGACATACGTTATTAAGGAGGCCTTGATTTCAAACCCCAAAATTCAACTCCAGATCATTACACCTGAAATGCCTGAACGCGGTTGCCAGTTAAGCCTGCTGACCGGTGACAATGGAAAACAACTTTTTGACCACCTTGCCAATAACGGTGTCATCGCCGACTGGAGGCATCCAAATGTCATCCGCATGGCCCCGGTGCCTTTGTACAACAGCTTTGAGGATGTTTACCAATTCGGCCAGATCCTGCAATCCTACAACGAATAAGAAAAGAAATGAATTATATTGAACTTACATTAACTGCCTGTGAACCTATAGATGAAAATGTAGAGATCATCTCCGCCTACCTGGCTGAATTTGGTTTTGAGGGTTCGGCAGAGGATGAGACCATTAAGGCCTATATGCCTGAGAATGGGATTTCAGACGAGGAAATCAAGATACTGATGGATGAGCTGATAGAAAAGAATCTTTGCTTTGATGAATACATGGTTGACCTGATCAAGCCTAAAAACTGGAATGAGGAATGGGAGAAAAATTATTTTCAGCCCATACTGATTGGCAACCAGTGCCTGATTAAAAGCAGTTTCCATAAGACAGACCTGAAAGCCCGGTATGAGATCATTATAGATCCGAAAATGAGTTTTGGGACAGGTCACCACGAAACAACCAGCATGATGGCGGAATACCTGCTTGAACTCGACCTGAAAGACAAGACAGTGCTGGATATGGGTACAGGAACAGGCATATTGGGCATACTTGCTTCCATGATAGGCTGTAAAAAAGTTGTAGGCATAGACAATGACAGTTGGTGTTATGAAAATGCACAGGAAAATATTGAGAACAACAAAATCACAAATTTTGAAATGATATTGGGGGACGCCGGCATGTTGAAACCACATCTCGGCGAATTTGACCTTGTGATCGCCAATATCAACCGGCATATACTGATGGCTGATATCAAGTATTTTGTGAGGTCGATGAAACCAGGTGCCATCTTGTTGCTCAGTGGTTTTTTCCTGGATGATCTTCCCGAAATTGAAGAAGAATGCAAAAAGTACAACTTGACTTTTATGGAAAAGAAAATGAAGAAAAACTGGGTATGCGCTAAATTTCAACTCAGTTAAGCAATGGATTTAAAGGATAAAATTGCAGTAATTACAGGTGTGAGCAAGGGCATTGGTGAAGCATTGTGCCGCCATCTCCTGTCAGAAGGATGCAAAGTGTATGGGCTGGGAAGGCATAATTTTGATTGTGTTGAAGACAATTATACTTTTATCAAGACCGATGTCAGATCGTATCCCGAAGTGGAAAAAGCATTCGGATATATACTTGACCGACATGACAATACGGTGGACATACTGATCAACAATGCAGGCCTGGGTTATTTTGGCAACGTTGAAGACCTGCCGTTGGAAGAATGGGACACCATGATGCAAACCAATGTGAATGGCATGTTCTATTGCACGAGGCTGGCAGTTCCGGCGATGAAAAGGAACGGTTTTGGTCATATCATTAATATTGCCAGTACTGCAGGCCTGGAGGGTATGCCGCAGGTAAGCGGATATTGTGCCAGCAAATGGGCGGTTAAAGGTTTCAGCGAAAGTATATGGCGGGAGCTCAGGGATTTTAAGATCAAGGTGACCTGTGTATACCCCGGAAGTGTTAAAACAGACTTTTTCAGGAACAGCCCGAATATACAGCCGCACGATTATATGCTGATGCCTGCTGATGTGGCAGACATGATGGTATATGCCCTTAAGACACCGGACAACTTTCACCAGGTGAACCTGGAGGTGAGGCCATTACAGCCAAAGGGACCAGGGAGATGATGTACGATGTACGATGTACGATGTATTGGGAAAGGTACGAGGTACGAAGTACGATGTAAACGCAGTATGCGGTCCGTCAAATTATAGGTACTTCAGCAATAAAACATATTCAAATGCGTTTTGATGTCATTAAAATACATTAAATCGATTATTTTTGTAAATTGTAAATCATGTTGTTAAAAGGAATTATCCCGGCCTTATTTGTTTTGTTCGTATTCAGTTCCTGCAGGAAAGACCTGGCATTATTAAAGGGGCCCGGCACATTGAATTTTTCAGAGGACACTGTTTATTTTGATACCGTATTCACCCGTTTACCGGGAAGTCCATACCCCCGTTCCATCAATAAAAGGTTCATGATACGCAATCCTTACAAGGAGACCGTTAACATGAATATACGCTTGGTGGGCGGCAGCAATTCTGTCTACAGGATCAATGTTGACGGCCAACCTGGTTCCGACTTTTCCGCCGTTGAATTGTTACCAAAAGACAGCGCCTGGGTTTTTGTGGAAGCAACCCTTGAACCCAATTCTGCTACAAATCCTGTTTTGGTAATGGACCGCATAGAATTTGAAACCAATGGCAACGTTCAGAACGTGCATCTCGCCGCTTATGGATGGGATGCCTATTATTTCAAGGATACCGTATTTTCTGTCAATACCAATCTTGTATTGACTGATAAACCTTATGTCATCGTCAATTCGGCATTTGTGGATAGCGGTGTCACATTGACTTTGGGACCAGGTCTGCATTTTTACTGCACCCCCAATTCCGTGTTTAAAGACAGCAACGGCAAGATCTTTAATATCAGCGCGCTTAATGTTTTCGGAACCTTGAAGATCAACGGTTCCAAGGATAATCCGGTGATATTCGAAGGTGACCGCCTGGATAACAGTTATGCAGATAGACCGGGCCAATGGCGCGGTTTACATTTTTTCCGCGGAAGCATCAACAACGAGATAAATCATGCCATCATCAAGAATTCCACTATTGGTCTCTGGGTTGATTCTTTACCTGAAAATGCCAACCCAAATCTTATCGTCAGGAGTACAATTATCAAGAACATAACCGCCTATGGGATATTGGGGCTTACTGCCAGGATTTATGCCGAGAATACAGTCATCAGCAATTGTGGTTCCAATACCATACTGATGTATTATGGCGGTGATTATAATTTCTGGCATTGCAGCCTGTACAGCAATACAAAAGATCCCCATGTAATTGCCAATAATATCCTGAGAGATGAGAACAAGGTGATTAAAAGGTATTATGATTTCAAGTATATTTTGGCCAATTGCATTATTTGGACAGATGGAAAGGATGCAATCGCTGAGGATGTAGGTTCCGCTCAATTTGACACCGGTAGCGGATATTCCTTTTGTCTTGTAAAAGCATCTGCTCCTTTCAGGAGAGATAGTGGCTGTATCATTAACCAGGATCCTAAATTTGTCAATACAGGACAGAATAACCTGAAGATAAGTGCCGGTTCGCCAGCAATAGATAAGGGTCGTAAAGATTTAGGCATTACGATTGACCTGGAAGAAAAATCCAGGGGTGCCTCACCTGATATGGGTGCTTACGAATTTTAGGTTAATTAGGTATTACTCAGTCTCAATCTGCTTTTTCAAAGCTTCAATCTGGTTCATGGTGGTCTTGAAAAACTGGTTTCTTTGCTTTTCGCTCACCATGCTGACCAGGGTGGACTTGCTTATCAGGTTCCTCATCCAGGCCTCTGCCTGTTCATTGAAGAAACGGTTGCTGGTGCGCATATAGTTGAAGGAGTTATAACTTAAATAACAGGC
>JANWHK010000202.1 GCA_025450395.1 Bacteroidia bacterium
ATTGGTCGTAAATATCCGTGTAATGCCGGTTGAGTGAGACCTGGTAAGTCGTGCGGTTGACAAAGGAAATTTTGGGATGAAAAAACTGGTTCTCCGAGTTCAGGTGAAATTGCCAGTACCTGAAACGACGGGGAATCGCCTCCATGAATTCCTGCAATTGTTTTGTTGTGATCTTTGTTTTTGAAAACAAGCCGAGTTGTTGACACAGGTATGGCTGGTACAGGTATGAAAAACCAAATTTCCTGTTCCATGTCAGCGGAAAAACCGCTTCATAATCGCCCTGTATCAAGGCATCCCAGCGCTTACCTGCCATATTGTTCAGCATAAAGGAATAGGCGAATACCAGGCCGTTATAACTTTTGTCTATAGCCTGGTCCCATTTCGCCTGGTTGATTTCCCTATGTCTGTAATATTTGATATCAGCCATTGACCCAGTTTTTAAAAACATCCCTCCAACCCTGCCATCCCCTGTGTTCGCTGAGGGATTCGTTGTGGAACACAAAACAGAAAGGAGCTTCGTTCGTTTTCAACACGTCAATCATTTTCCTTGATTGTGCCATGGCCTCAGCAGGACTGAGTTTATTAAACTGTTTATAGGCCACATCCATCACGGAAAATGGCACTATGCGGAGTTCTGTAATTTTATTCTGTTCGAGGTCAAACCAATAAAAAGGGAAAGCGGTTCCTGCCCTGAAACCGGTTATTTCAGAATATCCCATGGAATATTCTTCGCGTATGCCGCAAGTGATAAGATTCTTGTAGGTCCTGGGCAATTCAAACTTCAGGTAATGCTGGCGGGAGTGGATTACAGGTCCACCAATGATGGATTCGAGTATCTTTTTTTCCTCCAGTATGTCCTCTGTCTCACTGTGTGATTGGTAACTAGGGTGCAGGCCGATGGTATGTCCTGCTGCCTGAACTTTTTTAATGATATCGATAAAACCGGGATGGCTTGGCTTGATATTCTTGTCGTAAGTACCATATGGTCCTACCTGGAAAAAATATATGGCTTTCTGGCCTTGTTCCTCAAGGGTCTTCAACTGGAAGTCAAAATTATCATTGGGGTCAGGGTGACTGAATAGGGCCACATTCAGGCGTTTGGCAATTTCACCAAAGCGTAGCAATATCAAATCCCTTAGCACTGCCGCAAAATGCCTGAAAAAAGGTCGACCCTTATAAGTGAAAACAGAATCTATATCAATGGTAGTTTGTACCTTGAATGCATCTTTCCTGAATCTGTCTGCGGCAAAACCGAAGTCAGAAATCAGCAGTTTCCTGAAATTCTGTATCCACATATCCACTAAAGGAAGGTGAATGCACTTGCCTTTATACTGACATGAATCCTCATACTTGAAACGGTGGTGCTGGTCTTTTCCAAACATCAGGTATTCCTCGTATCGTGATACCAGGTAAAAGATTGCTGCGAAAAGGTCAAAATACAGGTGGTTTTCCGGCTTTTTGACCAGTATGGAAGCATCTTCCTGTTCCGTCAGGTCGAAAATGAGGTACTTGATACCCGTCTCGGATAAAATACCCTGCGGAATAATTTGCAGGCTGCCGTGTATGGTCTCTTCTGAATAATTGATCAGCAGGCTACCAGTGCTGCCAACAGTTTCAATGTTGTTTACCAGGGTATAGGGGATGCCTAAACGTTCGGTAAAAACATAGTTTAAAATATATTTTAAACGCTCGGATGTATATGGACAATAGATTTCAACCAAAATATTCTTACTTTTGCTTTTTTTTTCGCAAATTAACACTAAAATAAATGAAAGAATAAATGAAAGTTGCACTTATAACAGGAATAACGGGTCAGGATGGCGCTTACCTGGCTGAATTTTTACTTAAAAAGGGCTATATGGTTCACGGTATCAAACGGAGGAGTTCCTTGTTCAACACGGACAGGATAGACCATCTGTATGAAGATCCGCATGTACTCAATGCACATTTCAAGTTGCATTACGGCGACCTGACCGACAGCACGAACCTGATAAGGATCATACAGGAGACACAACCTGACGAGATTTATAACCTGGCAGCACAGAGCCATGTGCACGTGAGTTTTGAGACACCAGAATATACTGCAAATGCCGATGGTATTGGTACTTTAAGGATACTTGAAGCAATCAGGATCTGCGGACTGACTGAAAAGACAAGGATATACCAGGCCTCCACTTCAGAATTATACGGACTGGTGCAGGAAGTGCCGCAATCTGAAAGGACACCTTTTTATCCGCGTTCACCTTATGCGGTAGCGAAAATGTATGCCTACTGGATCACGGTGAATTACCGTGAAGCCTACAATATGTATGCCTGCAATGGCATTTTGTTTAACCACGAGTCACCGATTAGGGGCGAGACTTTCGTTACGCGTAAAATCACCAGGGCGGCTTCCAAGATCGCTTTGGGATTGCAGGACAGGATGTACCTCGGCAACATGAACAGCAAGAGGGACTGGGGGCATGCCAAGGATTATATTGAAGCGATGTACCTGATATTGCAGCAGCCTGTCGCTGAAGATTATGTGATAGCTACTGGGGTCACGACAGAGATACGTGAGTTTGCAAGGATGTCATTCGCTTACCTGGGTATAGAGTTGGGTTTTGAAGGCAAGGATATAGCCGAAAAAGGCGTTATTACAGGTTTTGACAAGGCAAGGGCTGAAGAGTTGAAACTGAACCTGAATGCGCTGACAATAGGAAAAGAAGTCATCAATGTAGACCCTAAATATTTCAGGCCTACGGAAGTCGACCTCTTGATAGGCGATGCCACCAAATCAAGAACAAAGCTTGGTTGGGTACCGAAATATAAGCTGGCCGACCTCGTGAATGACATGATGGAAAGCGACCTTCACCTGATGAAAAAAGATGAATACCTGAAAGCGGGTGGGTTTAAAACCCTTAGTTATTTCGAGTAGACAAGAATGTACGATGTACGACATACGATGTACGATGTGGGGGAACCAGTTACGAATTACGAGTTACGAATTACGAGTTTGGAACACTGGGCAGTAGTCCTTAAGGAACACGTCATGGCGAATTCCACCGCTTCGGGTGGAATGTGGCCATCTGCAAATCGTAGAAACGAATGCCGATAGTCTCCTTATTTTTTCATAATTTTGCAACTTCTTAAACTATGGAGAAAAATTCTAAGATCTATGTGGCCGGGCACCGCGGTATGGTGGGAAGCGCTGTGAAAAGAGCCTTGGAAAAGGCTGGATTCAACAATATCATTACGCGTTTTTCTGCCGAACTCGACCTTAGGAACCAACAGGCGGTGACTGACTTTTTCGAGCAGGAAAAACCTGAATATGTTTTTTTAGCGGCTGCCAGGGTAGGAGGCATAGTAGCTAACAATACTTACAGGGCGGATTTTATCCATGACAATCTTTGTATCCAAAACAATATCCTGCACCAATCTTATGTGAACGGGGTGAAAAAACTGATGTTTTTCGGCAGCAGCTGTATTTATCCGAAATTAGCCCCGCAACCTTTAAAGGAGGAATACCTTCTGACTGGTTTGCTTGAGGAGACCAATGAACCTTATGCCATCGCGAAGATAGCAGGCATCAAGATGTGTGAAGCTTATCGCGACCAATACCATTGCAATTTCATCAGTGTGATGCCGACCAACCTCTACGGACTGAATGACAATTACCATCCCCAGAACTCGCATGTATTGCCGGCCCTGATCAGGAAATTCCACGAGGCCAAGGTGAGCAATGCTGAATTTGTGGAAGTATGGGGAACCGGTACCCCGATGCGCGAATTCCTGTTTGCGGACGACCTGGCAGAGGCAGCCCTTTTCCTGATGTTGAATTACAATGAAAAGAAATTCGTGAACATTGGCAGCAATTCGGATTTAAGCATTAAGGAACTTGCCGAGACCATACAAAAGATCATCGGTTATAAAGGGGAGATCAGGTTTGATACCTCCAAACCGGATGGTACACCCAAAAAACTGATGGATTCATCCTACCTGCATAGCCTGGGCTGGAAGCACAAGATTTCAATCGAGGAAGGGATAAAGATCGCTTACCATGATTTTTTGAGTCAGTTGTAGTCTACTGCCCGGGAAGAAGATTCTTACGGTTGAAGCTATATCCTGCTGGAGGTTTGGGTATCATACACCATTCATCCATTTCATAAGAATTTTTAAAACCACAGAATTTTGCAGAACCTCTCAATTCAATAGTATAGGACTTGGATTTGTGATTGATCAAAATTCTGGGTTCAATCATTCCCCCCTCGGCTCTGTATATACTTCCATAAATCCAGGCAATAACATATTTTTCAAAATCAATTCCATCACAATTGCATGAAGAATCGAAGAATTTGAGGATTTTTTCACATGTATCCTTGTTGTCAAAGTAAGGGATATTAGGGCCCATTTTCTGCGAGATAAATTGGTTTGGTGTTTTAAACCCCTCCTTCACCAAGGGGAAATTTCGGGTAAAATTCAATTCATGATCATCTCCATATGGATAACCCTTTGCCACTCTTGTATCAATGCTGGTGCAACATGAGACCAACATGCCAAGACACAGAATGAATAAAAAATCATGTAACTTGTTGATCATGGTTTTTTTGTTGAAGGTGCTTTTTTGCTCAAAAAATTATATGTTAGGCCAAAGCCAAGTGTCCCTTGAATATTGGTAATTTGGCTACGAATAAGGGATAGGCGACAAAATGCCGAAACTTGATCTATAAGTCTGCCATGAATATGTAAGAACCCGCTTAAATTTTCCTCTTTTTCTTCATAGCGATTCAGTAAATACGTTGTTAAATCAGGATTATCAGTCAACAGTTTGCCTTTCGAAGTTACAAAATCAAGTTTTAAACCGAGGGAGATACTGACACGTTTACGTCGAAAAAAAGTTCCACCCAATACCGGGCTGATAAACTCAACCCTGGTCCTGTATTTATAATCACCCACTTCCGGCCATGTGTATTTTTTTGTGCTATAGATTTTTGTGTAATCCAGGCCGATAAACAGAGGGAGTCTCCAATAGGGATTATAAGTCAGCCCGCTTTCAATTCCCTGGCCCTGGCCAAGGGGGACTGCCATTCCAAGGTAGCCTTGGACTATAATAGGCTGTCTAAACACTTTTTGGGCATCTGATAAGGATACAAATCCGATAAGCAAAATTACTAGCAGAAATTTCCCAAACATTTATACAAATATAAAATATTTATAACAAACATGGGTATTTCCCATTTCCATTCATCTAAATATGTGAATCATATAACAAAAGGAAAATACTGTATACTAAATTTGCACTAAATTTGCATAATACCCATTAGATATGAAAAAATTCCTGAAGATCACCGGCATTACCTTATTGGTACTGATACTTGCCCTCATCGCTATTCCTTTTCTTTTTAAAGGCAAAATTGTAGACCGCATCAAGCTTGAAGCGAACAATAACCTGAATGCGACCGTCAACTTCTCAGATGATATCGGTATCAGCATCTTCAAGAGTTTCCCGAAACTCACGCTGACCATGA
This sequence comes from Bacteroidia bacterium, assembly GCA_025450395.1. Lineage (GTDB taxonomy): Bacteria > Bacteroidota > Bacteroidia > NS11-12g > UBA955 > JABMMZ01. The sequence goes on from JANWHK010000202.1 coordinate 5,508, forward strand.
GCAAGGTCAGCATAGTCGGTAAAGATTCCTTCATGGGCGATACCCTCATTTATTTTCCCGACTTGTCTGTGTCTCTCGATGTGATGAGCGTGATCAAGGGCGATAAAATGGAGATTAACCGCATCAGCCTTAAACAACCTTACATCAACCTGCTGGTACTCGAAAGCGGCAGGGCGAACTGGGATATCACAAAACCCGACAGCACCGCCAAACCTGAGGATACGGCTTCAAGTTTTAAAATGGCATTGGATAAATTAGAGATTGAAGACGGCAGGCTGGTTTATGAAGACAGGTCACTGCCATTTTATACGGCACTTGAACATTTTGACCACAACTTGAAAGGCGATTTTACCCAGGACAATTTTTTACTCGAGACACAAACCACTGCGAAGGCATTTACACTGGGTTACGGAGGCGTGGATTACGTCTACAAGGTGGCCACAGAGATCAAGGCCAACCTGGAAATGGACATGAAAAACATGAAGTTCACCTTTAAGGACAATGACGTCCTGCTCAACCAGCTCAATATTGGCGGTGAAGGATTTGTCGACATGAATGAGAACGACATGGATTTCGACATCGCCTTCAAAACCAAAAAAACAGATTTCAAGACTATACTGTCATTGGTCCCGGGGGTCTATTCCAAGAGTTTTGACAACGCAAAAGCCAGCGGTAAACTGGATTTAAGTGGCTACCTAAAGGGCAAGATGACAGATGATAAAATGCCCGGTTATGGGATGAAACTGGATGTTGATAATGGATTTTTCCAATACCCTGACCTGCCAAAATCCCTGAACAATGTATTTCTGAACTTCGAGATTGACAACAAAACCGGTTATACGAATGACGTAGTGATTAATCTAAAGCGTTTTGATGCGAATATTGCAGGTCAACCGGTTTATGCAAGACTGCTTGTAAATACGCCTGTTTCAAATCCGTTTATTGATGGCGCCTTGAAAGGCAATGTAAA
>JANWHK010000203.1 GCA_025450395.1 Bacteroidia bacterium
AATTGAATGCCAAAAGCAAGGACCTGGAATATGCAAAATACCTGGAACCTTTTGTAAAGACAAAACAAGGTTATTATTATTCCATGGAAGAATCATGCGAGATCGTGAACCTGAAGGACATACTCAAGAGCCCTTCTGAATATTCCCTGGACCTCCAAACCAACGTTTATATATTCAGCACACGCGTCAAGGATATTTCAGGTACCATCTACCTTTTCAGGCTTATCAAGCCTGAAAATTTTGAAGCCAGGTTAACAACGGCCTGCACAAACAAAAAAACTGTTCAGAAAAGACATGTCGGCCAGGCTATCATCTATGTGTCGGATAACATGTCTGTTGCAATCAATGGCAATGTCGGCACTATCTTCATCAAGGACTACAGCTATGATTATTATTCCTATGAAACAACAGTGGATAATTCAAACGAATATGCTGATTCGATTTACCTTGCGGAAAAAGAGGCCGAAAACCTGAAAATAGACAGCCTGTTTTATCTACGCCTGAATGCACAAAAGAACCTGGACTACGAGAAGGAACAGGAAGATTTTATAAATAAGTCGGATACCAACATCCTCTTCCGCGCCAAACAACGCGAAGAAGAACGAGGCCTGGAGATCACCACAAAAAAATTCAACCTGATCTTTGACCTGATGGAAAGACTGATACTTCCACAGCAGGAAAACATGACGTCCAACAGGAGCTTCATGAAAATCCAGGAAGGCAGACACGATGCATTCGTCTACCTCAATACCTTGTCAAACCTCAATACGACATTCCTGAACCCGTTTGGCAGGTTTCATTACCCTGCAAATGATGAACCCGATATACCACAGGTCAATAAACGTATACTTACAACGGATATCAGCTCGGCTTACACCATTGACTTTGAAAATGGAAAAGCAACCATGAGCCTGTTGAGTACATATAATAAAAATGTATATCCCTACATGGAGAAAATCTATGGTGTTAAACAAAACAAGAAACTCTATAAATACATCGATGCGGAGAACCTCCTGGGGTATATGTCAGTTGCCGTGAATGCCAGGGAACTCGCTAAATTTTACGAGGATTTTTACAGGGAAATGCTTGAAAATTTCCCTAAGAAAAAGTATGAAAATGACATGATGACGGGTATTGAACTTTTTTATACCGTACTGGACAAGGAAATGCTTTTCAATTCACTGAATGGTCAATCCATATTGGCTTGCACAGGATTTGCCGATATCAAGGTGAAATACACCACTTATGATTATGATGATGAATTCCAGAAAAAGGAAAGGGTTGAAGAACGCGTCGAAAAACAACCCAAAATGGTATGGGCTTCAGCCACAGGCAACAAGGAAAATGCCAGGAAACTGTTTGACATTATCAGCAGGTTTTCTGTTTTTACAAAGATAAAAGACAATGTTTTTATTTTTTACGGCAACCAATACATGCCGCTTAATATTTATTTTGCACTCACCGAAGATGCATTCATAGTCACCAATGACGGCAACCTGGTACTGAACAATCTGAACGGATATCCAAAAGGAAGGCAAATCGGCAAATCAGAACAAAAATTCATTTCAAAACACAACCTGGTATTCAAGATCTACGGCCAGAAAATGATGGAAGGCATTAAAGACACTTATTTCAGGAATGGAGAAACGCTACCATGGTTTACCCAGCTTATGAGTAATTTAGGGGACCTCGAAATGTATGATCATGAACTTGGAGAAACGAGTTACCAGGCTACTGCCGTTATCACATTGAAGGACCATTCAAGCAATTCACTCTACCAGTTGCTTAAAATGATGTCATCGGTCAATGAACGCTAAGCGCATTTTAATAAAAACGAAACCCGCACTGTCACACATAACAATGCGGGCTTCATTCGCATTATGAGATCTTAATTATTAGTTTTTTATAAATTTGACACCTGAGACCTGGCCATTCTCCGAAGTTACGCGGATATAATAAATGCCCTGGTCAAGACCTTCCACATTGAGTTGTGCCAGGTTCATACCGGCAATATCCTTCACCATCACCACCTGGCCCTGCATATTGAATATCTCAAGATGCTGGCTGGTTCCAAAGGTTTCAGGCAAAGCGATGTTGAGGATATTTCCTGTAGGGTTCGGATAGACACTGACCTGCCCTTCCTTCACTCGCTGCACCTGATCCACTGACGAACTCTTGACATAATTATTTTCAGGTGTATTGGTATGGACGGGAGCGTTATAATCAAAATAGATGCCTGCATTGCTGGCCAGCCTGGTTCCTTCTTTAATACTGCTGGCTTTGGCATTGATGGTGAATGCCAGCATACCTTGTGCAAACGGGTTATAAGTGCCCACGGGGGTATATTCAAGATTAATATTATTGAATGTAAAAGTCACCACACGGTTAGTTCCTATATGCACCTCCATTTTGTGTGAGGAATAAACAGGCCTGAAAGATTCAATGTCCAGGTCCGCATCCAGGGTATCGATCACCACTACCTTTTGGGCATTGGCAGTACCATTATTTTCGAAATGGATGGCATACCTGAAACTTTTAACATCCAGATCAATTATTCCTTCTTCACCTTCTCCCCTCGGGAATACTTCCTTATAGTTAGGATCATATGAGCTCACACAGATCGGGTAAAGATCGTTGCGATTATTCCATGGAGTTTCTTCATCCGTGATCCAGTAGTTATGGATGGGTGATTTATGCGCTGCTGAATCTACCATATACATAATGGTTCCCAAAGGCAGGTTGGTAGGTGTATAAAATCCCAGGGTATACGTAACGTCCGCACCTGCCGCCAGGCTTAATGGAGTACTGAGGCTGTAATCGTTCGGAAAAGAGGAATTCGCCGCCACCAGGGATGAAGGATTCGACTTGTTATAATTTAATACACCATCATGTATATACCTTGCCTCAATACCGGTTTCAGTATAATTGCCATTGTTTGTCACTACGAGTTTCTGTATATGGTTATTGCCGGGGATAGGCGGAATTTTTGTTGACGTAAAGATTTGTATATCATGGTACATGGTCTGGCTGTCTGCAAAATCGACTGTGTGTACACAAGTGCTGGAGGCTGAAGCATTGATAACAACCTTGGACTGCTGGCAATTAGCAAGTTTTGTATAAGGTGGCAGTACCTGTTCAATTGCATAGATACCGCTTTTCACCTTGAAGCTGTAATCGCCGTTCCTGTTGGTGCATGCATAACCTGCGCCATTGGAATTGATCATTACCCCAAAAATCCCATTCTCGCCGGCATCCGGTGTGCAATTACCGTTGACGTCATTGTATACTTTTCCCTTGATGGTGCAAAAACAGCTTGTTCCTCCTGGATCATAGTCTACCTTGACGTAGTGGTAACCTGCACAGCCATTGGCGTCTTTTACCATCACATAATAATGACCGGTCTCCAGGTTGGATGCTTTATAGTTCTTGGTGCCGTTAGACCATTCATATTTATAGGGTGCAGTTCCACCATAGGCTGTAGCCAATGCCGAACCATCGGCAGTGAATATGCAGGAAGCGATCGTAGATTGTATACCCACGCGCACCGGCGACTCCTGCCCAATATAGACATTACGGGTCACCTGGCATTGGTTGGCATCCTTGATAAGGCAAGCGTAAGCACCCAATGCTACATTGGAAATGGAATTTGTCGTATTGCTGTTACTCCACAAATAGGTATAGGGAGGAGCAGTGCCGGAAACCCCAATACTTGCCGAGCCGGTGGTATTGGGACAAACCGCATGGCTGAGGTAGGCACTCGCATTGATGGTGGATACAGGATCGATTTGAACTGAACCCGTTCTTTCGCATCCGACTGCATCCTTCACGAGAAATGAATAAAAGCCCTGTGGCATGTTGCTGATGGTACTTGTCGTACTTGAATTGTTATGCCATTTATACGTATACGGCGTTGTTCCCCCACTGACTGTCAATGTCGATGAACCTGTAGAACTGGTGCATGAACTTTTGGTGGATGTATACGTGACGTTAACAGGAGAAGTGGTATTTACAAAGACATAACCGTTTCCTATACAACCTTTGGCATCTGTAATAGTGACCGAATGTGTACCTCCGGCAAGTTTGGTACTTTGAGTGGTGGCAGAATTATCCCATAAATAGGTGTATGGGGCTGTGCCGCCAGCTGCAAATGCAGTTCCAGTGCCATCAGCAAAGGCGCAGGTAGCAGGAGACGATGTAACATTAACATTAATAAATGGATTTTGCGGCACATCTATATAGGCCTCATGTGCACAACCGTTTGAGTCAGCTACCTTGCAGTTGTAATTTCCTTTTGACAGACCCGTGATCTGAGTGCTGGTGGCACCATTCTTCCACAAATAGGTATAAGGTTTTACGCCACCACTCACACTCACTATCTTAGCTGTGCCGTTGGTACATCCGGCCGGAGTTACCACGCTCTGCACATTAAGACCCTGACATTTCACATACAAGGAATCAATGCTGGAATAACAACCGGTCGCGTCTGTAATCAATATGCGCATATTTGCATAACCCAGGGAACAGATCGCGTTGTATTTTACATTTAACGGACTTGCGCCGGAGTCGATACCCAGGCCTGTCTGGTTATCCTCTATCTTGATTGTGTAGGGCGAACTGCCGCCTGTTATGTTTTTAATATCAACAGTCCCACCGGCACAGTTTATATTCAGGCTTTGGAAAGGATCATAGGTGATACCTACAGGAAAAGCACCAAAATACTTTAAGGAGTTACTAAAATAAGCCATTGTTCCACCACTACCGCCATAGCCATAGCCGACACCTACGATGGAAACAGTTTGCGGACTGGAAGTAATAACAACACTGCCCTGTTGTATATTGGATCCGTTCCAATACAGGGTGAATGGGTAAGATACACCCATAAAGCTAAGCTGCACTGAGCCGGTACTGTTGGGGCACACAGGCGTTATCAGGTTTAAGGTCATGGTCTGGGCTCCACACCATGTTGCACTTGTAAATAAGAATGAGAAAAAAACAATCCTCAGTTTCTTCATCAAAACAAATCTGTTTTTTTTTGCGTTAAGTAATTTCATAATAATGGTTCTTTATCTGGATAGACGACATATCCCATAAAACCGTGACATATATTTTAATAATTTTTCAAATACCCATTTCTGAAGGGTATAAAAAACAAAGCCCACATTATTAACTTAGCGGAGCGTTCTCATGACCGTAGGGAATAATTATTCATTATTCATTGTTAATTATTCCTTATTTTTGCAGTTAAATTGATGGAGAAGGCGTTGTCAAATAAAACCCGGTTAAAACATGTTGTTGTAAAGTTTGCAGGTGACAGTGGAGATGGTGTGCAATTGAGCGGAAGCCAGTTTGCTGAAACAAGCGCCCTGTTTGGCAACGATATTGCGACATTCCCGGATTTTCCGGCTGAGATCAGGGCCCCTATAGGTACTGTTCCGGGTGTTTCAGGATTCCAGGTCCATTTCGGAAGTTCTGAAATACTGACTGCCGGGGACGAATATGATGTACTTGTCGCCTTGAATGCCGCGGCATTGAAGACTAACCTGAAATTACTGAAAAAGAACGGTATCATCATTGCCAACAATGACGGCTTCGACAGCAAGAACCTGAGGCTGGCAAAAATAAATGAAGAAGACAATCCCCTCACCAACGGCAGTCTTGACCAATACACGGTTTACCAGGCCGATATCACCAAACTGACAAAAGCGGCAGTCGCTGAATTCGGGCTTGGTAATAAGGAGGCAGAACGCAGCAAGAACATGTTCGTTCTCGGCATGGTTTATTGGCTGTTTGACAGGGATATGGACAATACCCTTAAATTCATTGAAAAGAGATTTTCCAAGCAGGACTTGCTCGCCAAGTCGAACATCAAGGCTTTAAAGGCTGGATATAATTTCAGTGAAACCTCTGAATTATTCAGCAACCAATATGAAATAGCAGCTGCAGAAGCCGTTAAGGGCGTTTACAGGAGTATCAATGGCAACCAGGCTACCGCATTGGGCCTTATAGCCGGTTCCATCCAGGCAGGCTTGCCATTATTCCTTGGTTCTTACCCCATTACACCTGCTTCAGATATCTTGCATGAATTGTCAAAACACAAGGGATTTGATATCATGACTTTTCAAGCGGAAGATGAGATAGCCGGCATCTGTGCGGCTATAGGTGCCGCTTATGGTGGTCGCATTGGCGTTACCACAAGTTCCGGACCGGGCATTGCGCTTAAGGCAGAAGCCATTGGACTTGCTACCATGCTGGAACTCCCGCTCGTGATCTGTAATATACAAAGAGGAGGACCATCAACAGGATTGCCAACCAAAACTGAACAGTCGGACCTGATGCAGGCCTTATACGGACGGAATGGTGAATGCCCTGTTGTTGTTATTGCCCCTTCTTCTCCGTCAGATTGTTATGAGATGGCCTATAATGCCATAAAAATATCGCTTGAACATACGGTTCCGGTGATGTTCCTGAGTGATGGCTATCTCGGCAACGGTGCAGAACCATGGCTGATCAAAAACCTTGATGAACTGCCTGAGATCAAACCTCATTTTATTACTGACAGGAGTGCAGTAGAACATTACCTGCCATACCAGCGCGAGGATAATTTGTCACGTCATCACGCAGTGCCTGGAACCCCGGGATTTGAACACCGCATTGGCGGACTTGAAAAGGAAAACATTACAGGCAATATCAGCTATGAACCCGCCAATCATGAACTAATGGTCAAGCTCAGGGCCCAAAAAGTAGCCAACGTAGCGGATCACATTCCTTTGCAGGCCTATGAAAACGGCAACCAAAATTCAAAAGCACTTATAATCGGCTGGGGTAGCACTTATGGCAGCATCACTACAGCCGTAAGACAATTGCAGGATGAAGGCATTGATGTTGCGCAGATCCATTTAAAATACATCAACCCATTACCCAAAAACCTGGGTGATATCATGCAACATTTTGACAAGGTCTTTGTCGCTGAATTAAACAGCGGGCAATTGATCAGGCTGATCAGGGACAAATACCTGAAAGATGCCATCGGCATCAATAAAGTTCAAGGACAGCCATTCCAGGTGTCTGAGATCAGGGACACCATTAAACATTCACTCGCATAAGCATGGAAGCAGCAGAACCGATAACGATCTTTACAGCCAAAGACCTGGAAACCGACCAGGAGGTCAGGTGGTGCCCCGGTTGTGGTGATTATGCCATTTTAAAAAGTGTGCAGAAAATACTTCCTGAACTCGGTCGTCCCAAATATGAGTTTGTTTTTGTTTCAGGTATTGGTTGTTCATCACGTTTTC
>JANWHK010000204.1 GCA_025450395.1 Bacteroidia bacterium
CATGATTTAAGCCATACTGCCATGAAATTTTTCGTAAATCCAATATTGATAGAGATAAGGGTAAACGAGATAATTCCCGTTGTAACAATACCCATGATCAATGCAAAAGCAATTTTTTGTTTCATTTCTTGAATATAGTCCCAAAGAACGTTTTCATGTCGTTCCACGAAGCAGTATCAGCTTCCGCATTATAAGCGATAGGGATATTAAACTTTTTGCCTTTTTCAGTGGCATTGGGATTTGTGAATGCATGGGTGGCATTCGGGTAGGATTTATAAGTATACACCGCTCCTACTGAATCCATCTGCCTTTTAAACGTAGCCACTTCCGCTGCGTTGACAAATTGATCAGCTTCTCCGTGACAAACCAATACCGGGGTTTTTAGCTTGTCTTTTGAAGGTGGCACACCTATCAGATTCCCGTGAAAACTCACAACCCCAGACAGGTTTTCCCCTAGCCTTGCCATATTCAGGACCATGGACCCGCCAAAACAATAACCTATAGCGGCTACTTGCGTCGTGTCGGCAAGTTTATGTGACATGGCACTTGAAAGCGCTGCATCAAACCTTCTCTGCGCCATCACCGGGTCCATATAAAACGGCATGGCCAGTTTACCTGCACCTTCAGGATCATCCGCGGTCTTGCCCTCTCCATACATATCCACTGCAAAAGCCAGATAACCCAGTGCGGCAAGTTCCCTCGCCCTTTTTTTGGAATAATCATTCTGTCCCCACCATTCATGCACCACCAGTACCACAGGACGCCTGGCTTCGCTGGATTCATCATAAGCTATAAACCCATTCATATTGACACTGTCACCCGAATAGGTCAGAGTTTCCTCTTTAATTGAAACTTTGCCTGCAGTTTCATCGGAAACAGCAGGTTTATTTGAGCAGGCTGCCATCATCAACACGGCAGGTATTACCATCAGGGTTAATTTCATATTTTTCATATGCAAGTTTGTTTAGTGAAGCAAACTAAGACAAAGTTTCGCAAAAAGTCAAATTTATAACGGTTTGCTATAAAATCAAAAGATGTTACCTTTGCCGCGTGAAGATTGATCTAAAAGGCAAAACAGCGCTGGTATGCGGCAGCACGCAAGGAATAGGCAAAGCCATTGCCATGCAACTGGCGGATTGCGGTGCGGATACTGTGTTATTGGCACGGAATGAAAACAAGTTAAAGGACACGATTGCAGCGTTGCCCTTGCATGAAGGACAAAAACACCGCTACCTTGTCGCCGATTTTTCCGATACAAATTCTGTTGCCAAGGCCATTGCGGAACTGTCAAAATATAATATCGACATACTCGTGAACAATACAGGCGGACCTGCGGCTGGCAAGGCCATTGATGCCTCCACGGAAGAATTCATACAGGCTTTTAATGCCCATCTCATCAATAATCATCAACTTGTACAAGCCGTAGTGCCAAATATGAAGTCCAAAGGATTTGGCAGGATCATCAATATCATTTCAACTTCGGTAAAAGTACCGCTCAACAACCTGGGCGTCAGCAATACCATCAGGGGAGCAGTTGGCAACTGGTCCAAAACCCTGGCCAATGAACTCGCGCCATTCCAGATCACAGTCAATAACATACTACCGGGGGCAACTGAAACAGAAAGGCTCAGCACCATCATCGACAATAAATCGAGTAAATTACAGGTGGAACGTGAAGATGTAAGACAGGAAATGCTGGACGAAATACCCATGAAACGCTTTGGCAAACCCGAAGAACCTGCATACGCAGCGGCATTCCTATGCTCTGAATACGCAGCTTATATTACAGGCACAAATATAGTAGTAGACGGAGGACGCACACCTTGTCTTTAAAAGCCTGGATACAAGCTGCCAGGCTTCGCACCTTACCCCTGGCACTTGCAGGTACCATGACCGGCAACCTCCTCGCTTATGCCGAGCAAGGCTCTTTTAACTTCAGCACTGTCACATTTTTATTAAGTGCACTGACGGCTGTTTTGCTGCAAGTTCTGAGCAATTTTGCCAATGACTACGGCGATTTCAAGAACGGCGTCGACACAGCCGAAAGAACCGACCGGACCATGGCCAGCGGATTGATAAGTGAAAAACAAATGCGGGTAGCGATAGGCATCCTGGTCAGCCTGTGCCTCGTCTCAGGTATCAGCCTGCTTGTACTATCAATACATTCCTTTAACAGTTCCTTCTGGATTTTGCTGGGTATGGGCATAGCCGGCATTTTTGCGGCCTATTTCTATACGGCAGGAAAAAATCCATACGGTTATATCGGACTTGGTGATTTGTCAGTGTTTGTCTTTTTCGGTCTCTTGTCCGTCGCAGGCAGTTATTTCCTGCAGGCACAAACCCTTGATTCATCCATCTGGTGGGTGGCGGCGGCTATAGGTTTCATGAGTGTCGGCGTATTGAACGTGAATAACATCAGGGATATCAATTCAGATAAGTCAAAAAACAAGATCACCATACCTGTTCGCATCGGTTACACGTATGCTTTGCGTTACCAGTTATTGCTGTTGAATTCAGCCCTGGCCTGTTTTATTGTTTACAGCATATACCGGCAGAAAAACATCAACATCCTTTTTTTATACCATATCATTTTTTTGTCCTTCGTCATGATACATATGAACTTCCTTAAAAAGGCGGAAAGACGCGAAGAATACAACAAACAATTAAAATTCCTGTCATTATCAACCTTCATACTATCCATGTTATTCTCTTTTATTGAAATTTAAACCACTGTATACTCTTGGGATTAATAGCCTCCATATCGAAACATGTACTCCAGTTCAAGCGTCCTGCCACTACCAGCAGGGGAGCTTATACAGAGCGGACCATATACCTCTTGTCCATACACAACTCCATCAATCCGGAAGTGATTGGCATAGGAGAATGCGCGCCACTTGAAGGCCTCAGTATAGACGACAGACCTGATTACGAAACTGAACTGAACAGGCTGGTAAAACAGATCAACAAAAACAAGGCGGATGATTTTAATTTCAATGAATTCCCTTCCGTAAAATTTGGATTGGAAACCGCTTTACTCGACCTGAAGAATGGCGGCAGGCGAATTATCTACCAGAATTTTTATGCTATAGGACGTCAAGGCATTCCCATCAACGGGCTGGTGTGGATGGATGATATTGAAGCCATGAAAGAGGAGACTTTAAAACAAATGGCCAAAGGATACGATTGTATCAAACTGAAAATAGGGGCACTTGACTTTGACGACGAATGCAGGCTGCTGGCCTTCATACGCAAGCAGAACGGTGGTGAAAAACTCATACTGAGGGTGGACGCCAATGGCAACTTCGCCAATGACGATGCCATGCACAAATTGAAGGAACTCAAGAAATTCTACCTGCACAGTATCGAACAGCCAATCAAAAAGGGGCAACCTGAACTGATGGCTGAATTATGTGCGAAAACACCCGTGCCGATTGCCCTGGATGAAGAACTGACCGGCATTTACCATGAAAAGGATATGCAGAAACTATTGTCAACAATACAACCCCAGTTCCTGGTCTTGAAACCCAATCTACTGGGCGGTTTTGTGCAAACCGATATCTGGATCAAGCAGGCTCAGAAAAACAATGCAGGCTGGTGGATCACATCAGCACTTGAAAGCAATATAGGACTGAATGCCATTGCGCAATATGCGGCAGGATTCCAGTCTACCATACATTCAGGCCTGGGGACAGGGCAGTTGTATGTTACCAATTTTGTGCCTTACACCCGCGTCGACCAGGGTTATTTATGGCGCGACATGGGGAATGTGGCAACGGATCATTTTGCTTCACCGATGGACTGAAGCCAATTACAAATTACAAGTTACAAATTACAATTGGAAACCAAGTACGAAGGACGAAGGCGATATACAAGTTACAAATTACAAGTTACGAGTTAAGTTTGCGGTGAGACCGATTACCCCAGAAGCAGAGTTGCTTCGCAACACGCTTCGGGGCATGCTGATTACCGATTCCCACCTAGATCCTAAATCCTATATCCTAGCTCCTTCTTATTCTATAATGATCCTTTGATAAATATGAACTCCTTCGCTGTTCATTTCGAGAATATACATGCCTTTTGAAAGCGACGATACATTGATCTGCGAATTTTCAGGAATAGCCTCAAAAACCAGTTTGCCATCAATAGAATAGATCTTCACTGAAATGCCTGACAGATCGAAATCTTCGGAGACAATGCTCAGAATATCATGTGCAGGATTTGGAACTATACTTATCCTTTGCTCGAGCAAGGAAGGAATTGCTGCCAGGTGCTGGGCTGTCACCTTGAAGGTGTCCGTATAGATTAAAGGGCAATTTAGCGGCGGATTGCTTATTTGATGTTCTATTACATAGGTGCCTGCCTGCGTGAATTTAAAACTGTCCCTCTTGTTATAGGACATAAAATATGGGACACCTGAATTTGTGCTGTCCCTGATGGTGAATTTAAAGGTATAATTTTTAAGCTTGTAGTTCACGGTATCAGAAGTGACGATAGCCTCAAAAATTGTTTTGCCCTTAAATGACTTGGTATACTTGCGAATATCAGTGGCTTTTGGCTTGACTGTAATACTATATCCCCTGTTGGCTACGGACGGCACCGGACAATTATCATCTTTTGCCTTAGCTGTGAAAGTATATGGGGCGGATTTTGCATCCCCTATTTTAGTTTGCCAGCAGAACTGGGCTTCTTTTTCCCTTGCCGATGGGTCCACTATTGTGAATGTAGCGCCCGGTATACCCTGGTTCCAGGTCAGTTCTACAGTGTCAAGTGTGGTCTGTTTTGGTAAAAAAGGTTCATCCTTGGTCTGGATAAAGAAACATAGTTTAACGCCTTCACATATAGAGTATTTATTATTTCCAATAAAGGATGGAGGATTGTTATCAGGACATGCTTTGATTGAAAAAATAACCTCCTTCTCACTGAAACCTATAAGTTCGCTTTTGCCATTCATCATCCGGTATTCATTCGCCCTGAAAACGATGGCAGCATTTTCGCCCTGGAGGGTAGGTGTAAAAGTCATATCTCCTGATGATGGATTAAAACATATACCCCGACCACCCGAACAACTACAGTTTTTAACTCCAGGGTTTAAGGGACAATATGGTGTAACAGGATACCTTCGGGAATACCCCGCTACATATTGTTCTGCAGTATTTTTCGCAGTCTTAGGTGCCAGGGTGTCAATCACCAACAGATCATTGTCGGTTATATCATTTAAGCCGGGATTATAAGAGAAGGGTTGATAACTGCAAATATTTAAAGAATTAACATCCTTGTCGGATGGAGATGAATTACATGCATTGACATCAATAAAACATAGGTCCAGCATGGCAACAATAAAAAACTGGCCATGACTCATGGTGTTGATTGAAGTATCCCTTCCGGAAGTCTCAAATGAAAAATACACCTCGCAATTATTCAACCTGTTCTGCAGGAAGGTATTGAAGGTAGACGAATTAAAATCAACGGTCGCTTCATACACATGCTCTTCAATTCCAGGAGCAGAAACCTGGTTAGGACTGCTGCAAGGCGGGCTTACCTTTGAACATACAGGTGAAACATCCTTGATAGAAACCCTGCTGGCTGACATCGCTACTGAACCAAGACCGTTGAAAACATCCATTTTGTAACTTGTAATGCCTGCGTCCGAACACTCGCGGTTAATCCTGGCAGTAATCTTGTATTTATTATTGCCCAGGCAAGCGTAACTGATGCTACCCCCTTTGATTGAGGCCGCATGAGCGATATGCTGCATGAAAAAACACAGGAAACACAGGAACAGTACTTTTTTGTTCATTTTCACAGTAATTTATTAGTAGACATTCAAAGGTACGGAAAAGTTGCCCAAACACTGTATTAAAACAAAGAACCACAAAACCGCCTTTAACCGAGCAGTTTTGTGGTCTTTTAACATTAACAATATAGGTCAAGTGATGAGAATTACATCTTTAGATTCACCGTTTATTGATATAGACGTTAAAAACAATTGATATGTGACATGCGGGAAAACATTTATTTTTGCTGTATGAAAAATGTCAGCCTATTGATATTGTATACCCTTTTGCAGGGCCATTGCTTGCATGCACAAAAGGGATGCACAGACCCTCAGGCTAACAATTTCAACTCCCAGGCCCAGGAAAATGACGGTTCATGTCAATATGCCCAGACGAGCATGATACCAGTCCTTGTCTATGCAAAATTGAATGACACCATGATTGAGTCCAGCGGCTTGGTCTATTTCAACAATTGGTTCTGGACACATAACGACAGCGATAACCCACCCTATATATACGCTTTCGACAGCCTTAGCGGGAATATCATTCACCGCACCTTTATAGCCAATATGACCAATAAGGACTGGGAAGACATGACCCAGGATTCCTTGTACATCTATATTGGTGATTTTGGCAATAATAATGGCAACCGCACGGACCTGAAGATACTGCGGATAAAAAAATCGGACCTGAAACTTCAACAGGCCGGTGACACGG
>JANWHK010000205.1 GCA_025450395.1 Bacteroidia bacterium
GCATTAAGTTACTTTTATTCACTTTTATATCTAAATTTGTCAATCCATCAAATATGACAAGAAAACTACTACTCACCATTGCATTATTTGCATGCTTTCACCTGGTTCAACTGCATGCACAGGCAATAGCCGGCGGCGAGGTCTACTATGAACTGATAGGTCCTAAAAAATTCAAGGTCACGGCGCATGTTTACCGCCTATGCGAATTCCAGGGAATAAACGTCATAACCGGCAGTGTTTATGGTGGCACTACCCAGGTTGCCATCACCTATACCAGGGTGAAAATACAAAAGATCAATGACACCTGCGGCAATCCCTGTAAGGTACAGAACGCACTTTCCACCCCCGGGTTTGAAAGACATACTTTTGAAGCGACAGTTGACTTTAACAGTTCAACATATAAAATCTTTGTAACCAATAATATCTGCAATGTCACTTTTGCTGTCAGGCTGAGCGGCAGGGTGGCCTCCAACATCCATGCAAGCGGCTTGCTTTTCCTGGATGCGATGACCAATATCTGTGATACGACCATCAAGAAAAACCATTCACCCATTTTTTCGATGGAGCCGAAATTTTTAGCGGCCTGTAACCAGGCTTTGCAATATTCCCCTGGTCCCCTTGACACGTTTGATCATGATTCCCTCGGGTTTGAGATCCTGCCAATACCATATGACTATAACAAATATCTCACATACAATACCAATTACAGCGGAAGCATTCCCATTACACCTTACTGCGCACCCAACCCGAATATGACCAACTGCAAACCCTTGCCGAACGCCATACCTCCAAGGGGATTTTATTTTGACAATACCTTATGTGAACTTGTCTTTACACCCACTAAATGTACTGACAAAGGTTATGTCAGATTGCGCGTCAACGAATACCGGAGAAACCCGGTGACCGGACAAATGGTGCTTATTGGTTTTATCAACCGGGAAATGCTGATGCAGGTAAGGACGGTTCCCGGCAACAACCCTGTTTCATTGGTATACAATTCTGCCATTCTCGACCTGTGTACAAGTGATATCATGTTCAACCTCAAGACAAAAGACGACATAGCCCCCTTGCAGGCCAAAAATGACACGACCTATATGTTCTGGGATAATGGAAATCATCAGGCCACTTTCAAGATACTGGATACCGCGCGTGAAAAAACCGCGGACATCACGTTGGAAAAAGACAGCAGTATCAAAAAACTGAAGAGGCATTTTTTCACAGTGGGAGCTTATGACAAACTCTGTAATATCTCATTGATCACAAAAGGATTCATGGCCACTGACTACCCCTTTACCGGATACAAGATCAGTAAAAACATGAACAACTGCAATGTCTGGCGTTACCAGGTCACAAATCCCGACACAGCACATACCAGCGATGTAAAAACTGCGCTTACCATTTTTGATCCGGCTTCAAAAATCATTTATACTTCAGACAGGAATTCCGACTCTTTTACTTTCAACAACAATGGCAGGCATATCATACAATACAGCATTTCCAATGCCCCCTTTGTTTGTAACAAGATCGTTTATGATACAGTCTTTATTGCCAATTCATTTCACCAGGGCCTCATCAACACAGGAAATGATACGACAGTATGCAAACCCTACCAGGCCCAGCTGAAATTTTATCCATACAAAAGTCCCGGACTGATTAAAATTGAATGGTTTAAAAATGATACATTGTACAATGTGAAAGACAGTGTGCTAAAATTAACGCTTACCAATGACGCGGCCTTCAGGTTAAAATTAACCAATAACAAGGGCTGCATGGCGCAAAGCTACCTGAAATACACCATCAAGGTCCATAATGCCCTGCCAGATTTTCCGCTGACACAATGCAAGTATACGCTCGCTACTTTCACAGCCATTAACAACAGCCTGAAGGCACCAATCACCTACAAATGGAACATCAATGGCAAGGATACCGCCGTTACCGGCATGACACTTAACCTGCAGATGTTAGACAGCTCAATCATAAAACTTACCATCAGGGATGACAACAATTGTGTATTCGATGATACGGCTTTCGCTTATATCAAGGAAACCTTTTCATTCCAGTTGAAACAGGATAAAAATGAGATCTGCACGAATGATTCCCTGATCTTTACTGCCGCCAATGTGACCGCCAAACAACCCTACAGGTTATTGTGGAGGACCAGCAAAAATGACACCCTGGAAAACGACACCATTTTAAGGAGAAAATTCCCGACCAATAAAACGGTCCTCATCAGCATCACAGACGTCAACTCCTGTACCATGATTGACTCTGCCGTGATCAGGCCAATAAATATCCCTAAAGCGAAACTTCCTGCATTCCCGACACTTTGTGAGGGTGACATGGTGAATCTCAACCCTACATTTGTACCCAATGCATTTCCGAAAACTTATCTATGGAAACTCAATAATAAAACCATTCCCAATACAGATTCGTTTTATTCTTTTAATATCCGGCAGGCTTCAACAGTAAGTTTAAGGACAACCAATAAACTAGGTTGTTATACTGATGACAGCACAATGATTGGCATGTATCCAAGGCCTGACTTCAATATACTTCACAATACGAACTACAACAAGGCCCATAAGATAAGCCTGAGCACGGACAAGGCTTTCAACTCCTACCAATGGTTCAACAATGTCTTCACGAGGACCAATGTATTCTGGGCTAATGAACTTGGCATCCCGGGCAAATATACGATATGGTGCAATGTCACTGATGCAAACGGGTGCAATGGAGGTGATACGGTCGATATTTTTACAGATAAACTCACAGGCATTACGGATGTGGTTCAGGAACAAGTGAAATTATATCCTAACCCTGCTGGCAATGAATTTTATATTGAAGTGGAAAAGGATTGTGAGATGACCCTGATCAATGCTGAAGGTAAGACTGTTTTGGAACAGGGTCTGTCCGGTGGCAGGAATGTTATTGATATTCATTTACTGCCTGTGGGACTTTATATCGTACGTGTTGCTGACAGGCATTTTATCTGGATGAAGGAATAAGTGGTTTGGTAGTTGAATTTCAATGATTATACTTATCTCAAAACCGTAATTGAACCTTTACTTAGATAATCACCGTAATTACTCACGGCCTTGATCACATACATGTATACCCCCTGTTCCTGTGGTGAAGGATGCCAGGTATCCTGGATATTATTTGTCTCAAACACTTTTTCGCCCCAGCGTGTATAGACGCTGAATATAAATGATTGGATACCGTATGTATGAATCTGCAAAAATTCATTTATCCCATCACCATTGATAGTGATAGCCGTTGGAATCCAGATGACACTTTCATATGGCACACAAACCACATTGCTTTTGCTTACAGAACGAAAATTTCCACTTTCAATCGCATCTATACGATAACACTTCTGACACTCACCGTCAATCAGGAAATCGGGGTCCTTACAACTCGTTTTTGCAGTGTCATTTTGGCTCATGATAAGCATTGTTGTACTATTTGAAATATGTTGTATTTGGTATTCTGTAACTCCATTCGGCCAACTCCTATATGTATTCCATCTTAATATGCCAAAATTTTTGATGTCCTTTTCCGCATTTAAAAAGATACTTGTACCGGTATTACTATTTAAAGTGAACTGATTGCAGACATCAACAGCTTTTATATGGTAACTATAGCTTATCTCAGCGAACCGGGCAGTATGATCATTGTAAAAAGTATCAGGAACGGAGGCTATTTTCAAATTATCCCTGAAAACCACATATTCCTTTGCATTGGGAACTTTTTTCCAGTAAACCCGAATTTTATCATTATTCTCAACCGTTGTATTGATCAATACTGGCGAAAAAGATGTTTCAAGACCTTGTATGACATTAACATTTGAAGTATCGCTTGTTATACAACCGGTAGGTCCATATTGGTGTTGCATGACCTTGAATATGCCTGTCTTATTGAAAATAAACTGAACTGGGCTTTGTTTTATGGATGTGATTAGATGACCTGCAGAACTCGCCCATAAGGTGCTGTCAACATTATCAGGATATCTTGCTGAAAGTGTAACTTTTAAAGGGGTACATCCTTCCAGAGGGCTGGAAATGATTCCGGGTTTAGGGGCAGGCAGTATGTCCACCTGGTTAAGCCGGACAAATGTATCCCTGCAAAAGCCATCGCTGACAATATGCTTGACAGTATAAATACCATTTGTATTGTATATATGGCCCATGTCCTTTCTGGCATTCTTATTTGTGGATTGCCAATTTTCCTTGTACCCATCTCCATAGTCCCACCAATGCCTGGCCAATGAATCCTGTTTTAATTGTGCGATTTTTGAAGAATCCTTAAAATTAAATAAAATATACTGGCATCCCTTCATGGTGATATTCGTAAAATAAGCAGATGGTGTAACTCTTACACTAATGCTATCGCTAAACCAGACCCAGCCTCCGGCTTTGTTAAAAGCCTTTAACTTCACCCAATATTTCCCAGGGGTTTGATAACTATGTTCTGTCGTATGCTGTTTATGATCAAAATCAAGACTGTCTCCATCCCCAAAATAATACCTGTATTGTTTAAACCAGAATGTGTCACTGTTATTGATAAATTTAACCCCTAAACCTTCACAGGTAACCGCATGAGCAAAATCAACCCTGCGGTAACTGCCATATGTGTTCGGGAAATTGTCCAATATAATTACTTTGCTAAGAATTTCATTAGAAGGGTCTTTAAACAACCTGGTTTTTTTGCTAAATTTAATAAAGAAGCCTTCAACATTCGGATTTTCTATCACTAATAGTGTTGTATCGAGTTGATTTGCAAAGGTGCTTATCAAACTAATATAAATCCTGCCATTTGGAGCTAACTTTATATCTCTTAAATATCTACCATTGGTAGGGGTTTTGATATTATACACTTGGAATGATGCATAATTGCTTGTAAAAACATATTTCTTTATGGAATCCGTTTGTTTAATTACATAGAGTACAGTATCGGATGTTCCTAAAGCAAAAAAATGAGGGTAAGAATGATAATACGGATCAATTAGTTTTTCATTACTGAATTTACCTGTACCGGAATCAAAATCAAAAAGTATCAGCGCTTCATTTGAAATATCCAGCATTTCTGGATAATTATCCCTGATGCCATGGTTGATATAAAAGGCCTTATTACTCCTGAAGTTAATGATAAAATCCTCTGACGCGTCTGCCGAAACCCAGTTTCTGTTTTTATTTCTGTCGCAATTCATTCCTGAAAAGTAGGGTTTTGAAAACTGCATATTTCCGGGTGTATACCTACAGGTGTAAACTGAATCGGCTATATTGAAAAAGAAATAATAATTCCCGGCTTTTTCATCTGCATATTGTTTAAATATTCTAAAACTAAAGGCAGTGGCATAATCATCCTGTTGCCATTTTAAGCCATTAAAGCGAGACTCATCTAACAATAATTCCTGGTTGTAGGTAACAAAGATTTGCGAGTGAACATTAAAAAGAGCATATTTCAAATGGATTTCACCTTTTCCTATTGGTTGTTGTAATTTGCTATTTACATATTTCATGCTATCACGCCGGTATAAGATGAAAATTATCGAGTCAGAATTTGTGGGAAAAGCAAGTGAAGTATTGTCATACACAAAAAAGGGGGTATCGGTATTAAGTACCCTATTTTTGGCATCAAGGAAACCGAGTTCTTCATTAGAATACATACTTAATCGACCCTTATGGTCTGAAATAGTTAATGGTCTGATGATATTCTGCTGGGTGGGTTTCCTATTAATTACCCTGATACAGGGAGGTTCACAATTAAAATCAAAATGGAATGAAAAATTAGTTGAATCAGGATATTTTGAATAATAATTTGCAATATTAGCCACAACCCAGTTATTCTGAATTTGTGAATAACCCTTTGTTGGATTAATTATAAGCAAAACAAAACACAGTATGCAATGTATTGCATACTGTGTTTTGAAATATCTTGCTTGAGAGATCATCTTAATACTTATAATTTAGAAATAAGTGATTTATAAAGTAACTGGCCATTTTTCATGATGGAAACAAGATATACACCACTAGTCAAGCCTGAAATATCCATGGCCCCATCAGTCTGATCCATAATTTTAGTATTTAAAACTATCAAACCCATCATATTACTCACATTAATTTCAATAGTGTTTTTAAGTTCCTTTGGCAAGGAGAAATACAATAGTCCTGAATTTGGATTGGGGAATATTGAGAAATTACTAACAGCTGGCTTATCTTCAACTGCTAGAACATCTATATTGCTAGACAGTTGAGGCTTTGGAGGGGTGTAAGGCATGAACTGAATATCAGCAAAGAAGGTCAATACATTTCTGGCATACTCATTTTCATGATCATGTCCTACGGACAATTCCAAAAGGATATTTTTCTCGGCAACTGTCATATTAAACTGCCTCTTTTGTTCAAAGATAGGGATTAGGGTATTAATTAACAATATTTTTTTATTATTTTCCTCTAAACGCTCAATTAAGGCAACCTTTGACCTGGAAAGTTCAAAATCACCCTTATTCATTGCTTCAAGTGATTCCTGAAATGAATTCATGATAACCCTGAATTCGCCTGAATGCTCACCCCCAAATTCTTCCTCATAGTTGTACCTGTCACATGGGTTAGTTTGAGGACAATCTCGTTCTGTAGATAAATGATCCTGTTGATTAACAAAGGAAACATTTAATAACCTATTTGGATTATATGGATCATTAAAATTTGCAGGGTTAGTCGTGAAATAATCCAAAGTTGGTGAAGTCGCTTTAAAAATACTTTGATCAGGTGCAAGATTTAAATTTTTAGTCCATTTATTAGCATTGCCATAAGCCCCAAGCGAGCCAACCGCTGGGCGAAAACTTCCACCCAAATACCAATCCTGTGCTAAGTAATTGTATTCGTTGCAAAAGAAATCAAGGTTAGTACCGGAACTGCCATTAAACATTCCCACACCAAAAGCCCCAAGAGTTAGGTCATTCCAAGTAATATTATTTTGAACTATAGATGGAAAGGTCTGACTTGTAACAGTCTCCATGAACATACTAGTATATGGGTATAAAAATGTTTTCGCGTTAATCCTGTTTTTATCTAATATTAATCCATCATAATTTACTGTATGGATGGCCTTAACCCAATTGTTCCCATGCGTAGAAGGTGGTTGCAGAAAACTAGTATTCCAGTAAAAATCATTATCGTACAATCGCAAATTAAAGCCTGTTCCTCCATAAACTCCATTAGCTATGTTCTTAAACTCATTGCCATATACCTTAATAACATTTCCGACTGAATTACCGCCATTCCAAATCCCAACATCCAACCCATCAAATAAATTTGTGCAACCACTCGGATAACTGCACGATCCATTGTTTGTGGTAATATTGGACCCTTTGATTATATCCGCTGTCAGATTGAAGGAAGTAATGGCTGTGCCCCTACTATCATCATAATAAGTTCCTGTATAAGAATTAATGAATGAACAACCCCAGATTTTAAGTCCATTAAAATCCCAAGTACTGACAAAATCCTTGATACCTTTATAGTTATAATCATACAATGGGGCATCACCAAGAAAGTTCACATATTTGAAAAATACATTATCAGATTCATTGGCAGTCCAGGGATGGATCTCAATCGCCCGCCTGCAATTCCTGAAATTAATGATAGATGTCCGACCAATTATCGGAGGTGTATTGTAACATTTTACCTTTGCACCTGTCAATGCGCGTATACCAACGACCGCATTTTCAATCAATGCCTCATTCATCTCTATTTCACCCCCACTCTGTACACTGTTATTAGTACCGGAAGTACCCCCTTCCAATTTCACGCCTCCCCACATAGTATTCGGACAACCCGAATAGCCCGTTAATTTAGCCCCGGATTCCATAATTATTTTCGCGCCTGGTTTTACAACGATCGAGGCCTCTCTTCCACTGTTATTGGCGCTGTCAAATTGGTTCTCGTTGCTCGCAAAACTAAGTGTGCAGGTACCATGAATGCGCAAGCTAAAACCTGTTTCAACAATGACCTGTGCATTTATCAATCTTGGATTGTACAAAAAAGCCTCCGTTTGGACACCATCATAATTAGGATCATCCTTTATAAATTTTTCAATTGAAAATGTGCGATTTAATGTATTTGGTCCTAGGTCATTGCCTGAAAGTGTAATATTTGTTTCACATGGCCTGCCTAATAATATCCAATCATAGTTTTCCCCACCGAGATAAGAATTTCCTACGCCAACTGCACCGCCCCTATATGTTGGATAAATATCAAATATACATGCATAACTTTGACCAGTTCCATTTGCAACAATAATCCATTCAACTACACCCCCCGTCAAGCTAGTGCTTGAACTTAATTGAGGGTCATAAGAAAATATTCTATAACGATTTCTATATTCCCAACTCCAATTATCACCAAAGAAAAAATCTGCTGTTGTGCTTGAACCTAAAATTTTTTCTCCATCATTGTCAGGATGTAAGACAAATTGATAATCATCACCATTTAAATGACCAACATGTTGATGTCTTTTAACATCTGGAGTTGTAATAGTAGTATTTGAAGAAAAACCCTTAGTGATTATAAGTGCAAAACCATCTGCATCAATCAATTGCTCTCTTCCAGCAGTTTTAGCCTCAGCACATAAACAATTGTCATAACTTTGGATATTACCTTCTATTGCTTTTCCATTTCCATTAAAGAAACTGAATCCACCAATATAACTAATATTGTATCTTATTGAAACAATTAAATTCCCATCTTTCATTTGCTCTACTGAAAATGCTTCATCATTTGAACTTCTATACACTGTCAATGTTGGACAAGTACTAACTCCACCATGACCTCTAGGATAGCTAGAACTATAGTCACTTGACGATGTGGGTGCATTTAGAGTTAGATTAACTGGATTTGCAAAATCTAAATCACATCTTGTAACAACTGCATCAGATAATCCTGTTGGAGGATTAGTACAACTAAAACTACCCGGTGTAGTAAGACTATTAAATCTTCCAACCATACAAACTTGATATGGAGCTTGATTTAAGGTCTCAGGCAACTCACCAGTAACACTTCCATCTGCATATAAGACGGCGATACTATTATAAGCACCTTCCGTTTGACTAAAATTTGTCTGAACAATTGAATAATTTGATTCATTAACCTTTGCGGCCCAAACATGAACATCAAATGTACCACAGAGGTAAATACAATTGTTAGTAGCATCGTATGAAATACCAAAAACTCTATTTTTTAAATCATTTGTATAGCCTCCCCATGAAGTACTTAATACCATAGGAAATCCGGTTTGCAATGTTCCATCCTTACCTAATTTTATTAAAACTGGCCTTTCATTAAATGATGTTCCAAGTCCAAATGTTTGATATACTGCAAGTTGTACTGTAGCATAATAATAATCTCCTGCTTGAATAATATCTGAACAACGAGATGATCCACTTAAACTAGGTAAATAAGTATTTCCAGAAGCATCATATATTGTGGTAGTTGAACTTATATGATATCTCCATAATTCATTCAAATTAGCATCTGTTTTTATTATTGATGGTTTTTTTGTGCCGGAAGAGCTACCATGAGGCCCATCCGTAAATCCCGCAGACACAATTCCTTTGTCTTCCTTATCTTCAATTGTGGCGAAAAGCCAGTCTTCCGTTTCTATATAAGGTCCAGAAACCGGTGGCACGTCTCCTAAATTATTATAAACCATTTTTTGTTTTCTGATTTTTGGAGGATTGACTGAAAAAACTGTAGAAGATACGCCGATAAAAAGAATCATTAAAAGCGCATTTTTGAGTGACCACTTGATGTGGTTTTTTTGTTGGTTTAAATGTTTCATAAATGTTTGATTTTTAAAATGTTTGTTTATTGAAATATCAAACCTATACTGAACTTTTTAATAAATTTGCAAATTGTGGGAAAGTTCAATAAAAATGGCCCTAAATAACTATGCCAACATGTCACTTTTTCAGACAAACTGCTTTGATTGTATTAATTGTGCATTTTTTTAGCGACGAATACAACTTTTAAAAAGCACCAATCATCCCATGAATATTTTTCCCAAAAAAAACAAACCTTATTAAACAAATTCATCTATATTGACTTGGATAACAGTAACAATGTCACTAGCTTGTCATTTTTAAGTCATAACTTTCTAAACCCCAGTTGAATTGGTCTATATTCCAAGTTTTTTTCCTTAACTTTGTATAGATATCAGCGGTCATGGCAAAAAGAATACTGTTTATTTTCCTTTTTATAGTTTGTATTGTTCCCGTAAGCAAGGCACAGTTGCTTGCAGGCGGGGAAATCTATTATGAACTTATAGGACCTAAAAAATACAAGGTCACTGCACATGTATATCGTCTATGCGATACTGATCCGTTAAATGCGCTTACGGGGTATGTTTATGGCGGCTCCCTCGGGGTAAGTATCACATTTGCCAGGACCTCCATAAAAAAAATCAATGACACCTGTGGCAATCCTTGCCAGAAGCTCAACACTGTTTCTAATCCAGGTTTTGAAAAACACAGTTTCGAGGCTACAGTGGATTTTAACAATTCAACTTACAACACTTTTGTCAGCAACAACATCTGCTTTGTAAACTTTGCAGTCAAACAAAGCGGAAGAGCCATGTCCAACACCCACGACAACGGTTTATTCTATATCGATGCGGGTGTCAATATCTGCGACAGTTTTATCAAAAAGAACCATTCCCCGGTCTTTTCAATGGAGCCAAAATTTTTTACCGGATGCAACCAACCTTTTCAATATTCACCCGGACCACTGGATACATTTGATTACGATTCACTCGCATTTTCGATTGAACCCATACTAGAAGGATACAAAAACAATTTAAGTTATAAAGGTGGTTTTTCCACTACAGTGCCTTTTACGCCTTATTGCCCGCCTAATCCCAACGTATTGAACTGCAGGGCTATTCCTAATGCCAAACCACCTAGGGGATTTTATTTTGACAGTACTTATTTCAGCATGATTTTTACACCCACAAAGTGTGATGATAGAGGATATGTGAATTTAAGGATCAGGGAATACAGGAAAGATCCCGTGACAAAAAAAATGGTCTTGCTCGGTTTTACATCTAGGGAAATGCTCCTGGAGATAAAACAGGTGCCAAACAATAATCCTCCGGGTATAAGTCCGGGTAGTGGACAAATACCCATATGCTCCAACCTTGGCATTATGAAGATCACGACTACGGATGAACAATTCTTACCCAAACAAACCAAACCTGACTCTACCTATCTTTTCTGGGACAAGGGCTATAAATCGGGCAGCCTGAATGTCTATAACAATTCAAGAGAAAAAACGGCCGATCTCTTATTACCGGGAGATACATTATCGACTTACGGCAAACAATATTTTACCATTGCTGCCTATGACAAGACTTGCAATGTCAGCCTCGTGACCAGGACTTTTATCGGCTTGAATTACCCCCAGGTCAAATTCATTAAGTCCTACACGATAGATTCCTGCAATGTTTTCCGTTTCCAGCTAAAGTCACAGGACTCATCAAAATTATCAGGTGGAACTGCTACCATCTATTCCCTAACGAATCAAGCCCCTTCCAGCACTATAGCTTTTACAGATTCATTCACTTTTAACACAAGCGGCAAATTCCTTATACAGTATGCCATCAAAAATCCCCAGTTGACATGTACGGCTGTTGCGTTCGACACACTTGAAATCCTGAACGCCTTTCCAAAAGGCCAACTCAACTATAAAGACACCGTGGTATGTTCCTCTTATATTGCCAAGCTTAAATTTAATCCTTCCATCATTCCCGGCTTAAAATCCTTCGCCTGGTATAAAAATGACTCCCTGATGAATACAACCGACAGCCAATGGTCAACCACCATTTACATAGCAAGTTCGGTTAAATTAAGATTATCGGCTCAAAATAATTGCAGGTCTGAGAACAAGATATTGTTTACCGCCAAGACCTATAAAACAGACCTGCTAGGCAATGACCCTGCCCCTGTCTGCAGAAGCACTGAATTTTCAAGACATGCTTTATACCATTCTAAGTCACAACCCCCTTTTCATTACAAATGGAAATTCAATGGCAAGGATATGAACCAGGATACCAATTATATGAAATTCATCATTACCGGCAACAGCAAAATTAATGTTCGACTGGTGGATGACAACCATTGTATTATTGACGATTCATTGTTTGTACCCGCAGTGGATTCATTCAGTTTCGAGCTTAACAAAAACAAGGAAGAAATTTGCAGTGATTCAACCCTTGTTTTTACTGCCGGCAATATTACTGCTACAACACCTTATTCACTTACCTGGAACATCGACGGGATAGATGCGATTGAGAAAGACACCATCATCAGCAGGACCTTTAACAAACAGGCAATAGTATTGTTAACAGTAAAAGATACTTGTGGCTGCGTTGTGAAGGAATCCATATTTATTGATCCGGTAGCAGTTCCAAAAGTCAGTTTCCCTACCTATCAAGCGTTTTGCCAGGGCAAGCAGATCCAGGTATTACCTTCATTTAATCCTGATGTCTATCCCAAAATATATGAATGGAAACTTGATGACAATACGATTGTAAACCCTGATTCGTTTTATCTTTTCGATGGTTCAAAAACCACCCTTGTCAAGTTAAAAGTGAGTAACAGGCTGGGATGTTCTACAGAGGCCAGCACCAATATTGTGGTGTATCCAACACCGGTCCCGCAAATTGTGACCGATACCAATTACAACCCACTGAATCAGATTAAACTCAGCACAGATAAAATATTTTCAAGTTATCAATGGTTCAACGGCGCAGTGAGCAGAGATAATTTATTCTGGGCTTCAGATCTTGGTGCTCCCGGAAAATACACCGTGTGGTGCAAAGTGATTGACAAAAATGGCTGCGAGGGAACAGACAGCGTCGATATTTTTACGGATAAATTCACAAGCATAAAGGATGTAGTTCGACAACAGGTGAAAGTATATCCTAATCCGGCACGTAATGAATTCTATATTGAAGTGGAAAAGGATTGTGAGATGACCCTGATCAATGCTGAAGGAAAGACTGTTTTAGAACAGGGTCTGTCCGGTGGCAGGAATGCCATTGATATCCATTTACTGCCTGTGGGACTTTATATCATCAGGGTTGCGGACAGGCATTTTATCTGGATGAAGGAATAATGTACCTGATTGCATATTTTCGCATCATAAAACAATAAATAATTATCTTGAAAAATCGCGTTTCTACCAACCTGACAAAATTATTATTAAGCATTCTCCTGCTTGGTTCGACAATCGTCAACGGCCAAACCTCTATGGGCAAGACCTTCTGGATGACCTTTATGGAATCCATTGGCGCACCAGATACCATACAGGAATTGAAAATAGTTATCGCCTGTGAAAAGGCATGCACCGGAACTGTTCAAAATTATATCAGTGGCAAAACACTGTCCTTCTCAATAGGCAATGGGGGTGGAATCGATACGGTACTTTTACCCGCGACCATGTGTTATAATACGGGATCGGAAACCTCTTCCACCAAAAACAGGGGGATACTTATACAGGCCAATGATGAAGTTTCAGTATCGGCACAAAACAGCAAGCCGGGCTCTTGTGAGGCCGCCCTTATTTATTCCGTTGAATCCATTGGCACCTATTACCGGATTTTGTCACATATGGGTGACCAGAGCGGAAACAATACTAATTACCGGTCGTGTTTCGCGATCGTGGCGACCGAAAACAATACCATTATTGATATCACGCCAAGCGTTGCGACTTCCAAGGGCAATACCGCGAATACCTTGTTCACCATAACGCTTCAGAAGGGAGAGACCTACCAGGTTCAGTCTTCCACCCACAGGAATGATTTAAGCGGTACACTGGTTGAATCAAGAAATTGCAAAAAGATTGCAGTTTTTGCGGGAAGCACGCGTTCTTCCGTATTATATGGGTCCTGCACACCTTCTTATTCACACCTGTATGAACAAATGGTCCCGGTCAATTATTGGGCTAACCAGTTTATAGCCTTGCCGTCCATCTATGCAAAAGGCAAACAAAGAAAGGCAGAAATGATAAGGGTTGTTGCCAGTCTTAATTCTACAACTGTAAGGTGCAACGGCAGGCTGATAGTATTGTCGGCAGGTCAGTCCGATACTTTCTTCATTACTTCCGATGCCTTCATCATATCCAATAAGCCTATAGGGGTTTGCCAGTATGCCTTGTCAGAAGCTTGCGACCCGGTCATTTCAAATACTTCCCCTTATATGATGTGGGTGCCACCTGTGAAACAAGTTGTCGACCATATTTACTTCGCTTCTGAAAATGCTATTTCCGTCAACAGGATATTCCTTAATATCATTGCCAGTACCAGCGAAACCAAGGGCTTCAGGATGAATGGGACTTTGGTCGATCCGGGCTGGCAGAAGGTCAGCCGTGACAGCAACTTTTCATATACACGTTTGGACAGCCTGCCGGTGGGAAAACATCAAATATCCTGTCCCGGAGGTATCATATCCTCGCTATATGCCTATGGCAATCATGGGTCTTATGGCTTTATGAATAGCTCTTCCATTGATACACTGGACTTTTACGCGTTGCTCAACGGAAAGAACAGCAAGGATATTTATCCCGGCGATGCCGCTGACAGCGTTTGCCCCAATACTTCCGTTTCCTTTAATGCCAACACATCCAACTCAAGTGTTGTTTGGAAATGGATCATTCATGATTCACTTGGGGCTGTAGTCAGGAACCTGAAAAGTTTTGCCTACACCTTCAAGTACAGCGGGACATTCAAGATCATGCTGATCGCTCAAAGGTCGACCCCGGGTCTTTGTAATGGCCAAACCACCCTTGATGATACATTATTCCTGAAGATCCACATTATTCCGAAACCCCGTTTTGAAATGCTGGCCAACAAAACCAAGGTGTGCAAGGATTCTTTCATCAGTGTCAAGGTGAAAAATATCAATTGGCAGAATACATCCTCTTTTTTCTGGACTTTCAATATTAAAGACTCAGTCCGGAATGATACAGTCATCAGCAGGAGTATCAGCAAGACCAGCAGTTTTGTATTCACCCTGCTCGACACTAACCTATGTGTTGGGAAGGACTCACTTGTCATAGATCCTATCCAGCAACCGAAAGTCAACTTGCCTGTATTCAATCCAATCTGTCCTGGTGATTCCATCCCTATCATGCTTACTTTTTCCCCTCCTTATTATGCCAAAACGATACAATGGCAATTGGATGGCTCACTCCTTCCTGACAATGACTCATTTTATGTCTTCAGGCATCATAAGAGCGCGACACTTACATTAAGCATCAGCGACCCATATGGTTGTAAAGGTAGTGACAGCAGCTTTATTACGGTCTTTCCAAAACCTGTTGTCGATATCATCTCTCCCCTGAATTATCATTACACGGACATTGTGGTATTAAAGATCCAAAAAACCTTTGCAACGTATGACTGGTTTAACGGTCACACAGATGCCATTGATAGTTTCTTTGCTTCTGACCTGGGCAGTCCCGGCAAGCATACCGTCTGGTGTACTGTCACAGACAGCAATGGCTGCGTCGGCACTGATACCATGGATATCTTTACCGATAAACTCGGGATACAGAATCCTGGGCAGGAATACATAAGGATGTACCCAAATCCTGCAGGCAATGAACTTTATATCGACTTACAAACCGGAACTGAAATAATTATTTACGGCATGGATGGGAAAACAATTATCCGGCAAACCCTGAAGCAGGGTATTAATACCATTGATATTTCCGGGTTAGAAAAGGGTTTGTATTTGCTTGCCATTTCAAGCGCAAGGAGGATTTTGGTAAAACAGTAAATCAGGGTTTCGATATCCGTTGAACTGCAAAAAATAAATTCTTGAAACTTAGTTTTTAATTGCCGTCCTTAGGGCTTAATTTTGCACCAAAATGGAATCAGCAACGTTAGAACAGGCACAAAAACTAGGTTTATTGCCAGAAGAGTTTGAAAAAATAATATCTATACTCGGCAGGACACCCAATTTCACTGAATTAAGCATCTATTCAGTGATGTGGAGTGAACACTGTTCATATAAAAATTCCATTACATGGTTAAAGACCCTTCCAAAGGAAGGTCCCGCCATGCTTGCAAAAGCCGGTGAAGAAAATGCAGGACTTGTGGACATTGGCGACGGACTTGCAGTTTGCTTCAAGATCGAATCACATAACCACCCCTCGGCGATTGAACCCTACCAGGGCGCAGCGACCGGTGTAGGTGGCATCAACAGGGATATCTTTTCAATGGGCGCCCGCCCTATCGCACAATTGAATTCACTGCGTTTCGGCAATATCGAAACGGCCAGGACCAAATGGCTGCTGAAAGGTGTCGTAAAAGGCATTGGTGATTATGGCAATGCCTTTGGCATCCCGACCGTTGGCGGCGAAGTTTATTTCGATGATTGTTACGAGACCAATATCCTGGTCAATGCCATGAGTGTAGGTATTGCAAAAGTTGGTACCACAATTTCCGCCATAGCAGAAGGCATAGGCAATCCCGTCTATATTTTCGGAGCTTCAA
>JANWHK010000206.1 GCA_025450395.1 Bacteroidia bacterium
AATCCTTGCATCCCAGGTTGCTCACTACCGTTAATCTTGGGTAATAGTAAGAATAAAATACCTTGAATTTATGAGAGGCAGTATTAACTCCAAATGTATCTGACTTCGAGCCATCGTTCCAATTCCAAATATAACTTGAGATGGTTCCTCCGCTGACACTAGCGGTAGAAGAGAAATCATATCGGCTCCATTTGTAACACTGGTTGTCATTCAGCACCGTGAATGCAACGTTCGGTTTAGGGTAAACGTTAAGTGTAGCTGCCGCTGTAAAACATGTAGAAGGATTGGTGGAGGTAATCCTTACTCTATAACCGCTGCCAGCAGGTAGTGATTTTGGAAGTTCGGCAAAAAAAGTATCGGGAATCGTATCTGTGATAGTACCTAGATTATAAGGTGAACCAAAGTTCCCGGAAGCATCCGAAAGTTCAGCCTTGAATACATTCCCTGAACCGAAATAGATACCGTTTTTTGAGAATATAACAGTGAGCACGGCACCCGGGCAGATATTCGCAGGAGACAAGGTGACTGTTACATTGCTTTGGTTGACTTCCGCATTTACAGTGGTCGTCATTTCAATAGCTGCATAAAGTCTTAATCTTGTCCAGTCATAAGTAACGGAACCGAGGCCGGAACACAAAATTCCAAAAGCTGCATGCTGGGTGCCTGCAAGGGCGCTTGTGCTGACAAGGGTCCGCGTTCCCCCGGGAAAGTATGAATTGGCAGAATTGGTAGCCGGCCAGGCCACTCCCCATACGCCATTGGCCCTTGTTACCAGGGAGCTATTGGCAGCGCTAAGGTAACTCACGCAAGAGGCACCGGCAGTATTCATGTGGAACTCATTATTAAAGGCAAAATCAGAAGTGAACAGGGTTACGCCGGTAAATGTTCCACTATTTAAAAGCGTGACATTTGGGGAACCCCCGGAATTGGCTTTTACTTTTGCTTCCATGCGGAGAGGTCCGGCAAAAGTGTTCACGGAGCGTAATGTATTGTCGGAAAAGTTAGAGGTAGCAATGGTAGCGGTACCTGAACCTACAGTTATGGAACAAACGCCGGATGTTTGCTGGTACGTATTCCATTTGCCGGTATTCAGGGAACTTCCGGTAAAATCATCAAAAAGTACAAACGTACTGTCGCCATTCTGGGCCGGAGTAGCGCAGACATTGCCATAATACATGGTGATGGTTTTTGAAGCGCTGGCTGCAAGGGTATTGACCTTGACCCATATCACCGTTGTAGTCGTATTGAGGTTGCTGTCTATCCAGTAATGGAGGTTTTTACAGGCAGCGTCTGTAAACCTGATATCGTCCCCGTTTGCCTTCATTTTGCCTGCTGCAATGAGCGCCTGGGTATTGACAATGATCTTTACCTGGAAATTCGTATAGGCAGTGGCATTGGAGTTTGTCACTGTAATAGGGCTGTTATATGCCCATCCGGTTAAACAAGTAGCCGAATACGTGTTGTGAAAGCAAAAAAGTAAAAAGGAACTAAGTAGTAATCGTTTTATCATATCAATCTCTTCTCTTAATGTGTTTAATCTACGAAAATAAGCAAAAAAAACCAATTTTAAAAATCCGAAATTTTACCAAAGTATGGCGTTGTCGAAATTTCCTGAACTCATAAGTAATAAGACGCATGGTGGGCCTGAAACGTTGCTTCGTAAATCCCTGATTTTTGAGATTAATTTCTCAGTATTGTTGATAGGAACGACATTTTCTCCAAAATTTTCAGTAATATCCTCTAATTCAATGACTTGCATTTTTTTCTGTTCAAAAACGTGCGGATTGAAATAAACGATGGCTTCGTCCGCCGGGTCCATAGAATGTTGATATTGTGGTAAGAAGTTTTTATTCAAACTGCTGAAAGTATGCAGTTCAAATACCGCAATCAGCTTATGACCGGCAAATTGTTGTTTTACAGCTTCAATAGTGGCCTTTAATTTACTCGGGGAATGGGCAAAATCGCGAAATACCGTGAGATGCTCATCCTGGTGCATTTTTTCAAGCCTTTTGGCAGTCCCTTTAAAGCTCTTAAGGGCTTCATAAAATTCATCTTCACTTATGCCAATGTTTTCGCATAAAACGCGCGCCCCTTCAGCGTTCTGCAGGTTGTGTTCACCAAATATCTCCAGTTCATAGGTCTTGTCCTTCTGCACCACAACCTTGCCATCCTTTATGTTATAGGCTGGGGTTTTATAGGCAACAGTCTTAACGCGACTTTTTGATGCCAGGCCATCCAATATCGCATCATCCTTAAAATACACCAACTGGCCTCCCGGCTCAATAGAGTCAATAAACAGCCCGAATTGCCCTACATACCCTTCAAAGGTCGGAAATACGTTAATATGGTCCCAGGCAATACCTGTGACCATGGCATAATGCGGATGGTATTTCAGGAATTTAGGTACGGGATCCAGGGTGGATGTCAGGTATTCATCCCCCTCAATCACCATCAGGGGAGCATCACTGAATTTCACCATGGTGTCGAATCCTTCCAGCTGCGACCCTACAAGGTAATCAAAATCCCTTTTGAGGGTGTTTAAAACATGCATGATCATGGCCGTAGTGGTTGTTTTGCCATGACTCCCACCAATCACCAGCCTTGTTTTGTTCCGGGCATGTTCAAAAACATATTCCGGAAAACTGTAAATCTTGATTCCCAGTGTTTTAGCTTGCAACAACTCTGGATTATCAGCTCTTGCATGCATGCCGAGAATGATAAAATCGAGGTCAGAGGTGATTTTTTCAGGGAACCAGCCAAATTTTTCAGGGCATATGCCGTGTTTTTTCAGTCGTGATAAAGCAGGCTCAAAAATTTCGTCATCGCTGCCGGTGATCACGTGACCGAGTTTGTGCAAAGCGATGGCTATATTGTGCATTACGGCCCCGCCGCATGCCAGGATATGGATTTTCATTCAGGAGGCAAAGATAAAGACAATTTACAATTTACAATTGACAATGTACAATTGGGGAAAGGGCTCTGTCATTCCTAATCCATCACTCATAATCCATAATCCATCACTCATAATTGGCTCCAATACATCGTACATCACATCGTATGTCGTATGTCGTACATCGTACATTCCCTATGCTACTTTGACAAAATACGCCATATAGCCCACCAGTTCCTTTATGAGCAATTCAACATTCGCTAAAGCAGTGGGTGATGGTACCAGCAAGTTGGAAGGTGAATAGTCCCTTTTCCTGTCGGACATATAATTGGTGGCATAAAAATCAACGTCTTTCTCCTTAGTGCAAAGTCGCACCCGTGGTAAATGCCATGCGCTGCTGATGATGAGGACTTTTTTATTCAATTTCAGGGAGTCCAGAATGCGGTAACTGAAGTTGATGTTTTCAAGTGTGTTCCTGCTCTCATTCTCTATCAATACCGCTGAATCCGGGACATGTATGCTTTTAAGATAGGACCTGACAGCATCTGCTTCTTTTATCTGATCATCGATTAAGTTCGCACTGCCGCTGCTGATCAGTATCCGCTTGATCCTGCCATCGTAATATAATTTCAAGGCCTGCATCAGCCTGTCGTTGGACTCAAAAAAAATGGTGCGGTCAAGTATCTTGTCCCTTGTGGAAAACCCGCCTAATACCATTCCTACCTCATACGACGAATCCAGGTTCTCAGTGCCTCGATCCTCGTACAAAATATAAACCTCATTCACCAGGAAATTATTTGAAAGGAAATATAACAGTATTGTGGCATAGGTAAGGCGTCTTTTTCGCTTGACCTCATTTTTGGTAAGGACTGCCTCAAAAAGCAGGACAAAGATCCAAACCATAGGTTTGATAATGAACAACAATATTTTTGACAGGTAGAAAAACATATTTTGTCTGCAAATATGACAAAATTACTTAACTTTTTTATGGGTACGGTATTTGAAACTATCAAATCAAAACAAAAAGTAACAAGATTATGAGTAAAACCGGTTCAATTTCAGTCAACACCGAAAACATTTTCCCGATTATCAAGAAGTTCCTTTACAGCGACCATGAGATATTTTTAAGGGAATTGATATCCAATGCTACGGATGCCTGCCAGAAATTAAGGACATTGGCCAGTGTAGGAGAATTCAAGGGCGAGACAGGGGATTTCAAGATCCAGGTGACGCTTGATGACAAGGAGAAAACACTGACAATCAGCGATAATGGAATAGGCATGACGGAGGAAGAGATTGAAAAGTACATCAATCAACTGGCGTTTTCAGGGGCTGAGGAGTTTGTCGCAAAATATAAGGACAAGGCGGATGCCAACGTGATAGGTCATTTTGGTCTTGGATTTTATTCCGCATTTATGGTCGCGTCAAAGGTGGAGATCAACACTTTGTCATACCAGGAAGGTGCCAAGGCCGCCAAATGGGAATGCGACGGAAGTACACAGTTTACCATCGGTAAGGGTAAAAGAAAAACCAGGGGTACTGATATTATCCTGCATTTAGCGGAAGACAGCCTTGAATTTGCAGATAAATTCAAGATATCACAGCTATTGACAAAATATTGCAAGTTTTTACCTGTTCCTATTGAATTTGACGGAAAGATCATCAATGAGGAAAAGCCACTGTGGCTCAACAAACCGGCTGACCTGAAGGACGAGGATTATGTCAAATTCTACCAGACCTTGTACCCATTCGCTCCGGCGCCATTGTTCTGGATACATTTAAACGTGGATTATCCTTTCAACCTTACCGGTATCCTGTATTTCCCGAAGGTAGACAGTGCCATTGAAGCCGAAAAACACAAGGTGCAGCTATACAGCAACCAGGTATTTGTGACAGATAACGTGAAAGACATACTGCCGGAATTCCTGATGTTGCTTCACGGCGTGATCGATTCGCCTGATATTCCTCTGAATGTGTCCAGGAGCAGTTTGCAGAGTGACGGCAATGTCAAGAAGATCACTTCACACATCACTAAAAAGGTGGCCGATAAACTATCCGAATTGTTTAAACAGAACAGGGAAGATTATGAAACCAAATGGCCAAGTATTGACCTGTTTGTGAAATACGGCATGTTGAGCGATGAGAAATTTGCAGAAAAAGCCAAGGACTTCTGTTTGCTCGAAGGTACCAATGGCACATACAAGACCATTGTCGATTATATTGAA
>JANWHK010000207.1 GCA_025450395.1 Bacteroidia bacterium
ACATTTTAAAATCTTCATATTTAATCCAGAAGTATCCATTGTCGCCCCAGCTCTCCGACCACGAATTCATGACCTCGAAAGCACCCCCAAATTTCGTGTCATCATACCCGATGACTGTCATGGCATGTGCACGATGGCCCCCTGTATTTTCCATCACAGCTGCAGTTGGATCCGCTTTTTCTTCAGGTGTCGGCTCCCATAACTCACCTCTCACACTATAAAAAGACGAGGGCAATGCCATACAGATAACAACAGGTCTCTGTTGAAAGAGCAAACTTTTGAATCCGCCCAGGTTGATCATATGCGGTGCATTGAAAAAACTTGTAAATGTCGCCTTCAGGTCATTGTTGTCCCAAACCAGGGTTGCCGGCCAAATATTATCAATATAATAAGCGTTCTGCACTTTATAATATTTTGATGCATAAGCAAACTCATCCGCCAATGTAGTGCCGCAACCCAACAATGGCAGGTAAAATTTCTTTCCGCCTTCCTCCATCAGCGTCCTCATCATCACACCCACATTCGCCCCATATTTACAATCCGGATCTCCGGGATTCGCTTTATTGTAGGAATAATATGGGCAGAAAGCCTTTGCAGTTATCAGGTTTCTGTTGGTAATACCATATGAAATGGCATATTGGGTAGACAGGGCCTCATAAGATACGGCCCATCCTGCGCAAGAAGGATATACACCCTGGCTCTTGACATAAGGCGTATACTTTTTTAACGAATAGGAAGCTGGCACTTCAGTTGCGTAACCAAGGCTTGACGGCTTATAAACAGGAAATTGCGCATGAGCTCTTGGATCGAAAGTCAACCCGGTGCCGTACTGTGCATGAACCGGCATGATATTTAATATCGCCAGGCATGCAAGAACAGTTAATTTTACTTTTGTAATCATGATAATTAATGGTTATTGTTTGTTTTTTAAATATTTCTTTACGATTTTTTTAAACTTCTTGTTTTCCTCCAGGTTTTTAAAAGTCCCGTCATAGAAATCTTGTTCGGTTGCAATTAAACCGGCCTCAACTGACGCTTCAAGAAAATCAAGCGCAGCGTCTTCAAGTTTCAGGGAAGACAAAACCATGGCTTTGGCATACAGGTAATTCGCGTACCCCGGAAACAGGTTATTGGCAGAATCTACGGAAGCAAGAGCCGCCTCAAATTCGCCACTTGCCCATAATGAATAAGTTTTCAAATAATAGAAATAATCCGTGCTGACATTGTGCGCTATTGCGGAATCTGCTGTCGATGCCGCATGTTTATAGTCCTTTGTATCGTATTGGTATAATTGCCATAAACTTTTATAATTAGCCTGTGTTCCCGGAGCGTTTTTTGTGCCCATCGTGTAAAAATAAATTGCGGAATCGAATTGCTTATTGTCAAAATAAATATGCCCCAGCATGAGCCAGTTATAATAATACGAGCTATCCAGCCTGGCAGATTCCATATAAGATTCAATACTTTTTGGCATGTTTTTCCTTTTCAGGTAATATGTGCCAAGAAGTGTATGCGCATAATACCTTCCCGGAAAATAAAAAACCGAAGTGTCAAGCCATAATTTGGTGGAATCGTAATCACTGACCGAACTGTCGCGCATGGCCCTCGACAGGTATGCCCTTCCCAGGTCCACGGGATCGTAAGAGCCATCATAAGTCCATGGGATCTTCAGGTATTCTATGGCCAGGTCATAAAGCGACGAATCAATAAGTATCTCTGCGATGGCAGTATAAGCCTTGGTATAATAATAATTGATACTTAAACATGTCCTGTACTCTTGCACTGCTTTTAATTTATCCTCCAGTCCGTAATTATAAGTCTGCCCCAGCATCCAGTGTGCAAGTAAATAATTTGGATAATATTCCGCTGCCTTCTTGTAATAATATTCAGCATACTCCATCATGTTAGCATCATAGAAAAGGTTTCCGTAACAATGGTAAGTATAATAATAAGTGGTATCAAGCGCCAATGCCTTTACATAATATTCCTTTGATTTATCTGTCTCTAACCTGCTCTGGTATACCAGGGCGAGTCCCAATAATGCATTGACATAATTACTGTCCAGTTCCAGGGCCTTGTGATAGTATAAAACCGCAGAATCACCATGGTGCATGCTATCTGTTAAATTCTGGTAGGTATAACCCAGCAGGTAGTATATATAAGGGCCGGGCTGAATGGCAATTGCCTTGTTTAAATATTCTGTCCCCTTGTCATACTTTCCCTTGTTGATGTACATGTACCCCAGGTCAATCACAGGGCGTATCCATTGCGGAGCCAGTTTCATGGCCTTCAGGTAATTTTCTTCAGCAAGTGAAAAATACACGTTATAATGTTCGTATATCCTTGCTTTGTCATAAAATACATAAGCTTTGTTAGGTTCGAGTTTCAGGGAGCTATCCAGTTTATCCAGGGCCACCGCCATCTCATACTGATCGTTCATCAACGAATTCGCCTCCAGGAACAATGCTCTTGCTTTCATGTTGATATACATTTCGTGCGCGGTATCCATCATGGACATGGCCCGGTACATCAACCTCGATGCATGGCTGAATTCATAGCTTGAAATCGACTGGTTGCCCCCCAACACTTCCTGTATATAGGTCTGTGCTTTATTCGCCATGGCCGCTATCAGGTCCAGCCTGGCATCATTGAGTGCCGTACCCGACTTTTGCCTTTCCTTGAACTGTTCATAATAATACATGGCGGAATTGCTGTCAGGCTCAAGGAACTCTTCATTTTGTATGGCTTCATTTAATTTTAAATAATATCCCAAAGCCACCGGATCCTGAATTTCAGTATTCTTTGATCCCTTTGGAAAATAACGTGGTATCAAGACCGCGTACAAATCATTTTCTCCGGCTTCTTCACTGGCTACAAGTTTTCTCTTGAGCGATGGATTAACATTTCCCATCAACGCGTTCAAGTTTGAAGAATAGAAATACGGCGTCTGAAGTGCCATATCACTTTTACTGTCATATAGGTCTTGCGCAACATGGTCACCCACATACCTTGACAATTCATTAAAGGTTACCCTTTGGTTGTTGTTAAGGTCAGCCATCCCCATCCAACCCTTGACCAGGTACCAGGAAAAAACGCCATGGCCATTGCCCCATCTTTTGTCTTCGTATGAATTCTGGTTTTTCGAGCAGGAAGTAAATTGTATCTCGCCTGTATTTTCATTCAATGCCTCGGTGAAAAAAATATTGCTGTTCCTGACATTGTTTTCATTTGACCGGCATGCATCTGTTATCAGTATCACTTTAATC
This sequence comes from Bacteroidia bacterium, assembly GCA_025450395.1. Taxonomy (GTDB): domain Bacteria; phylum Bacteroidota; class Bacteroidia; order NS11-12g; family UBA955; genus JABMMZ01. The sequence goes on from JANWHK010000207.1 coordinate 3,267, forward strand.
CCCCTGGAATTAAATGAATGGATATAGTCCTTGAGGTCCCCGATTTTGACACATCCTCCCGCTTCATATTGACCCTTTATGCCTTCATAACAAATCAGGAATACGTGCTTTGCAGATTTCGCATCACCATGTCCTGAAAAGAATATGTAGACTGTATCACCCTTGTGTGCCTTCTCGTCTATTTTAAATATTTCATTCCATACGGCATACGCATTGGCTTCCTTATTCCGCAACAAAACGATATTACCAGTGTCAGATGACTTTACCAAATGCGACTTCAGGAAATTGGCAAACATGAGGGCATCATCATCTGCATATTTGAGGCCCTTAAAAAACGGATCCTTGTATTCCGAAATACCTACAACCAATCCATAAACATGGTGTACTGTGTCAGATTGTGCTGAAATTTTAAGCCCTGACAAAGAGAATATTGCGATAGTCAATATTGATTTGATGGACATGATAATTTAAATTTAAGAATGAGCAAATGTATATAAAAACATAATATCCCAATATTTTTATTTTTTTAATTCTCCATATCCCGAAAAAGTAAACTAATTTACAATCATATGCATATGAACGGTTTACATTGATTAGTGAAAGTGGGACCCAGCAATTCCGGGCACAAAAAATACTACATTTGTAGTATCGACACGTCGTGACATTTGCAGTTTGAACCATTATGATGCATATTTTTTGATTAATTATGATGCGCCTGGATCCGGTCATCCGCTGTAGCCCCGTGGAGTCTGCGCGCAATTGCAAAACCTGTGCAGGCGAGCTATCCGCCCGAAGGCGAATAGTCGCCTGCACAGCCAATTGCAGCGCAGTCTTCCACGGGGGCTGCCGCTACTACCCGGGGCGTGGTGACCGTGTAATCGTACGAATATATATTATACAATCATTCATCATTCACCCCGTGGCACGTGCCACGGGGCTACCCATATTCAACCCGCAAACGGGTTGGGGAGTTCATTAACATATTCAAAGCCATACAAATGTTCCTTGTCCTTCGTAAATTGTAATTTGTAAATGGTAATTTGTAAATTCTCCTCTTTTTGTCAAAAAAATCATATCTTGCAACTATTTTAGTGCAAATCGCGTCTAAAAGGAACATTGAAGAAACTACTGTTCATACTGGTTTACCTCCTCTGCAGCCATGCGGAAGCCACGCATATTGTCGGGGGTGAACTCACGTATGAGCACCAGGGAGGCAATACCTACTGGGTAAAACTCAAGCTTTACGTCGATTGCTGGAATGGTGATAAGGGTGCCATAGCATCGGACCAGTTCGCTAATTTTTCTGTTTTTGATGGGGATTCGGGCTATCTATTGCCCAATTTGTGCAAGAGCGTGTTGAGGAATTCTCCGGTGCGCGTTTCCAAGACCAATTACAACTGTATCAAGATATCGCCGGACGCCTGCGTTGACGCGTATGAATATGTCACTGCCATGGAATTACCACCCAGGAAAACGGGTTATATCATCAGTTTCCAGAGATGCTGCCGCAACAGTTCCATTCTCAACATCATCAACCCGCTAGCCACCGGTGAGAATATCTGGACAAGGATCAACGATACAACGGATTTTGGTTTTAATTCAAGCCCTGAATTTAAAAACCTGCCTCCGAATTTTCTCTGCACCAATGCGCCTTTGATATTTGACCATTCCGCCATCGACCCTGACGGTGACAGCCTGGTATATGAATTTTTCCACCCATACACAGGGGGCAACCAAACCATACCACGCCCTGACTTTGTGCAATACCAGACACCACCCTTCACCAAAATCCTGTTTGAAAGTGGCTATACCTTTCCGGATGCCATTCCTTCAAGCCCCCCTGTCTCATTGAACAGATTTACAGGTTTGTTAAAGATCATACCTACGCTGGAAGGTCAATTTGTTGTGGGCATTGTCGTAAAGGAATACAGGAAAGGGAAACTCGTAGGGTTCACACAGCGCGATTACCAGTTCAATGTGCAGAACTGCATATTTGAAACCACATCAGCCTTTAATTCCCCATCCGTGAATTGCAACCGGGAAGTATTTTTCACGAATAACAGCCAGAATGCGGACTCCTATTTCTGGGAATTTGGCGATACCTTTACAAATGTTGATACTTCCATTTTAAAGGATGGTTATTACAAGTATCCTTTTGCCGGCACTTACCTTGTAAAACTCATAGCCAAAAAAGGGAATTGCGTGGATTCCATCAATAAGAAAGTCACCGTATTTGACCGGATAAACTTCAAGCTGCCTAAAGATACTGTTATCTGCCAGAACAAGAATATCCTGATAAAACCAGACACCTTTTACAGCCAGGGGACCTATTCCTGGAGCAACGGTTCTACCGACAGTACTATTATTGTGAACAGTGCAGGTTCATACTGGCTGAACGTGACACTCGGCAACTGCAACTCATTCGACACAATGATCGTTAAAAAGGACCAATCACAGGTGCATTTATTGCCCGACAGCCTGGTATGCAATCCAGTGACCCACGAACTGGAAGCAAATCTAAGGGTCAGCGGGGATTTCAAGACCATTGACTGGTATTCCAACCCTGATGTCACAGATGCAAATTATCATGACAGTTTCCTTGACATCCATAAAAGCGGGTATTTCCGCATCTCCGGTCTGAATGTCAACAATTGCCCTTATACCGACACGTTGAACATGGAAGGTATGGACCTCAGCAGGTTATTCAAGACGCCTAACGTATTCACGCCTAATAATGACAGCATCAACGATGCATTTCCTGAAAGGATGCCGCCCTATACATACCAGCTTACCATTTTCAACCGCTGGGGCATCATGGTACACAACGAAAAGGATATACCATGGGAGGCCCCCGGTTTTCCAATGGGCACCTATTATTATTTCATCAAGCTTGAAGGGTGTGGTGTAGAAAATGAAATACATGGCGTGGTGCATGTAATACGGTGAAAACCGGTGGGGAAGTGGTGGGTACAGGTGGGAACCGGGGATGATGATTTATGAATGAATAATTAAAAATTAAAAATTGAGGAGGAGTTATGAATGACTGAACATCTCCGATATCCTATGCTTTCCAAAC
>JANWHK010000208.1 GCA_025450395.1 Bacteroidia bacterium
GTAACTGTTACGTCACCCGAAGTTCCAGTAAATGTACCACCGGTAATTATTATAGCATTGGTGCATGTGAAATTCCGGGAATTGAAATCCAAAGTTCCACCGGTCATTTTTAACCTGGTAATAGTAATATTACCTGTTAAAACAGGATAATTAGTCTGGCCAGTATTAATAACTGCGGTATCACCGGTACCAATGGTAGCATCTCCGTCTGATGTCGTCCAGTTCGTTTTTGTTGACCAGGTAGTAAGATTTCCGGAAGTGCCCCCGACCCAAGTCCAGGTTGTGTTAGCGGAAAAGATTGAATTGATGCAGCATATTACTGCTATCAATGAATAGATTTTGTAAGCGTTTGATTTCATATAAATGTGTAATTGTTGTTTGTTTCATATCAGTTGAAATTTTGAGTATATTTACACTAATGAGTATTTATACCTAGTAAGTTCCGTTGCAATTATATAACTTATTTCAATAATCACAAAGAAAAGTGTAGATATTTTAAGAATTTCTATATCGAAATATTACAAATATTTGTTAATCATGTAAATATATCCTTCAATGGTGTTTGTTTTGTGTGGATATTTAATGAAAAAATGATTAAAAATCACACAAAATTAGTTTTAAATAAGGCCAAAAAAGGACTTTAACATGCAATAATTACCCATTTAAGTGTGGCATTTTAGAAAAAAAATACATTTCCATCGGCCCCAATTTAACTTTAAAAGCAATCTATATATATTATACAATTCATACAGATACCAAAACCGGTTTTGCAGGTTAAGTTCTGCCGTAAAAAAAGCGAACACCATTGCTGATGTCCGCTTAATTACACAAATACACAAAATGAGATCAGTTTACCTTGTTTAGTTTTATAGTTTAATAATTCTAATTTTCTAATTTATTGTTGGGGATGATAAAAGGGGATTAATAATGAGTATAATCGCTTATTCTTATAGGCTTACAAAAATACAAAATGAATCCAGATTTCCAATTAAATTCAATTTATTCTGCGAAATATGGACATTGTATTATTATATTTGATTAATATTCAAGGTTTTAATTTAGGAATAAAGAATAACAAAACTTTAAATTCAAATTTGTATTGGGCAGGATTACATCCATTTTTATGAGAAACTAGTACTTTACTACTAGGAAATTTATTGATATTTTGTGTTTAAGGATTAAAGAACAGGATATTAAGAATTGCTTGCAAGCAAAAAACAAGACTTAAAAAAAGTGTATTAAACTGGATTTAAAAAAACATGGTTTTTAAGCACCCAGGATTTAAAAGTGCTTCATAAACACCACAATAACATGTGGATAACAAAAATTTATAATTCCCTTGTTTAAACAAATTAAAGCAAGTACAATTGCACTGTGTTTTCATAGTTTTAGTTTTTAGAATGGGCTGAGCGTTTGCTCGGCCCTTTTCTATTGCATGAATTTTTAATGCCTGGGGGCCAATACTGTAAAATAATTTCAACTGTTTTAATATTACCGACAAAATAAATTAAATAATGGCAGATTTCGCATGTTTAACACGTTGTTTTTCGAGACATTATGTTTATAAGTTATTTGTTCATAATGCAATTTTTTTAATTTATTTTTGTACGCTTTTTAACCCAGGGATTATCCACGGTTCAAAACTTTAGATTGATAATTTACCATATGCAGGATAACAAAAATATTTTCGAGAATCATCAGTTAAAAATTGAAATTATTGGCAATATCCTGCATGCACATTACAAGGCTGGTCTCAAGCTTACATTGGCAGACGCAAAGTACCTTGTGGAAGAAAGACTCAAATTGTGTAATGGCAGATCCTACCATTTTATGATTTACGATGGTGGTGTGGTAAGTATGGACAGGGATGCAAGGGTTTATTTTTCATCTGAAGAAGGAATAAAGGGCATCTTGTCAGCCGCATTTATTGAATCATCCGCTTTCAGCAAAATGCTGATCAATTTTTTTTTAAAAATCACGAGCCCTAAGGTGAAAAGCAAGGCTTTTACCAATGTAGAAGAAGCGCAGAAGTGGATAGAAGGCCTGCATCTATGACTTATTGCAATATTTGACAATGAAAAAACCTTTACCGGACTTGCGCCCAATAAAGGTTTTCCTGAAAATCAACAACCGCACTTATATCTTTCACATAACCTAAAGAGGTTATTTACATTCAAACTTTGTCAACACGCTGACTTAACACAAATACCAATCGGGACTATAACAGATTCTGCCCAATAATGGATGATCCCATCACGGTTTTCCTTTTTAGCATTTTTTCCCAAATCGCCTAAAAAGGCATGTGGGAAAAAATACTGATCAGGATAAATTCCACCGCGATAATTGCGACTCTTTTAAAACTTGTTTTTTTGTTCCTCATATTGGTCTTGTTTTTAGGGTTAAAATTGAGCACTAATACACATTAAGTATAAAGTCTTATCTATATAATCATCTCATAATCAAATATAAAGAAGTTTTTAGACAAATGAAAAAATATCTGGATTTTTTTTCTGATAAACCATAGATAATTGAATTTCAGGCATTTATTTTTTCAATAAATAAGCTAAATGATGGTATTCCCGTGCAATTTCAGGCCTTAAGCCACCTATCCGCGAACGACTCCCCGAAAAAAAAAGCTTCAAAAAACCTGATTTTTTTTGTGAATTTTCAGACCATCCAAGTGCCCTGGTATTTCATTTCTTTTTCCTGGCGGTCTGGTGTGTCATATTCAATACACATGAGATTATATGGGCATGTAAACCATTGGTCCTGTGCAGATAGGCATAACGCAATCCCCATTCGTTGAACATGTTGTTCTTGCCCATGGATTTAAATGGCGCATAACGAATACCCAGACCGGCCTTGTATGTCCTGAAGTCCGACAGGTCATAATCCGAGGTATAATAAGTCTCGTCAATGTTATGTGCATTATAAGGTGCAAAATACCTGGCTCCTTCCTGGAAACATACCCTTACAAATGGTGATAAGGTCAACTTCCTGTTGATCTTTATCGCGGTTTCGTTTTCAACCGCAATGCTTCGCACCCCGAAATTATCCCCATAGACTTCTAAACCATTCTTTAAGATGGTCCTTCCACCTACAAAACTATTGGCCTTAAGTCCAAGCAGGGCTTTGATCCTCAGTCCAGGCAGGTTTTCAACCTTTGGTGTTATTTCATTTTTAAAGTAAACCCGGTGGAATGGGGTCGCCAATAAGCCTTTTTGTATGCTCATTTCGGGGTAAATACCTATGATATTCCTTTTATTGAGTACCTGGGTCAGGCCTAATTTAAGGTTATAAGACTGTCTTTTGGTCGTTTCATACCATTCCATGTATCTCAATTCCTGAGGATAAATGAGTTTGACAGGCCTGTAATAATGTTTATTGATCCTCCCCCATCTCAGGTCATCAAAAAACATCTGCAGGTCAACGGAAAAGGTTCTCATCTTTTTTTTGTCCTTAAAAAGGACCCCCATATTCACCGGCAAGGAAAAGTAATCCGATTCAACGGAAAATCCTGTACCCAATGACCAGTTCATGTTCTTTTTAGGGACCGGGCTTGAAAATCCAATATTGGCATAGGTCCTGAGATCGATTAAAGAGGCTGAAGACTTCACAAAATCAATATTATCCGTGGATGCTGAACTGATGATATCGGTCCCGCCCTTAAAAGTTAAATTCCTTTGATTCTGCCAGGTTTTTTTAATCCTTAGGTTCGGGGAATACACAGTCAGCTTTTCAGTGCCTATTCCGCCTGTTACAGCCGAGTTATTGCCATCCTGGAGGTAATGGCTGTACATGAACTCTATTTCAGTCTTGTTGATCCTCTCGCGGCGGAAAACCGTATCCTTTTTCTGCGCCCTTGCAGCGAGCAAACAACAAGCGAGAGCTCCAGCCAAAAGAATTTTCTTCTTCATGCATCAGGTATTAATTACATCCACACCCTCCGCTAGACTTGTTACTTCCGGCTCCGCTTGAGCCTTCGCGTATTGACTGGACATAATTTTCAAAGTTCTTTGCAGATGAATTTCCCATCTGCATTTCGCCATCGTTCAGGTATACCATCTCGTATGGCTTTACAGTCCCGCATGAACCCAGGACCAGCAGCAGGGCCGACAAAAGCAGTAGTTGTTTATTTTTCATATTGTATCTCTATCTTTTTGGAATGATGGGTTTGGTTATGATCGTCAATGATAAGGCAATGGGTGTCGGGTAACTGGTTGATAAAATAAAGACCGGCATCGACTCCCATGATATAAACGGCTGTTGCCAGGGCATCTGACAGTTCCGCGCCCGGACTGAATACACTTACACTCTTGATGCCTGTTACAGGCCATCCACTGAGCGGGTTGATATTGTGGGAATACCTGACCCCCTGGTGCATGAAATATTGTTCATAATCGCCGGATGTAGCGACTGAGGTATGGTGCACCGGGATATAAAACATCATAAGGTCCTTATGGTCGGGGTCCGCAATGCCTATTTTCCATGGTGACCCATCCGCTTTACTGCCTATGGTACACAGATCTCCGCTTGCGCTTATCATACCAGAAGTTACACCATGTTTCAGCCAGAGTTTTTTTACACAATCAGCCGCGTAACCTTTCCCGATAGCAGCAAAACTGATGGACATGTTTTTTTTTGAAAGGAACACAGATTGGTTCTCCGGCCCTAGTTGGATATTGTGGTATCCTGTGTTATCAAGTGTTTCAGAGATCTTTTGCTTATCGGGAAAACTGAATTCGGTGTTTTTAAAACGGTATAATTTTTTAAGTGGGCCTACTGTAATGTCAAATGCGCCCCTGGTCAGTGCAGAAATCTTCTGGCAGCGTTCTATCAGTGCATACACCTCAGGATTTGTTGTTACAGGCTCTATACCTGCATTCCTGTTAATATTGGAGGTGATTGTATTGTCCCTGAATTCTGAGAGGAGGTCTTCTATCCGTGTAATTTCCCGGATACCTATATCTAAAAGATGTTTTGCCTCCCCGGCATCACTATGTGCAACAATCAGTTCAAATACAGAACCCATGAGTTTGGTTTGTATACGATGCTCATTCATTGAGTTTGTTTAATTCGTTGAACAGCATGCGGGAAAATTCGTAAGGATCTTCATTTTTATACCAAAGGGTTGAATACTTATTATTTTGAACTGAATAAATGACAATTGTCGGAAAATCACCACTGAATCCCAGTTTCTCAGACATGGATTGGTTGTAACTGATGATTTCAGGACTTAATTTTTTTCTCTGTGGGAAATCCAGTATCTCCATACGTATCCGGCCCGAGTCAAGCGCTGATAAAAAAACCGAGTCTGACAATACTTTTTTTTCGAGTAACATACAGTTCACACACCAGTCGGAACCTGCAAATACATATAACACGGATTGGTTCCTGATAGAATCCATTGAACTTCCGAGTGATGGAACTTCGTTTTCCCGGGGTGAAGATGCAATAACGGAAAAGAAAATGAGCAGGACATTCAACATGACAATACGACTGTATTTATTGAAGCAAACATAAGATAAAATTCAATTAAAAAGTAAACATTAAAACTGATATGGAGCAGAAATGCATATTTTCTTATTTAAACATCAGCTTATCCTGGTATGTAACGGGAATCTTATAGGTATCTTCCATATTTTTGATGCGGCAGTATCCTTCAAATTTAATGGGTATTTCCCTTTCCGAATTCATCAGGCCTTCAACCAGTCCCGATAAACTCTGGCTCATGCCGAGTTTCATCAGATTGACGGAAAATTTCAGGGGTATCTCAAAATCCATGGCAGCTGGAATATCCGTGATGTTGGTTTGTGAAATCTGCCCTACCTGCACATCGTTGGAATAGGCCTTCAGCTCTGTATTCAATAACTTCACAGTAATCTCATTGGGATTATTAAAAACGGCAATAGCGGAAATTTCAGCTACCTCATCCTTTAAGGTTAATACCTTTATGTCTTTTATAGTGATAAAAACAGGTTCCTTAAATGTCTGTATGAAATGAAACCACATCCATACAGATAAAACCACCGCGAGAATACATAAAAACAGCAGTAGTTTTTTCATTGTATTTATGACAAATCACCCAGAAGATTCACACCTATAGGCCTCAATGTTCTTAAACCCTCTGCATGCCGGCAATTGATAAGCCTGCCAAATTGGTGACTTCGGCCTTCTAAATTCCCGATGAATTCCTCGGAAGAAATAGGAGTTGCTGTTTCATTCGAATCCGGATTGTAAAATTGTGATGAATATGCCATTAAACTTTCCATTCTCTGTTTCCAGAAAGCAGTCACATCAATCACTAAATCAGGCTCAAGGTAATAATCCTGGATATATGAATACATTGTTGGTGGTTTCCAGGCTCCCAAAGTACTTTTCCCATCTTCTACCTTTATTTTCTCCAATCCTGACAAAAAACAAGCTCTTTTAACCAGTTCGTGTGCCCTTCCATGATCCGGATGCCTGTCTGATTCTGCATTTAACAAAACGATGTCTGGCCTGTATTTCCTTATGACCTTTACTACGGCCATCAGACTTTCTTCATTCTGTTCAAAAAAACCGTCCCTGAATCCAAGGTTTTCACGTATATCCAACTGAAGTATTGCAGTCGCCTTTGCTGATTCCCCAGCCCTGATTTCCTTGCTGCCCCTGGTTCCCAATTCACCCCCGGTCAGGTCAATGATACCTGTACTCAGTCCCGCGGCCTTGTGTTTGAGCATGATGCCCGAAACCGATATCTCGACATCATCCGGATGGGCTGCAAAAGCGAGCACGTTAATTTTTGGGTACATTCTCTATTTCCAGGGATTTAATGATCTCTTCGATCTGGTAATCAATTATAGGGTCATAAGTGGCTTTCATATTGGCCTGGTATGTCTTGGCCATGGCCTGGTAAAAGATGGTCTCCAAAGCTCCGCCATAGTTCTTCATGATATCAAAACTCGTTTTGCCTGTTTCGCGGTGTATAAGTTTTAACAGGATTTTGCCTTCCTCCACATACATGTTTTTCAAGTCATCCATAAATTGTTTCTTGATGGATTTTTCGCATTCCTTGATATATTTTTTCTTGGCCTTTTCAGATGTGAGCAGGTTTAAGTTATCTTCCATTAATTGCAACCTGAAGGCCGCTAACTTCGCATAGGGCAATGCTTTTTTCACATACCTGTAGAGTCTGTTGAAAGCATCCTTCTCTTCCTTCGTTTTGGCACCACCAACCGTGAAATTAAATTTCTCAAGCAGGTATACAGGCACGGTGTCAGTACCTTGTATGTCATATCCCATACGGACGACATACCTGTTGCGTTTCACCAGGGTATCAGTCCTGGTAGTGTCTGATGTATTTGTGGTCTGTGCATTTACGGAAGAACAAACCAGTAAAAATAGGATGATAAACAGTTTCATTGTAATATGTTATCATTCAAGTGTTGTGCCAATATTTACTTTCTTAAACGTCGGCTCTTTTCTTTTTATTGCAAACAAGATTAAAATGACGCCCAATATCATCAATGTGCTTGAGATAATCTCCGCCTGTGTCACTTTCATGCCTAGAAAATCCATGATTGTATTCACCCTGATCTTCTCTATTAAAAACCTTTCCAGCCCATTCAGCACAAGGTAAATCCCGAACATGAGGCCGGCATATTTTATCCTCTTCCTCAATGACCAAAGCAGCAGGAACAATAAAAAAGCAACAACAGTCTCATAAAATGGAGTGGGAAACACGGACGGCACCAAATGATTGCAGTGCTGCACCTCGTTGCATCCGGGAATTTGCACGCCTATACTGTTTACATTGTTGGGGTAATCATAACTCCACATCCAGTCGGGAAGAAAAGACATCCATCCGGGTTTAGGTGCGGTGTTGACAATACCCCAATCACCATCTCCGCTGACCTGGCAACCAATCCTGCCAAGACCATAGGCCAGCATCATCGTCGGACCGCCAACATCCAGCATGTGCAAGGGTTTAATTCCCTTTTTCCTTGCAAAATATAAAACGGCTGCTCCACCTACAATCAATCCTCCATAAAACGTAAGTCCACTGAAGGAGATAATGGCACCGACAGGATCCGCCTTAAAATCAGAAAGGTTTTCGAGAATGTGAAACAGTTTGGCGCCTAACAAACCACCGACAAAGGCGGCAAGGGTCAGTTCCCCCATGTAATGAGAAGGATCTATGAGTTTTGTTTTTTCAACCGGTTGATCCAGCCTCTGTTTTTTATCCTGCCAGTAATTAAACCCAACAAACAAAACTCCTAATAATAATCCCATCCATACACTTCCCTGTGATGACAGGAGATATTCCTGCGGATTCTCATTTGCAAGTGAAAAATTGAACAATAAGGGCATGAACTTGAATCCAAGTATAAGGCCGGTAATCGCTGAAGTGATATAATCTGACTTTGAAAAAGGTTTTCCAACCCAGTACCTCATAATTTTGCCCTCGCCCAGAATACCATCATTGAATTTCCGCTTCAACTCCTTGGCCATAAGAACACTTGTCACCAGGAAGGAAACAGCGACGAAAAAACCGAAAGAATTGATGAGTTTAAGGCCATTCAGCTCTACACCGAACCAGTCCCTGAAAATGTAATAGAAATTAGGATACATGTAATGTTATTGGATTTGAATAATTAATTTCAGCGATGGCCATACCTTCTTCGTTGATACCCGATAAATGGATGGTTGATATTTCATTGATAAATAAAGGGTCATAAGCGGCTTCAACCTTGATATAGTTTTCAGTAAAGCCGTACATATTACCGCCGCTTTGTTCCTTTTCAAAAAGCACCTTGGCTGACTGGCCGATATGCTGCAAATAAAAAGCCTGTTTTTTCTTCTCGCTTAATATCCTCAGCATGTCTGTGCGTTCATTGCGCTTAAACTGGTGTACCTTGTCCTTTAGCTTGGCAGCAGTAGTATTGCTTCTCTCTGAATATGGGAATACATGCAGGTAAGACACGTCGAGGCCATTGATAAAATTATAGGTTTCAAGGAATTCTTCATCTGTTTCCCCGGGGTAACCGGCAATCACATCCACACCAATTGAACAATGCGGCATCAGGTGTTTGATCTTTTCAACTTTTTCAGCATATAATTCCCTCAGGTATCTCCTGCGCATACTTTTCAAAATGGTATTGGAACCGCTTTGCAATGGTATATGGAAATGCGGCATGAACTTATTGGAATGAGCTACAAACCCGATGATCTCATCTGTCAACAAATTTGGCTCTATCGAAGAAATGCGATATCTATTGATACCCTCTATCTTGTCCAGTTCGAGTACAAGGTCGAAAAAGGTTTCATTGTTCTGAACACCAAAGTCTCCCAGGTTGACACCCGTCAAAACCACTTCCTTCACATTGGTGGCAGCAACTTCCCTCGCCACCTTCACTGTTTCTTCTATGGTATGGCTCCTGCTTTGACCTCTTGCCAGCGGAATCGTACAAAACGAGCAGAAATAATCACAGCCATCTTGCACCTTCATAAAAGACCGGGTGCGATCGCCCATAGAGAAACCAGGAATGAAGATATTGGTTTCCTTTATATTTTTATTATATATAATAGCTTTATCAGTTTTACGGTATGATTCAGAAAGGTATTGTACCAGGTTGAATTTCTCAGCAGCACCCAATACCAGATCCACCCCTGGTATATCGGCGATCTCCCGGGGCTTTAACTGGGCGTAGCAACCCACTATGATCACATACGCCTCCGGATTGAATTTTAAGGCCTCCTTCACCACTTTCCTGCATTTGCGGTCGGCATGGTCGGTCACTGAACAGGTATTGATAACATATACATCAGCTTTTTCGGTAAATTCCTTCTTCACAAAACCAAAGTTTTCAAGTTGTCTTGAAATGGTACTGGTCTCTGAAAAATTCAATTTACAGCCTAGTGTATAAAAGGCAACGGATTTTTGCATTTGCGTTGCAAAATTAAGGAATTCCGTCGAGAATTTAAGGATGCTTTTTTGTGTCTTACTTAGACGGATAAACTTTAGGATTCTTCACTCCAAATAAGTGAATTATTGTGAATCAGGGGTTTCCGTTACTGGCTTTTGAGCCTCGGTATAAAAAACGAACAATCAGCCATACCAGGGCACTTGAGCCGGCTATGGATAACATCCAATATCCAACCAGGTTATCCGTATGACTGTTTTCCATTGTTTCTGCAGCTACCCCCCCCATAACACTCATAAGGAGAAATAAAATGACAAGGTTTTTCATGGTAAATATTGAACTTTGTGCTTTAATTAACACAAATTTAACAAGATTTATTGTGATTTGCAAAAAAATGACAGGATTATGATATTTCAAACAAAGATACGGCCTGCCATCATATAAGCTTCTTCAAATTTGGCCTTGTTAACCGACATATTTTCACCGATTTGGTCAAGGTAGGCGATAAGGGATTCCGTAGGCAAATTTCCTGTCAGTTCATCTGTTGCGAACGGGCAACCGCCAAAACCTTTGATAGCTGAATCAAAACGCCTGCACCCTGCCTCGTAGGCTGCCGAGATATTCTGCAGGTAATTATCGGGACGGGTATGGAAATGGGCTCCAAATTCAACACCGGGCATTTCCTGCAGGCATGATTCAAATATCGTGGAGATGTCGTCTTTTTTCGCAACCCCAATGGTATCAGCCAGGCTGATGTCATTTACGCCCAAACCCACCAGTTTTTTACACCAGTCAATGGCTATCCTATCCGACCACTCATCGTTGTATGGATTGCCAAAACCCATGGAAAGATAGACCAATAATTGTTTATTGCCGTCTTCACATATCGACTTGATCTCTTTTAAACGGTGTATAGCTCCTGCCATGTCCTGGTTGGTATTCCTGACCTGGAACTGTTCTGAAATGCTAAACGGAAAACCAATGATGTCGACATTCTCAAAATCACAGGCTTCTTCAGCTCCCCTTTCATTGGCTACTATCACCAGGAGTTTTGTGCCATGTTTATCCTTGCTTATACTTTTTAGCACCTTGTCTGTATCGGCCAATTGGGGTACTGCCTTTGCAGATACAAAACTGCCGCAGTCGATGATATCAAATCCCACCTTTAACAAAGTATCCAGGTATTCAATCTTGTCCGGTGTTGAGATTGGATGATGAAAGCCCTGCATGGCATCACGGGGACATTCAACCAGTTTGACGGGCATACTTTTATTATTGGATTTTATTGGCAGAATCCTGTTGTAATTTCTGGTTGCTTTCTATCACCCTGCGTATCAATTCTTCCTCTGATAAACCGGAATACTCTGACATCATTTTCACATCATTGATCCTTGGATGGTTCGGATATTGCCTGATGAACTGATCAAACATCCGCTTTGAATTGGCCGGGTCAGGTATAGTTGAATATCCCACACCTGCGCGTATAAGGGCTTCCGGACACAGTGTCGTATCCTGGTATTCATTGGCAACCCTTTCATATAATTTGATACCGGGAAGTACCCTGTTCGACTTGATACTGGCTTCAGCAGCCTTGAACAGGTATTTCACTGCATATTCGTGCTTCGGAAACTTATTGGCAAAATTGACATAACTGTTGATCAGTGTATCGCTGGTAGCCAGGCTCTTGTTGGCCTCCAGCTGCTTGATATCGTTCATCATCCGGTTTTCCGTTCCATTACCACAGGAAACAATAAATGTCATTAAAATAATATAATACAAAATTTTCATCACGCAAAAATAAGGATGTTTTCGGGCCCATGCAAATAATAACTAGACCCACCCCTAGCCCCTCCAGGGAGGGGAATTTTATACAGAAGATTTCTCTCCGCTCATGGCCATCAGGTAACCCTTGATAAATTCATCGAGATAACCGTCCATCACTGCCTGGATATTGCTGGTTTCAATACCTGTGCGCACGTCTTTTACAAGCTTGTAAGGATGGAACACATAGTTCCTGATCTGTGAGCCCCATTCGATTTTCATCTTGCCGGCCTCAATCGCATCCCTCGCTTCATTCTTCTTGCGCAACTCCATTTCGTACAACTGTGATTTCAACATCTGCATGGCCAAGTCCCGGTTCTCTCCTTGTGACCTTGCCTTCTGGCATACCACTACAATGCCTGTAGGCCTGTGCGTGAGCTGTACCTTGGTCTCCACCTTGTTCACATTCTGGCCACCAGCTCCACCGCTCCTGCTGGTGTGGAGTTCCACATCCGCGGGATTGATATTGATAACTATATCTTCATCTACAAGTGGATATGCATAAACACTCGCGAACGAGGTATGCCTGCGTGCATTGCTGTCAAATGGTGAAATCCGCACCATGCGGTGAACGCCACTCTCCCCTTTCAGGTATCCATAGGGAAAACTGCCACCCTCAAATTCATAAGTGATGGACTTGATGCCTGCAACATCTCCATCCTGCCGGTCCATTTCTGTGACCTTATAACCATTTTTTTCTCCCCACATCAGGTACATGCGCGCCAGCATTTCCGCCCAGTCGCAACTCTCTGTACCGCCGGCACCACTGTTGATGGTCAAAATTGCGCCCAGCCTGTCTTCCTCGCTGCGCAACATGTTTTTCATCTCCAGGTCCTCAATAAGGTTAAGTGCACTTTTATAGGCTGTATCCACTTCCTCTTCGGTAGCAGCGCCTGCATCGGCAAATTCCTTTAAAACCTCAAGGTCAGCCACAGCAGTTTCACACAGCTTATAGCCATCTGTCCAGTATTTTTTTTCCTTGATTTTCTTGAGATGTTTTTCCGCCTTGGCAGGATTGTCCCAAAAATTCGGTGCGAGTGTCTGTGACTCCTCGTCTTCTATCAGCGCCAACTTTTGAGTGACGTCAAAGATACCTCCCCAAAGCCTCTATACGGCCCTTCATATCCTTTAATTGATCAGAATTCATGGGTGCAAAGATAGGGAAAAAGTACGAAGGAATGGGAAATTATGAATGATGAGTTATGAATGATGAATTTGGAAAAATCATTTAAACTATTTTTACTTTTTATTGATTTTGTACCGGAGCAAGCGTCGCTCATAATGCTCCAGGGTGCCGAAAGTAAATCCATAATCTTCTGATACCATGCCTATATTTTCAGCATACTTTGTATATGAATACAAAACATTATATGGATCATTTTGACCAGGGAAAAAAAGAATTGAAAGTTTCATGTTGCGGGTCTTAAAGGTTCCGGCAGACGTATTGACAAAATCTTCCTTTCCTTCCATGCTGAATTCCCGCTTACAAATTGTATCCTTACCTAAAATCATATAATTGTAATATAGGAGACTTGAAAAATCAACTGAGGAGAATATTCGCTCTCCCATAAGGTTCACAATATAATGCAGGGAATCCCTAAAATATGAATAACCCAGAGAGCCATATTTACCTTTAATTCCCATTTTATAATAATAATGTCCCCTGATCATTGTATCACCTGCCGCCCACATACTATCATATTCCAATGTAGCCGACTCATCACCAGAAGCGTGAATATAGAAATTCTCGTATACCCAATAACTGCCTGGTGCAAAATTTGAATAGTTGGCGTAAACAATTGGTTTAACTTCTTGCTGAGTCGGTGTTTTTTTACACGAAAAAAGAAATAATACAATGATGGTGTAAATAGATAGTTTTAACATAGCTTGTAATTTAACTATCTAAACCATATTCTTTTCGAAATATTGTATGTCAGTTTTATTTATGACAATACACAGTCCCTTCCTAAAAATTCACCCTGTAATTGAAATTCGGGAATAATCCCAATTGATATTGTTTGTTGACTTCACCTGTCTGTGAATTAAAACCCTGTAAAAAGATGTTTTTCCTGTTGGTGATATTCTGAATATCAATAAACCATTCATGACTGATCTTTTTGCCGCTGCGCCTGTAACTCAGTTTAAAATCCAGCCTGAAATACGGATCAAATTGTTTGTCGAATGTCTCGGCTTCAATATTCACCTGCTGCTTATAGAATTTGGACAAACCGATGTTGATGGGTGTATACCTGCGACCGCCTGCAAAGGATATCTTGGTATCAAAAGCCAGGGTATTCTTGCGGTTGAACACTACTTCCTTCCCTGCCAAAACATTCAGAATATAATTGCCATTGAAGGCAGTGTTCTTTTCAATACCATTGCTGCCTTTGTATTTCGACTGGTAAAGCGACAAGGTGTTCAACATATAAAACCCCTTGTTAAAGGTCTTTTCAAGCGTGAACTCAAGTCCATAGTTTCTACCTGTTCCCTTATTGACGAGACTGTCTGTGTTGGGAATACTATAATCTGAACCTTCGTTGATAACAGAATAATACGATGGTTCGATGGTTACCGGCACATTGTACAAATACTGGTGATAAGCTTCCACCTTTGTACGCCAGGTCTTGCTGATGTTATAGTCATACGCCACCACGGTGTGCATGCTTTTGGTAAATCCAAGGTCCCTGTTGGTATAATACACCTGGCCATTCACAACGGTTTTCAGGAAATACACTTGCAAACTCTGCATCTGGCTGTGCATGCCGGCCCCAAAACTTATTTTCTTCTTTCTGCTCAATTGGTGCACCAGTCCCAGTCGTGGCTCAATGGCATAAGACCCGTTCAGGGTCAGGAACTGTAAATGCAGTCCGGTGTTAAGCGTTGTGCGGCTATTGAATTTGTACTGGTACAAGGCAAAGGCCTGTAAAAGCCAGGTGCTGCCCTTATTGTCCCTCAGTGACTTTAATATATTGCCCCTCCTGATGCTGTCGATGAAACTGAAACCGATATCCTGAACATTCACGCCTATTGAAAAATTGTTCTGCGCGTTGATTTTCTTGTTGAACATTGAATTCAGGATAAAAGCCCGGGTGGATGAATTGTCGCGGTAAACAGGATAGGAAGCATTCTTGCCTATTGAATCCACTATGGTTCTGACGCTGGCATGGGTAGCGCCAAGTGAGGTCTTTAAATACATGTTGGAACCGATGAAATGCGTATAGGAAATTCCGGCAACGCCCATTCTTGTCCTGTATTGCAGGTCCTGGTCGTTACTGGTATAAAAATTTGTGGAATCATTGCTGTCATCATTTGTAAGATGGACAGTACTAAGGCCGCCAATGCCAAAGATGCTGAGCTTGTCGCGTTTCATTGGCAGGTCAATCTTAAAAGTAATATCCTGATAATAGGGTATGGCTGTGCCGGTGCCGAAATTCAAGCCCAGCTTCTGGAGTATCACCAGCGTGGAATACCTGTAATTAAAAAGATATGATGACTTGTTGAGCTTACTGATGGGCCCCTCCGCTCCTGCTTCAAAACCATTAAAACCTATCTGGCCGGTGAATTCAGTCCTGCCCTTATTACCACTCCTCATCTGCAGATCAAATATTCCTGCAGTCGCATTGCCGTACATCGCCGGGAAAGCGCTTGTCATAAAATCAGACCTGGCAAGTGTGTTGTTGTTGAGTATCGTAACAGGTCCACCTGAAGCACCCATGGCACCAAAGTGATTGGGATTGGGAATGTCAATGCCTTCCATACGCCATAACAGGCCCTGGGGTGAGTTACCCCTGATGATGATATCGTTCCTTGAATCATTATTTCCGACTACACCCGCAAAGTTGCTCGCCATTCTCGCCGGGTCATTCCTGCTACCGGCGTAACGCCTGGTTTCTTCCACGTCGAAACTCTTCGCGCTGAGTGATATATTGGAATTATTCAGGCTTTTTTTCGCCTTGATACCACCGCCTTTCAGCTCATTTACCTTTTCAAAAAGTTCAATATCGATTACTGTTTCCTTGCCGGAGTTGTGCATGATATTGGTCGCTATGTATTCAACATAGGTAAGTGTCGTCACACGAATACCTATCCTACCCGTCCGCACCCCTGTAATACTGTAATAACCTTTCTCATCACTGCTGTCGGATGAGAGTATATTGCTTCCTGAATCAAGGACTTCTACAAGTGCTCCACTTATTGCTGTCTGTGATTGACCATCAATAACGCGTCCCCTGACTGTCTGTTGAAAGTCCTGTGAATAAAGAACAAGACCTGACATCACAGTGAATGCCAGACAAATATATTTTGCACGTTGAAACACGGGTGTAAACTTAAAGAAAAAAGAGGAAATGTAAAAGATTGGGCAATTGTTTAATCCAATTTAAATCCTGAGTTTTGCAGAATGGATACAAAAGATAGCAACGGCAATATTCTTGCTGAAGGAGATTCAGTGACACTTATTAAGGACCTGAAGGTCAGGGGCAGTTCCGGCATATTAAAAAGAGGTACGGTTGTGAAGAATATCCGCCTGACCGATGATGAAAAGGAAATTGAAGGCAAGGTCGATAAAGTGATGATGGTGCTGAAGACGGAATTCCTGAAGAAGGTATAGGAGAAGTACGAGGTACGA
>JANWHK010000209.1 GCA_025450395.1 Bacteroidia bacterium
AGTTTTGCTGTTCCCAAAACGACAGACGGCCCTGAGAATTGGAAAGAATCGTCTACCAGTATTTTTAATTCTTGAATTGTAGGCATAGCGTTCTTAAAAAAACAAATTTACTGACATTTCAGTCAAAATCAAGGAATAAAATATTGTATAAAACTAAGTGCGGCCTGAGGGAATATCACAATCGTAAAAACAAGCCCGTACACAGCCCCCGAAAAATGCGCATCATGGCCGATATTGTCTAATTGTTTCTTGCCCATGTAATATTCATATACAAGGTAAAGTATACCGAAAATCCATGAAGGAATACCAATTGCGAAATACAGGTAGATCTTTGAAAAAGGGTCGAACAGTATACAACTGAAAATGACAGCCGATACAGCTCCTGATGCCCCCACCGCCGAATATGCAAAATCATCTTTATGCCTGACATATGAGTAGATTCCACTCACGGCGATGGCACTGATGTAAAAAATGACAAACAAAATAGAAGAAAGATCGCCTATTACTGCTTCAAGATAATACAACAGGTTCCGCCCGAAAAAATACAGCGAAAGCATATTGACAAACAAGTGTCCATAATCGATGTGTATAAACCCATTGGTGACCCATCTCCACCATTCCCTGTTGTGCTTGATCATATAAGGCCTAAAGGCTGCCTTCTCAAAGAAAGGATAATTATTCAAGGCATAATATGAGATCAGGGCAGTAACGACGATAATTATATTTGAAAGGTTGAAATAGTCTTGCTCCATTTAAATTTTTTTATGTTGCAAATAACGAATTAATTTGCCAAAGGTGAAAAAGATATTATTGTTAAGTGATACACATGGCTGTATTGAGCCGGACATCCTGAAGCATACAACGTCTGCGGACGAGATATGGCATGCGGGTGACTGGAGCAATACGGAGCTCAGCCGCATCTTTGAAAAAACAGGCAAACCTGTCAGGGGTGTCTGGGGAAATGTGGATGGACAGGAGCTTAGGAATATTTATCCGGAGAACAATATTTTTACATGTGAAGGTCTGAGGGTGTGGATGACTCATATAGGTGGTTATCCGGGCAGGTACAGCCAGGGCGTTGGAAAGGCACTAAAACAGGACCCGCCCGACCTGTTCATCTGCGGCCATAGCCATATCCTGAGGGTGATGCGCGACAAGACACTCAAGGACATGTTGTACATGAATCCCGGTGCTGCAGGCAGGCATGGATTTCACGTGATGCGCACCATGCTGACATTTGAGATCGAAGCTGGCAAGGTTAAAAATGTAGCGGTCATTGAACTCGGGAAAAGAACGGCAGGGATTTTGCCTGATCTACAATAAATTTGCATTTAGTATGTTATTATATAAATTGAATTCAATGGTACAAAGAATATATTTACTGGCACTTGTATTTTCACTGGCTGCATGTGTCTCTGCCCAACCCAAGAAAAAACTTCACGAGGTGAGCCCGGCAGACAAATACGCTGAAGAAGCATATTTAGAATTGATGAAACCTGATGCTGACAAGGAAAAAGCGCTGGAGCTTTGCAACAAGGGCATCAAGAAGGACAGTACATTTCCCAAGATTTGGCAATACAAAGCGGCGATTGAGTTTGACATGGGTGATTACAAGGCATCATTGGCATCCTATAATAAATTGATTTCAATGGAGCCCGACAATATGTCCAACTATTATTTCCTCGGCAAATGCCAGCGCATGCTGATGCAATTTGATGAAGCAAAGGCATCGCTGAATAAATACCTCAACGCTCCTATCAGGAAAAGCAAGAATTATGAGGATGATGCAAAAAAAATACTGAAGAATATTGATGCCACCAAGTCATTATACAACAATGTGGTGGACTTCAAGCCCCAGAACCTTGGACCTAACATCAACACGTCCAATGGTGAATACTGGCCGGGCCTAACACTTGATGGCAAATATTTTTATTTTACACGCATGATGGTCAAGGGTAACCGTCCTTTCGAGGATTTTTACCGCTCCCAGATCGTTGATTCCAACTTCGGACCTTCACTCAAACTTCCGGAACCGGTGAATAGCGAGAACAATGAGGGAACCATTTCCATCACCGCCGACGGCAAGAACATTTTCTTTTCTGCCAAAGACAGGGTCAACCAGCAAGGAATACCTATAGGTATAGGCGGTTTCGATATTTACTTTTCAGCTTATAATCTTGGTCAATGGTCCAAACCGAACAACCTTGGGCAACCTGTCAATTCTCCATCCTGGGATGCACAGCCTTCGATAAGCCCTGACGGACTGAACCTGTATTTTTCAAGCGACAGGCCGGGTGGATTTGGCGGAGCGGATATCTGGGTCTCCACATTCAAGGATGGCAGGTTCCAGCCACCTGTGAACCTTGGCCCGGACATCAATACCTCCGGAGAAGAACAGTCACCTTTCATACATTATGACAACCAGACGCTTTATTTCAGTTCCGGTGGTTTGCCGGGCGTAGGCGGCCTTGATATTTTTGTCGCAAAAAAAGACAAGGATGGCAAATTCAAGAGTCCGGAAAACCTGGGTTATCCAATCAATACAGAAAAAGATGAGCTGGGGCTGATAGTTGATCGCTTCGGCAAATTCGGTTTCCTGAGTTCTGAGCGCAGCGGCGGTTATGGAGGTCTGGATATTTATAAATTTGAATTGCCTTCCAACTTAAAACCCGAAGCTGTAAGTTATGTGCAGGGTACGGTATTTGATGCCGTAACACTTGACAAACTTGTCGCCAAGGTAGAACTGACAGACCTGAGCGACGGCAAGGTTATTGCCAACCTGGAAAGCCACGGTGGCATATTTTTCATTGTGCTGAAATCCAACCGGAACTATATGCTCACGGTTGACCAGACAAATTACCTGTTCTATTCCGCGAATTTTGCCCTCAAGGAACACAGCAACCTTGAGCCGTACAAGATTGATGTACCCTTGAGAAAACCGGAAGCAGGCGGGGCTGATGTCACCCTTAACAATGTATTTTTCGATGTAGACAAATTTGAACTCAAGCCTGAATCCAAATTCGAGCTCGACAAACTTGTATTCCTGCTCAAGAAATTCCCTTTCATGAAAATCGAGATCGGCGGACATACTGACAATACCGGCGACAAGGCCAAAAACAAGATACTATCGCAGAACAGGGCCAAGTCCGTAAAAGACTACCTCGTCCAGGCAGGCATAGATGGCACCAGGTTAAATGCGGTGGGATATGGAGACAGCAAACCGATAGCGGAGAATAAAACCGAAGCCGGCAGGGCCAAAAACAGGAGGACGGTTTTTAAGGTGTTGAGTATACAATAAATCCAGGGGCTAGGATTTAGGAGTTAGGATTTAGTTAGAAACACCAGTTCGTAAATGCGGATAATTTCCGAAGGCTAATTCATTTAAATAAACTTCGATTTGAAAACGCAAGCCATTACCTCCTTTACTCACTTCGGTCGTGAGAGTGCTAACGCTTAGTTAGTGGTGAGAATGCTTCGTGAAGGTGTTGGTCTCCTGACCCTTTTGTTTGTCGTTTATTAAACTCCATTTCATAAATATGCCTTGCTCCTCCCCTATATCCTAACTCCTAAATCCTAGCCCCTTGCCTTAAAGTCCCGTGTAATTCGAAGGACTTATCTCATTCAGCCTTGCTTTAACATCATCAGCCACATCCAGCGACTTGATAAATTCCTTGATTTCTTTCTCTCCTATATGGGTGTTGGTCCTGGTCAGGTTTTTTAATGCTTCGTAAGGATTCGGGTAGCCCACACTTCTCAACACGGTCTGAATCGCTTCGGCTACCACCGCCCAATTGTTGTCAAGGTCACGGGCAATGGCCTCGTTGTTCAGTATCAGTTTATCGAGACCTTTCAAGAGGCTGTTGTAGGCAATCAGGCAATGCGCATACGGCACACCTATATTGCGCAACACGGTCGAATCCGTAAGGTCGCGCTGCAGTCTTGAAATGGGAAGTTTAGCCGAAAGGTGGTCAAATATAGCATTGGCGATACCGAGGTTTCCTTCCGCATTTTCAAAGTCAATCGGGTTGACTTTATGGGGCATGGCACTGCTGCCTATCTCGCCTTCCTTTAACTTCTGCTTGAAATAATCCATTGAAATATACTGCCAGACATCCCTGCTGAGGTCTATCAATATGGTATTGATACGCCTGAACACATCAAAAAGGGCTGCCAGGTTGTCGTAATGCTCGATTTGTGTAGTCGGAAAACTCCTGCTGAGGCCCAATGTCTTGTTGACAAAATCATTGCCGAATACCTGCCAGTCCTGCTCAGGGTAAGCGACCACGTGGGCATTAAAATTACCCGTAGCCCCGCCGAATTTCGCCGAAAACGGTATGGTCAGCATCTGCATGTACTGCACCTTCAGGCGCGATACATAGACCATGATCTCTTTGCCCAGTTTTGTGGGACTCGCAGCCTGGCCATGGGTTCGCGCCAGCATCGGAATATCGCGGTATTCGATGGAAAGGCTTTCAAGTTTTTGTATAATGCTCTGCAACTCCGGCAATACCACTTTTTGCAATGCCTCTTTCAGGCTGAGCGGTATGGCCGTGTTATTGATATCCTGGCTTGTCAGTCCGAAATGCACCCATTCCTTTATCCCGGCGAGTCCGATATCTTCCAGTTTTTTCTTGATAAAATACTCGACCGCCTTCACATCGTGGTTGGTGGTTTTTTCGATGGTCTTTATCTCAGCAGCATCGGCTTCAGTGAACTGAAGGTATATTTGCCTCAATGCTTCTATTTGTGGAGCAGGCAACAATTCCGAAAACCCATTCAGCATCAGGGAATTCAAGAATACCAGGTATTCAATCTCGACCTGTACGCGGTACCTGATCAAGCCAAATTCAGAAAAAAATGGCGCCAGGCTTTCTGTTTTTGCCCTGTAACGCCCGTCTATCGGACCAATGGCCGTGAGTTCATTTAATAACATCGGGCACGAAATTAAAACTTTAGAATAAGAAGGAAAACACAATTTATCATCATTCCATAGACAAGACCTGTTGTATGGTTCCATAAGCTGTCAGAAGGTGAACACAATACAAGCCTTTTGGCAGATACTGCAGGTCAATTTCCTGCCCGGCCATCACTTTCATCGCTTCCAGCATTTTTTGCCCGCTCATATTATAGATTTCCAGCACAAGTTCTTCATCTGCATAAATTGAGCTGATTTGTATTACACCATTCGATGGATTGGGATAGGCAAATGCCTTGCGGTCTAACGTATTTTGTTCTATTGAGGACTTATAAAATACAGGATGGCAGGTATTTTGCCCACTCTTAATAACGACATGGTCTCTCCATAACATCAAGGTATCGCTCTTGCATAAAGTGATTAATGCACTACTATGTTCAAATGCATGATAATCATAAAATAACACCCCATTTTCAAGGCTGCCAATATGCTCAATAAATACAAATGGAAATTGAAGCCAACCAGCTGTTACATGATGTGCTACATAGGTAAATGGACCCAATTGTATAGTCCTGATACTATCTACCGTTAAGAGCGATAGCCAGCTAGTCGGCCCTCCATTAACCCATGCGGTATCACCTTCCTTTAAACTGAAATCATATAATAAATAATTCTTCAAATAATTCTTCCCCGTTCCCTGGTAAACCCTCTTACCAATAACTTTGAATTGATAATAATAAAACGGTTCAATACCATTCCCCATCATACTGTAATACTGGGTATCATTGTATACCGAATCCAATACCATGTGATAATAACTATGCCAGTAAAGTTCCGGATCTTCAGCAGTATTATGCCCTATAGTCAAATAATGCACACTGCTGTCGAAATAATCCTGTGCCCCCACCCTGGAGCTACATAGAAGCAAAAATATCCATATATATTTTTTCATATTCCGGCGTTAGCCTATACAAATGTATGCATTAAATCCATTAAAAGACGGGTTCTGTCATTTTTTTTAACCACGGCCTATTCAAATAAAAAACAGGCCATTATGAAGCCAATATCACCTGAACATTTAGTTTCATCCCTGTATTTAAGCGTTTATCGAAAAAAAAGTTCATACGCATGCAGATGTTATTTTCTTTGTACGTTAATCAGTAATCCAATTCAGCATGAAAGAATTTCTAAAATATACACTGGCCACTATCGTAGGGCTATTCATCACCTTCATATTCCTGGGTGTGCTCCTGTTCTTTACAGTCATGGGACTTATAAGTTCAGCCGGCAAAAGGACGGTGAAAGTGAAGGATAATTCCGTACTGGAACTCAAGCTCGACTACGATATACAGGAAAGGACCCATATGGATTTCGCCTCCATGTTCAGCAAGGAAGGCAGCGACAATTGCATGGGACTTGACAATATTCTGGCAGTGATAGAACAGGCCAAGAACGACAAAAAGATCAAGGGCATATTCATGAAAACCAATATCACCGGTACGGGTTATGCCACCATGCTGGAAATACGGAATGCCCTGCTGGATTTCAAGAAATCAGGCAAGTTCGTTTATACCATTGCCCCTTATTATGACGAAAAAAGTTATTACCTGGCTTGTGTGTCAGATTCCATATTCATTGAAAAATCAGGCTCTGTCCTGTTAAACGGCCTGACCGCCAATATCATGTTCTTCAAGGGTGCCCTCGATAAAATGGGCATTGAGATGCAATACGTAAAGGTAGGTTCCTATAAAGGTGCCATCGAATCATTTACACGTACCGACCTGAGTCCTGAGAACCGCGAACAGATACTGGAATACGTCACGGACATCTATTCCACAGTCGTTTCCGCCATCGGCGAAAGCAGGCACATTGATACTGCAGCAATTTACAAGGCCCTGAACGGGTTCACGCTGCAGACACCTGAACAGGCCAGGGATTTTGGCCTGATTGACCGCCTGACCTATACAGATGATGTGTTGTCAAGCATCAAAAAAAGACTGAAAATAAAGGCGGATACAGAGTTAAATGTCGTGAAAGCCTCTACGTATTCCCAACAACCTGAATCAAAATCCGACGACAATACCAAGGACAAAATAGCCATTGTTTACGCAGTAGGCGAGATCATTGAAGGAGAAGGCAACCAGTCGACCATTGGCTCCATCTCCATGTCAAAAGCCATCGCCAAAGCCAGGGAAGACAAAAATGTAAAAGCCATTGTCCTCAGGGTGAACTCCCCGGGTGGAAGCTCACTTGCCAGTGATGCCATAGCCAGGGAAATAGGCCTGTGCAGGGGTGTTAAACCTGTGATTGTTTCGATGGGTGACGTAGCGGCCAGCGGTGGTTATTATATCAGCGCCCTTGCGGACACGATTATCGCCCTTCCAAATTCTATTACCGGCTCAATCGGTGTATTCGGCTTGTTCCCCAATATGCACGAGTTGCTGACCAATAAAATGGGACTTACTTTCGAAAGCGTGAAAACAGGACAATATTCTGATTTTGCACGCGTCGACCAGCCTCTCAGCGAAACAGACAGGATGTACCTGCAGAACATGGTGAACCGTATCTACGATGATTTTACCAGCATAGTGGAAAGAGGCCGCAGTATCGACAGTGTCACTGTAGAATCCATTTCCCAGGGAAGGGTATGGACTGCCAAACGGGCCATGGACAAACACCTGATAGATGGTTATGGCGGCATCAATGATGCGATAAAAATAGCCGCTTTCATGGCCAAACTCAAAAAATACAATATTGTAGAATATCCAAAAATAGAGGACCCTTTCACCCAATTGTTTAACCAGTCATCCAACGAGATGATGAACAAGCGGATGGCTTCTGAACTCGGCATCTTTTACTCTTACTACAAAGCCCTTCAAACAGGCTTAAAAGTACAGGGTTTTCAAATGAGGCTTCCTTTTGAGATGCAAATACAATAAATTTGCGCCCTATAATTTATTCCTGATTACCCAATATGAAAAAAACCTTTTTAGCATTATTGCTTGCTTGCGCCCTTAACCTGTGCGCCCAGACCTACCCGAAAAACTGGCACCTGGATTTCTCCGCAAAAGACACCACACTGGGCATTGACCTGGTGAACGCCATCAAGAACAACCCGGTTCCGGCAGGCGCCAAAACGATCATCGTAGCAGTCATAGACGGCGGCACGGATACTAAGCATCCTGACCTTGCAAACAATATATGGGTAAACGAAAAGGAAATTCCCGGCAACGCGGTAGACGATGACCACAACGGGTATGTCGACGACATCAACGGCTGGGATTTTCTAGGCAATATCGGCGAAGATATTGAATATGACAACCTGGAACTGACCCGCTTGGTCAGGGATTACCAGAAACGTTTTGGCAACAAGTCATCCAAGGAAATTCCGAAAGCTGAAAGAGCCGATTTCAAACGCTATAAAAAACTCGAGGAAGTATTCAATAAAAAACGTGATGAGGCTCTCTTCAATTACGACAGGCAAAAGGCCAATAAAAAATATGTCGACAAACTGATTGAAGAGCTTGACAGTACAAACATAAGCTTAAAGGACCTGGCGGCATTCGAACCGAGGAACAATGACGCTAAAATAGCCAAAAACTTTGTAATGGGAAATTGCCAGGCCATCGGCATGACCCCTAAGGCGTTTTTTGAATATCTTGATGAGATTTATAAACATTACAATGCCCAGGCCAATTACCATTACAGCCTGGATTATGACCCAAGGGAAAAAGTGGGAGATGATTACCTGAACCCAGCCGACCTGAAATATGGCAACAATGAGGTCAAGGGACCGGATGCAGAACACGGCTCACATGTGGCCGGTATTATCGGAGCGGTAAGGGATAACAACCTGCCGGCGCAAGGTATAGCCCCGCTTGTAAAACTCATGATACTGCGTGTTGTTCCCAATGGTGACGAACGCGACAAGGACGTAGCGAATGCCATCAGGTATGCGGCAGACAATGGTGCAAAAGTAATCAACATGAGTTTTGGCAAAGGCTATTCATTTAATAAAAAGATAGTTGATGACGCTGTGAAATATGCGGAAAGCAAGGATGTATTGATTATACACGCAGCAGGAAATGACAATGAGAACAATGACAAGGACGATAATTTCCCAAGTGCTAAATATGAGGATGGCAATACCTGTAAAACATGGATAGAGGTTGGCGCAAGCGACCGTGACCAGAATCCTGCTGACTTCTCGAATTACGGTAAAGAGTCTGTAAATGTATTTGCCCCCGGCGTGAAGATATACAGCACTTTCCCTGACGGAAAATACAAGGCCATTGACGGCACCAGCATGGCAAGTCCTGTAGTGGCAGGTCTGGCAGCCCTGATCAGGTCCTATTACCCAAACCTGACAGCCATACAGGTAAAACAAGTGATTGAATCCAGTGTTGAAAAACCTGTTAAAAAGGTAAGAAA
Organism: Bacteroidia bacterium; assembly: GCA_025450395.1. Lineage (GTDB taxonomy): Bacteria > Bacteroidota > Bacteroidia > NS11-12g > UBA955 > JABMMZ01. Next base: position 9,347 of record JANWHK010000209.1, read on the forward strand.
ACCCGGTAAAAAAAGAAAGAAGACCAAATACAAAAAAATCAGCACAAGTGCCGGTATTATTAATGCAGACAAGGCTTTAAAGGCAGCTGCGGCAATTAAGTAAAACGATCGAACAACTAATAAAAGGAAGCAATCCTGAGATCCCTTCGCAAAGCCTCGGGATTAGTTCGACTTGCAATTTTCGAATTCCGCTAGGTCGGCACGAAAATTGAGTCTCACTAATATATTTTTAAAAAGCCTTCATTCACTTGAAGGCTTTTTATTTTTTATACCCGTATTTAAAATATTTTTAGTACTGGTATCATCCCCTTACATTTGCAAAAACATGGCGCGTATAAAGAACCATAGACCCAAAAAGAAAAACACACTTTCAGCCAAATCCGGTTTGCCGGCTGAAAGCATGGTATATGTGGGTAAGGAGCGGACCAGTAAAATGGTCGTGAAGGTGAT
>JANWHK010000210.1 GCA_025450395.1 Bacteroidia bacterium
GCAATATGCAAAGCAAGGCATTTGTACTGGAAGCGCTGGCATACCATACTCCCGATAATTCAGGCGAATCTTCCCAGCCTTATATCCTGAACTACAAAGTCAATGACTTCAGCGGAGAAATAACACTCTACCCCCTTACCGAACAGTCGATCGACTTATCGGCTCACTTGCATGAGGGCGTGAATACTGTTCAATTGGAATTTGTCGGGAACAGGTCTATGGAACTTAACCTGCAACAGGTAAACCCATTGCCATTCAATAACAAGAAAAGTTCCGATTTGTCGCTCCACGCAGAATTTGACAAGGCGAGTTACAAACAATCTGATCTTGCCATTTACCATGTACAGGTTGCAAATACCTCCAGGCAGATATTGCCCCAATCTGTTGCCATTATCGCCATTCCCACAGGCATGAATATCAATCCGGATGAGCTGCAGTTTTTAACCAAACAGAAAATCTGCGATTTTTATGAAATAAAGGACAACCTTATCTACCTGTATTGGGAGGAAATGAATGTTTCAGAAAAAGTGAATATCAGCCTGCCTTTTGTTTGTGAGGTGTCCGGCAAATATACGGTTTCGGCTTGCTCTGTTTACAAGTATTACCAGCCTGAGAACAAGGCATTTTATCTACCTAAATCCATCCTGATCGAATAAATGTTTAGTTTCCCCATTCAATACAAAGTCTTCAAAGGTGTAGGCATCATCAATAAAAAGAATATTACAAAAAAGGAAGAATGGCAATTAATTAAATATAAAATCAACTTAAACAAACAATAACTATTATATTGCAAAACAAAATTCCTCATGCGAAAGGAAATTATCAAAAATAAGGCGTATTTTATTAGAGTGGGGTTAATTTGTTTTGTATTTATTCTAATTAACGCAAGTAGTTGTCTAAGAAAAGAAGACAAAACGGTATGTGGTTCCGGGAACTCAGTACTTCTACCAAAAGATGCAGTCGATAGATTCTTTTTTAGGGATTCATCTTATTGGGTATATCAAGATAGCTTATCGGGTCAATTGGATAGCATTTGGGTCTATAAGTCTGATTTACCAATAATAAACATGGAGAAAGCACGTCCGTTTAGTAAAGGAAAGTGCTATCAAGCAGGAATTACATTTTACCATTCAACTTGGTCAAACGATTATGAAATTTCAATAGATCCTCAGACCTCTGAGCTGGGTACGGAATATAAAGATGAATCGTTCAACATTTATACCACTAAAAAAAATTATTATTCTGATTTTGCACTAATGAATGGCAATAATTATATAAACTTTGACCCTGAAACCGGGCTGATTGATTCTGTTTCTTTACTTAAAGTGAAGGGGGTTGAATTCAATGATATTTTGAGAAAAAACAATGAGACTAATACACAACAGGATTTATATTATATTTCATATTATGTAAAAAATATAGGGATGGTTAAATTCATAAGGAATGATAAAAGTGTATGGGAACTTCTTAGGTATAAAGTAAAGCAATAACCTAGTTTTGGGGCTTTTTTTATAAATTGTCCAAAATACCTTGGCATTATCACGGTGTTTAAGACTGCCATTGGGTTTTGGGATAAAATAGCCCCCAATGCTTTATTTTATGAAAAATTATTCTACATTTGCGCGAAATGATTATCGGAACTATAAAGGAGACAAAAGCAGGCGAAAATCGCGTGGCTTTGAGTCCGGATGTGGTGAAAAACCTGGTCAAGCAGGGCTTTGAATGTACAATAGAATCAGGTGCCGGTGTACTTTCCAATTTTTCTGACGAAGCTTATACTGCGGCAGGAGCAAGTATTTTACAGTCTGCTGCTGAAGTTTGCCAAAAAACAGATGTACTGGTCAAGGTCAATGCCCCTTCAGGAGCTGAAATCGCACTTTTAAAGCAAGGTTCTGCACTGATCTCATTCATTTATCACCTCACCAACCTTGAACTGATAGATCAATTAAATGCCAAAAACATTTCCGTTTTCAGCATGGATGCCATTCCGCGTATCTCAAGGGCACAAAGCATGGATGCCTTGAGTTCTCAAGCCAACCTTGCAGGTTATAAAGCAGTATTGCTGGGTGCGCACCATTCTGCAAGAATATTCCCTATGTTGATGACCGCTGCAGGTACCATCACCCCTTCCAGGGTGCTGATATTCGGCGCCGGTGTGGCTGGCTTGCAAGCCATAGGAACTGCCAAAAGACTTGGCGCCGTGGTGGAAGTAACCGATATACGTCCTGAAACCAAGGAACAGGTTGAATCGCTGGGAGGTAAATTCATCAGTTTTGATACCGGTGATGTTAAGATAGAAGGAGGTTATGTAAAAGAAGCCGGTGAGGATACCTTGAAAAAACAACGCGAGATTCTCGCGAAACATATTGCTGCAGCCGATGTGGTGATCACTACTGCATTGATACCCGGCAAAAAAGCACCGGTACTGGTAACTGCCGACATGGTGAAAACCATGAAACTCGGCAGCGTGATCGTTGACATGGCGGTGGAACAGGGTGGTAACTGCGAATTGAGCGAAGCGGGCCAGGTAGTGGTCAAACACGGTGTGAAGATCGTAGGCGAAACCAACCTGCCATCGCTTTTATCGCAGAATGCAAGCGAAGGATATTCAAAAAATATTTATGCTTTCCTGACCCACCTCGCGACTAAAGATGGTTTTAAATGGGAAATGGAAGAAGAGATCACAAAAGGAACACTCATCTGCAAGGATGGAAAACGATTGGTGAATTAATACAAACAGAATTTTAAACAATATACATAATGGAATCCATATTATCCTTCATATCTGATAACCAATTGATGATATACCTGGTCATACTCATGATCTTTGTAGGTATAGAACTGATTGAAAAAGTACCATCCGTTCTGCATACACCCCTGATGAGTGGTGCCAATGCGATTCACGGTGTGGTCATCATAGGTGCCATCATCATTATGGGTGAGGCTGAAAGTCTGTATGCCACCATACTCGGTTTTATTGCGGTTATTTTAGGTACACTGAACGTTGTCGGCGGATTCGTGGTGACCGACAGGATGCTGGAAATGTTTAAAAAGAAGAAAAAATAATGAATCAGTCCATATTAAATCTCATTTATCTTGTAGGTTCCCTTTCATTTATGATAGGGCTGAAAATGTTGAGCAAACCGGAAAGCGCAAGAAAAGGTAACCTGGTGGCGGCCTTTGGCATGACCATAGCGATATTTGGAACAATTTTCCTTTATGATGGCATTAAAACGTCCAATTATATCTGGATTTTCGGCGCCTTGATCATCGGTACTATCATCGGTACTTTAATGGCCAAAAAAGTAAAGATGACCGGCATGCCGCAAATGGTTTCTTTTTTCAATGGAATGGGTGGAGCCTGTGCCGCGATTATTTCCCTGGTGGAATATAACCACATGGGAGAGACAACAGATATTTTTAATTTTTCTGAAGGATTTGGTGACACACCGGTAGCAGTTATTAATGGACTTAAGGTTAAGCTTGGCATTATATATCTCGGACTTATTATCGGTTCCATCTCTTTTGCAGGTAGCATGATAGCCTTTGGCAAACTTGATGAAAAAATAAAAGACAAAACATTGCCTTTACAGAAAGTCATTAATATCGGTATGTTACTGGTGATTTTAGGTATAGGCGCGGCGGCTAGTTTGGGTAATATCCAATGGCCAAATATTATTTATGTTGTACTGACTTTGTCATTGCTTTATGGCGTACTTTTCGTCATGCCGATTGGTGGAGCAGACATGCCGGTAGTGATCTCGCTTTTAAACTCATTCACAGGTGTGGCAGCTGCCATGGGTGGATTCCTGTATGACAACAAGGTGATGTTGTTCGGCGGTATTTTGGTTGGTAGTGCTGGTACACTTTTAACCGTCGTGATGTGTAAGGCCATGAACCGCTCACTCTTAAATGTATTGATAGGTAATTTCGGTGGTGGAGCTGCCACAGGCGAAGCGAAAAGCATGACGGGCACTATCAAGGAAATCACAAAAGCAGATGCTGCCGTCCTGATGAAATACAGCAAGAAGGTTGTGATCGTTCCGGGTTATGGATTGGCTGTCGCTCAGGCACAGCATATCTGTCATGAGCTTGAAGAAGTACTGGAAGCTGAAGGTGTGGAAGTAAAATACGCAATACATCCTGTAGCCGGACGTATGCCTGGCCATATGAACGTGCTGCTTGCAGAGAGCAATGTGAGTTATGACAAGCTGCTCGAAATGGACGATATCAATCCTGAATTCAAGACCACTGATGTGGTGCTGATAGTGGGTGCCAATGACGTGGTGAACCCTGCTGCCAAAAACGATCCTGCTTCACCTATTTATGGCATGCCTATTCTAGATGTCGAAGACGCTGCACATACCATTGTTCTGAAACGCAGTATGAAGGCTGGTTATGCCGGCATTGAGAACGAACTGTTTTACAGTCCCAAGAACAGCATGTTGTTCGGCGATGCCAAGAAAACGCTTACCGATTTGGTGAGTGAGTTGAAGAGTTTGTAATAGAAAAACTTTTCTATGAAAAACAGGCTATTTCTTTTCACTCTGTTAATTGCCTGCACCAATTTTATTTACGCCCAGGATAAACGCAATTACAGTTTTTTCGCGGAGGTATCTGTCTTCAGGTTTGCCTATGAGTTTGATGACATGAAGGATAACTTATCGAATGCAAGGGGACCAGTGCCGGATTATGAACATGTATTTGACAAAGACAGGAATTTAAGGTCTTTTAGAGTAAGCAGGGACACTGTATTTCCTCCAACATACTATAACAAGGAGGCATATGGAAAGAAAGACTTCCGTCATATTACCCTGGGTATTTCAAGGCCTGTTTTGAACAAAAAAATATTTAAAGTATCACATGGTTTAGCCATTAGCTATTCCAGGGCTAACAGTTATCTCGGCATTGTATATGCTGATCTTTTTATGCTTGACTTGGATTCAACTGATTTTCAATTTAAAGATTCTTTTTTTGAGTTGCATTTCCATGAGCAGAGCAAAAGGATAGGTTTGACTTATGATGTAAGCGGTACTTTAAAAATTGCCAAATGGTTTCATTTTTCTTTTAATTTACGGAATAACGTGAATTACAATTACGATGACAAACTATTTGTTCAATATCGGCATGGCGTAAGAGGAATGCCTGAACGGAAAGGAGACAGGGTGTGTTATTTCATTTGCTCGGATCCGGATATTCGATTGTATCGAAATGAAAAACCTGACAATACCGATTACACATTAATGGAAAATAAACCAAGGCTGCAATGGGATATGTCCCTTTATGCCAAACCGGAGTTCATATTGGGGAAGAATAAACTTTCCTCAATATATTTTTTTTATGGCGTTGCTTTAAAATCCTCTTATGGTAAGGAGTATCGGGCACAAAGTAACTATAAGCCTTCATGGGGTATAGGGGTTTCACGCGTTATTTAATATTGATATGAAAAACACCAACGATATTGTAGACGCTCCGATTCACAATCCGGAAACGGATTATCATTTTTCAGAAGGCTCTTATTTTTCCCCGCAATTTAAAATATTGGGTGCAACGTTTATGCTGATAGGACTTACACAATGCCTGAATATGAACTTTTTTGGACTTATTCTATTAATTCTTGGCTTGATCTCGCTTTTGGCAAAAAAAGAATTGACTATCAGCTTTTCCTTGGCAAGATACAGGTATGCTTTTGTCATCTTCGGTTTAAGGTCAGGCAAATGGATAACGCTGCCCGAATTTGAATCCATTTCAATGTTCAGTGCAAAAAAAAGCCAGGGAATGGCCTCGGGAAGCCAGTCTGCTACGTTTTCATATTCTGAAATAGAAGTTAATTTAGTTTACAACAGGAGCAGAAGGCTCACTGTATATTTGACAAAGGATTTTTCGAAAGCACTGGAAATCGCCAGGAAATTTGCAGCTAAATTTGAACTCTCCATTTATGATGCCACTAAAAGAGAAGGCGAGTGGATTGAATGATGGGGAGTGAAGCTTTAAATAGACCAAAAGCGTTTTTCAAGCCTGGTTTTTGGTTGTTAATTTTCCATTATTACCAATATTTTAACAAACCTATACAATTTATAAAATTTCCAATTATCTAGGTAATTTGGGCCTTTCCCATCATATGATGAATATCATATTTTGAGATTTTTCTTCTCAATATGAGAAAATAGGCCTTTCCACACCTTATGCACATCATTGGTTTTCAATCTATTACTTTTATGGTCTATTACTTGCATTTAAAAAGAAACACTAGACTAACCAAAACACAAATTTATGGGGAAAAGGTTCCATTACACTATATGCCTTATCTTTTTTATAACACTAAACAGCGTTTTTTCTTACGCCTGTTCGGTTAACCCTGTTTTTACTTCCTACAAAACCCATACCTGCGGATTACCCACATTTGTGCATGCTTCGAATACCTCCACCGGTGCCAATAAAAATGTTGTCAAATACTGGTGGAAGGTGAACAACATAAAAGCATCCGATACGATTATCGGCCTGGATTCCATCGTGCTCTTATTAACCA
>JANWHK010000211.1 GCA_025450395.1 Bacteroidia bacterium
CCCTGCGCATGATGCGTGCCATCCGTTTTGCAACCCAGCTCGGGTTCAGGATTGACGAAAAAACGTTTGAAGGAATCGAAAGGAACAAGGAAAGAATAGGCATCATTTCACAAGAACGCGTTACCGAGGAACTCAATAAGATCATTCTTTCACCGGTGCCTTCAATAGGATTCGAATATTTGTTTGACACAGGTCTCCTGCAACTCATATTTCCAGAAATGGTAGCACTTCATGGTGTTGAAACGATTAATGGGTTGAGTCACAAGGACAATTTTTATCATACCCTGAAGGTGCTGGACAACCTGGCGCAACTGAGCAATGATTTGTGGCTGAGATGGGCTGCCATACTCCATGATATTGCAAAACCTGCGACCAAGCGTTTTGAACCCGGCATTGGCTGGACCTTTCATGGTCATGAAGACAGGGGCAGCAGGCTGGTGAAGCCTATTTTTACAAAGTTGAAATTGCCACTGAACGATCGCATGAAGTTTGTTGAAAAACTGGTGCTTTTACATCTGAGGCCCATTGTTCTGTCACAGGAAATCGTTACCGACAGCGCGGTCAGGCGATTGATGATGGAAGTGGGAGAGGATATTGATGCGCTGATGATGCTTTGCAGGAGCGATATCACGAGCAAGAACGAAAAAAAGGTGGAGAAGATCAAGCAGAATTTCTATCTTGTGGAAGAGAAAATAAGGGATGTAGCTGAAAAGGATTATTTAAGGAACTGGCAGCCGCCAATATCGGGGAATGATATTATCCGGCATTTTGAGATTGTAAGGAAACAGCATATCGGTATCTTGAAATCAAAGGTTAAGCAAGCGATACTGGATGGTATTGTTCAGGACAATTATGAAGATGCATTCGAATACTTAAAAAATATGGCCAAAGAATTAGGTATTGAGGAAAAAATAAAAATATAATATACATTTGCAGTTATATGATTTACCGCTTTAAAGTCTGGTTTGATGAAGAAGAAGATATCAATCGTGTCATTGATATTCTGCCAAGCTCTACTTTTCTTGAATTTCACAATATCATTCTTGATTCCATAGGATTTAACAAGGAATTACCAACCTCTTTTTATTGTTCTGACGACAACTGGAGAAAAGGCCGTGAGATCAGCCTGAAAGATGAAGGGAAATTACAGATGTCAAATGCCAAACTGAAGGAGTTTGTGAATGACCCGCACCAGAAATATGTGTATATAACCGATTTTAATGAACAATGGACATTTCACATTGAGCTTCAAAGTATACAAAATGATGTCAACGGAATTTCATATCCACTGATATTTAAGTCCAATGGCAAATCACCTAAGCAAAATGAAGGCATTAACAGGTTCAAGGTGGTTGATGAAAACGAGTTTGATGAAATAGCCAACAAGCTGGTAAGTCAACATGCACCTATTATAGACGAGGATTTTGACGTGGAAGGTTTTGTTGAAGAAAGGGATCCGGAGGACGAAGAACCCGATGAACTCGGCGAAGCTTTTGAAGCCGGAGAGGAAGAACATATCTGATGGAAACCAGGGTTACTTTTACCGGCACAGGGACATCCCAGGGTGTTCCATTGATAGCCTGCAGGTGCCCTGTCTGCCTGAGTGAAGATCCCCGTGATAAAAGGTTGCGAAGCAGTGTAAAAATTGAAGTTAACGGCCTCACCATTGTTATTGACAGCGGGCCTGATTTCAGGCAGCAGATGTTGCGTTCCGGAACAGAAAAACTGGATGCACTTATCTTTACACACGAACACAAGGACCATATCGCCGGAATGGATGACATCAGGGCTTTTAACTATATCAATAAAAAACCGATTGATGTGTATGCCACTATCCAGGTACAGGCAGCCCTGCAAAGGGAATACCAGTATATTTTTGCTGATTTCAGGTATCCCGGCATTCCGGAAGTCAACATCCATACGATAGCCAATAATACGGATTTCAATGTTGGAGATGTTAAAGTGACCCCGATAGAGGTTTTACACTATAAATTACCCGTTTTGGGATTCAGGATAAGTGATTTTACCTATATCACGGATGCGAATTTTATATCCGAACCAGAAAAACAAAAGATTCGGGGCTCAAAGGTGTTGGTATTGAATGCGTTGCGCAAGGAAAAACACATCAGTCACTATACTTTGCAGGAAGCTATTGCTTTAGCCGACGAATTAGGTGTGCCGGAAGTCTATTTTACCCATATAAGTCATCAGCTTGGCTCGCACAGCGATGTCAGTTCTGCATTGCCAGCCGGGAAACACCTGGCTTATGACGGTCTTCAGGTAATTATTGCTTGATATTTCGAAAAAAAATCACTATGTTTGTGATTGCGTCATGATGATTTCTTTACACAAATACATCTGCATTTTATTTTTTACGTCTTTTTACCTGGCCTGCCCGGCACAGGAGAAAACACTTAAGTATTTTGACAAGGACTGGAAATCCTGCGAAAAGGAAAGTGCTGTCTATTACCGCGAAATTTATTACCAGTTTGCAAGGAAACCCACGAGTATTGTCAGGGATTATTACATGAACGGCAGGCTGCAATGGGAAGGCAAGCTTATTTCCGAGAATCCGGATGTATTGGACAGCGCCTGTAACTGGTATGACGGCAATGGTCGCAGAACGGAACAAAGGACTTATAAAAGCGGTCAGTTGAACGGGTTGTGGACGACCTATTACGAAGATGGTTCAATTCATGAAAAAAACCAATACGTAAACGGGCTTCAACACGGACTGAGCGTTTCATATTGGCCGAGTGGAAAAACACATGTAAAGGCCTTATATAAAAAGGGAAGACTCGATGGTGAACGCTCGGTGTTTTATGAAAATGGGAAACTCGCCCAGTATGCGCATTTTTATAGGGACACAATCCGCGGTGCCAGTATTACATATGATTCTACAGGAAAAGACGTCATAGAACACATCACCTATAAAAGCGGGCTAATCGATGGTCTGTATTTAAAATATCACAAGAGCGGACATTTGGCCGAGAAAAGGATATTCCACAAAGGACTTGAACAAGGACCTGATACTGCATGGTATGAAAATGGTGTCATTTCACGCGTGTCGACCTATGAAGACCATGGTAAAATTTACCATCACATGAATTTCAGGGAAGATGCATCATTAGCCTATATCAATACCAATAAGGAATATCCTGATACCGTTTCCCTGCGTATTGCCAAAGACAATATCAACTGCCTGTACGGTTTAAAAAATTATAAAGCGGAATGGGTGGTGCAGCCTGTTTATACATATATATCCGAAGCGCAATTTGAAACAGGATATTTCAGTACCACACGCAACGAAAAGCATGGCGTCATCAGCAAAGATGGCAGTTTTTTATTGACTCCTGATTATGATGAGATCAAGTTGCTGGAGAATGCTACTGAAAATAAAACCCTGGACCATTTACAGGTTTTCAGGTATAAAAAAGGAGAATTATATGGATTGATTAGCAGGCAAAGCGGCAGGATTATTTTAAATGCTGAATTTAGCTCAGTTCGCGATGTTCCCGGCGACCTTTTCATTGTAAGCAGAAATGGTCTGTGGGGCCTTGCTGACAGCACCGGTATCGTGCTTGAACCCAAATATGGTGAACTTGAACATATTTTTGAAGGGCAGTATTTTTCATTTAAGCAAAATGTGACCGTTCAATTTGAATGCAGGGACACCGTGGTGCTTAAAAAAGGCATGATCAACTACAAAGGCGATACCATTGTACCACCTGTCTACGATGATTTTTATATCAGGACTGTCAATGGTAAAAATTTCATATGGACTCTCAATGGGACATTTTACGATCATCGTTTATTTGGTTTATACGGTATAGATGGCAAGGGATTTTTGCCTGCTACCTATCATTTTACTGGTTCTGATTTCCCGGACTTTAACGGGCATGGAGTGGATATAGTGATGAAAGGTCAATCCTGTTATTTGCTGGATACAAGCGGAAGGATAGTGACGGAGACCCCTTATGAATTCCTTTCCGTATTGAAATACAATAATCATTTCCGGACAACAGGAAAGTCGGCAGCCATTTTTCGCGGTAATAATGCCTATGGCCTTCTGGATGCAAAAGGCGGAGTGATCATGGCGCCAAGATATGAGGTGATGCAGGCATTTTATCATCCCACATTAAAAATAAAGGACACTCAACATTTCCTGCATCATTTTATTGTGAAATTAAATGGTCGATACGGTATTGTGGATGAAAATGACTCGGTAATATTGCCATTTGCATATGAACTGATCTATGTCGTTAAGGATAGATTGTTCACTATCAGTAATCATTATCTCAAGGCCCTGAGTATGGCCGATTACAAGGAAATATTGCACAAGCGGCATTTTGAAAACCGGATGGCCCCGTTCTGTACCGATGATGCGAGTCTGCAGAATGAATGTTATTGCTGTGGCATTGTCAACGATACCGGCAGGGTTTTGCTCGACCCGTTTTATGTTGTCAAGGATTACAATAAACGAAAAAAGGCTTTTTCAAACAATGCTGGCATGCAGGGTTATATACTGAACAATGGGCAGATTGTATACACCAATAAAAAGGACTATAAGGATATTGGAGAATTCAAGGATGGAGTTGCCTGGGTGGCATCCTACAATGGAAAAATGGGAATCGTGGATGAGGATGAAAACCTGGTGGTGGATACGCTTTATGATGCAGTTTCTGATTTTGATCCTGTCAATGGCACCTTTTGGGTTAAACCAACCATGCGAAAAGATTCATTTAATACGGAGGGCCATATTTATGATGAATTTCCGAGATATGGAGGATGGGGACTTGTGAACAGATATCACCAATTGCTTCTCGATACAATTTACAATTTTCCCTCGCATTTCAAGAACGGCTATGCCATTGTAAAGGACATAGGTTTTCAATACGGGCTAGTGCGCTCAGATGGCTTAATCGTGCTGCCATGCATTTACCAGGACCTTAGACGCCAGGAGAATGGCCTTTACCTGTTGAAGGACGATGGGAAGTGGGGACTTGCTGACAGCCTGGGCAGGATTATCGTGCAGCCCTCATGGACAGAGGTTACATCTTTTCTTGGAAATTATGCCGTCTTTCAAATAGATAGCAGTGATATTGGCTTGGTAGATGCAAGTGGCAAAATGACATATCATGTTGAAAAGGTGTACAACCTCAGCGGCAAGTGCCTGGCGGATTCCCTCGTTTTTTTCGGGGCGGTATGGAATGAATTGGAGGATAAAGCATCAGATGAATTAAAGTCGCAAATAGAAGGTTATGAATTGACAGACAGTATACTGGATATAAAAAACAGGAACATGCTGCGCAACAGGCTGATCATCCTCGCCTGTGAAGACTTTTTCCTGGATGAAAAAATCGAGGACTATCCGGAAGACCCTGATATTTATTTTGATACTGAAAAGTATAATCCGGAAAATTACTGGGAATACGGTATTGCTTTGGAGGGCCTGAACTACAGGGTCCAGATTGCCAGTGTCAATATGAAATCATTCACGCTTGACCAGGTGCTTGAAAATTATTATGCACCTCCGAAAGGTACAGGGTATTCCCATTACACCCACAATTTTTATACATATGGGTTTAAAAAAGATTCTGTCCATAGACTGGCACTGAAAGACCTGTTGGTTCCGGCATATCATACAGTTCTCAATAC